>DASXZK010000016.1:0-141234 GCA_036501965.1 Solirubrobacteraceae bacterium
CAACCCGTACGAGCGCGCGCCGAGCCAGCGCAACGGGCCCCATCCGAGCATCCGCCCCAGGCGGGCGCTCGGATGGGCGACCGCCAGGATCACCATCGCGGTGGAGATCGACAGGAGGACAAGCCCGCCGCGGTACAGGAAGGGTGAGTACTCCGTGGTGCGCCAGATCAGCAGTCCGATCCCTGCCAGCCCGGCCAACCCGACGAGGTCGAGGATGTCGCCGGCATGCGCTCCGGCGCGACCGCTCAGCCCGCGGCTTGGCCAGACGAGCGCGAGCGCGGCGCCGAACAGCAGCCCGAATGCGCGCGTATCGGTGCCGTAGTACGTTCGCGACGGATCGAAGGACGGGTGGAACAGCAGCGCCATCTCCACCGCCGAGGCGACCGCCAGGATCAGGGTGACCGCGGCCAGGCGTGGCCGTATCAGCCTTCGCCGCGCCCGCTCGGGGACGAACCGCAGGCCGACCAGCAGCAGCCACGGCCACACGACGTAGAACTGCTCCTCGACGGCCAGCGACCACAGATGGTTCAGCGGAGAGGCGGGCGCGAACCGTGCGAAGTAGGACTGGTGCCCAAAGGTCTGCCACCAGTTGCTCATGTAGATGAGCGCGGCCAGAACCTGCCCCCGCACCGTGTTCAGTTGGGCTGGGTCACGGGCCCACACCCATACCGAGGTCACCGCCAGCACGACGAACAGCGCCGGCAGCAACCGCCGCGCCCGCGCCAGCCAGAAGTCACGCAGCCGCATCTCGCCCGAGGTCAATCCGGAGACGAGGAGGTCTGTGATCAGGTAGCCGCTCAGCGTGAAGAACACCCCCACGCCGAGTAGCCCTCCCGACGCCCAACCGAAGCCCAGGTGAAAGAGAATCACCGCGATGACCGCGACGGCTCGCAGGCCGTCCAGGCCCGGCAGATACCGGCGATCACGAGCGACAGGTTCAGGCACGGTGAGAGACCTCTACGGCGTCGGGCCCAAAAGTCATACGCACTGCACCCCGCATTGCACGCTGGCTGCAACTAATGTGCTGCGATGTCATGCTCGTCGTTGACGATCGGCGCTGCCTCCCGAGCTGAGATGCGGCTCGGCCTGCATGCTCTCGGCATCGGACCTGGTGCGCGGCGGGAGGTCATCGACGCGGTCGCGGTCGCCGCCGAGACAGGTGGCTTCAGCACGTTGTGGGCCGGGGAGCACGTCGTCCTGGTCGATCGGGGCGGGTCACGGTACCCGTACGCCGCCGACGGTCAGATCGCCGTCGCATCCGATTCCGATTGGCTGGACCCGCTGATCGCGCTGAGCTTCGCCGCCGCCGCAACCAGAACGATCCGGGTCGCCACCGGCGTTCTGCTGCTGCCGGAGCACGAACCCGTCGCTCTGGCCAAGCGAGTCGCCAGCGTCGATCGCCTGTCCGGCGGCCGGCTCGCGCTCGGGATCGGGGTGGGCTGGTCGCGCGAGGAGTTCGCAGCGCTCGGAATCCCGTTCACGCGACGCGGCACCCGCGCCGACGAGTACGTGGCGGCGATGCGCACCATCTGGAGCCAGGATCCGGCATCGTTCGACGGCACGTTTGTCAGCTTCAGGGATATCCGGGTCAACCCCAAGCCGACGCACGCAGACCGGCTTCCGATCATCGTCGGCGGCAACAGCGACGCCGCCCTCCGCCGCGTCGCACGCCTCGGTGATGGCTGGTACGGGTTCAACCTCGCCGACGTCTCGCAGGCGCGCGAGCGGATCACGAACCTGCGGACGCTCTGTGAGAGCCACGGCCGGGACCCGGCCCAGCTGGAGATCATCGTCGCGCTCGACCACCCCCCACGGGGCGACGAGCAGGACGCTCTCGCCGAGCTCGGCGTCGACGAGCTGGTGTTGGTCGGCGTGCCTCCCGACGACCCTGAGCACGCGAGCGACTGGCTGAGCGGACTGAGATCCGGCGCTTAAGCGATACGATGGCGCGCCCGCTTACGTGGTTCCGCGGGAGTCGCTGAGGCGAGACGAGGAGAGGGCATGCCCGGATCGACTGTCGACCGCTATGGAGAGGCTGTAGCAGCTCATCGCTGGGAGGTGCCGGAGCGCTACAACATCGCGGCGGACATCTGCGACCGCCACCCGCGCGAGAAGCAGGCGATGCTCCACGAGGACTTCAACGGCAACGTCCGCGAGGTGAACTGGGGAGAGCTTCAGGATCTGTCCAACCGGTTCGCGAACGTCTTGGAGCGCCACGGGGTCGAGAAGGGCGACAGGGTGGCGATGCTGCTGCCGCCAACTCCGGAGACTGCGGCGGCGTTCTTCGGCACGTGGAAGGTCGGGGCGATCCTGCTGTCGATGTCGATCCTGTACGGAGATGAGGGGATCCGCCACCGCGTCACCGACTCGCAGGCCAAGATACTCGTGACCAACGCGGCCAACGCCGACCGGATCGAGCGGTCACTGGTGGAGCACGTCATCGTGCTGGACGACAGCCTCCTCGCGGACGCGTCAACCGAGTACGAATGCTGCGACACGAGCTCGGAGGACGCTGCCCAGCTCTATTACACGAGCGGCACGACCGGGCTGGCCAAGGGCATCCTCCATGCCCACCGGTACGTGCTCGCTCACGAGGAGTTCGTCTACTGCCACGATGTCCAGGACGGCGAGCGCTTCCACGGCATGGGCGAGTGGGCGTGGGCGGCGGGGATCTGCCCACTGATCGGTCCATGGCGCTACGGCGCAGTCCAGTGTGTCTATCAGCGCGAGGGCGGCTTCGATCCGCATAAGCAGCTCGACTTCCTCTCCCGTCACACGGTGTCGAACGTCTTCGGGACGCCGACTGCGATCCGGTCGATGATGGCGATCGCCGAGGCGGGCACCCGGTACCCCTGTCAGTTCCGGGTCGTATGCGCTGCGGGGGAGCCACTGAACCCCGAGGCGATCAAGTGGTTCCGGGACCAGTACGGGGTCACCGTGCTCGACTATTACGGCCTGTCCGAGTCTTACCCGCTGTGTGGGAATTTCCCGTTCATGCAGGTGCGGGAGGGGTCGATGGGCAAGCCGCTGCCGGGCTGGGACGTGCAGATCCTGGACGAGGATGAGAAGCCGGTCGCGCGAGGGCAGCGCGGTGAGATCTGTCTGCGCGCGCGATCCAACCCGCACTATCCGCTCGGGTACTGGAACAACGACGAGGCGGGTCGTGAGACGTTCGGCGGTGAGTGGTTCCACACGAAGGACGCCGCCATGCAGGACGAGGACGGCTACTTCTGGTACGAGGGTCGCGCTGATGACGTGATCATCTCCGCCGGATATCGGATCGGCCCGTTCGAGGTGGAATCAGCGTGCCTGGAGCATCCCGCGGTGGCCGAGGCGGCGGTCGTCGCCTCACCGGATGAGCGGCGCGGGTTCGTGGTCAAGGCGTTCATCATCCCCGCCGCCGGGCACCAACCGTGCGACGAGCTGGCTGAGGAGATCAAGACCTACGTGCGCGACACGCACTCGGCGTATGCCTATCCGCGCAAGATCGAGTTCGTGACCGATCTTCCCAAGACATTGACCGGAAAGATCCGACGCGTCGAGCTCAGGCAGCGGGAGAACCGCGCGCCGCAGGAGTGAACCTGACCTTCCCGGGTCGGGTCAGCGTCTGCGCACCCGGTCGCTTTCGTATTGCCAGATGGCGGCGTCAAGGAGCCGAGCGTCGATTCGAGCAAGCGTGGCGGCCGCTTCGACCAGCGCCGCGGCGCGGGCCGGCGTGATCGAGCGCTCGCCGGGAGCGTTGAGAGCGTCGGCAACGAACCGCCGAACCATCCGATCTGCCTTCACCGAACCCACACCAGTGGAGAGGAGGAAGGCGTCGAGCGACAACCCGCTGCGCTGCCCGGGTATCTGGGTCCAGTCCTGGCGCAATGCGGCGAGATGCTCGGGACTGGCGCCGCGGACGTCCGCCGGCGTCCTGATCCGGTGGTCGCGCAGGACGCTCGCAGCTTGCCTGACCGCCTCGGCCTTCAGTATCCCGTTCCGCGTGGATGTCCGCTGCCGGTTCTGGACGACCTCGGCGAAGGCGGCGCCGCCGCCGCTTGACTCGATGAACGCCAGCAGATCCTCGGGCGCGTCTGTGTCGGGATCCGCCATGTCAGCCAGATTCGCTTGATCGTCGCTGCCCTGGCGGGCGCGGCGGTAGCGGTCGATCACGTTGCGCACCGACGTCCACCGGGAGTTGATGCCCCAGACCGAGTCGATCACCGCGAGCGCGACGCTGGTGTGCGCCACGGGTGCGCTCCAGCCCGCTGGATCCCCGAGAGTCGCCTTCACGTGCGCCAGCACCGCGGCCGCGTCCGCCGACACTGCTGATTGCCTCCGGCGCCCTCGCTCACGCGTGTTCATCTCTGCATTCTCCCCACATCAACCCGTCTCGCGCGGGAGAATGACGCCATGGGAAGACGGTTCCTGAAGCGCCTGTGAGCGGCCCGCGAGGGATTTCGCGCTGGCGCACGATGTAGGGGGTATGGAGTCCAGTCCGTCTGACGGCGAGTTGCTCGCCAGGTCCGTTGATGAGCCCGCGGCGTTCGCCGGGATCTATGAGCGGCACGGGTTGCCGGTGCGACGCTATGTCGTGCGAAGGGTTGGGGAGGGGTCCGGGGACGACCTCGGCTCGGAGGTGTTCGTCCGCGCGTTCCGGGGGCGGGCTCGGTACCGGGCTGAACATTCGTCTGCGCTGCCGTGGCTGCTGGGGATCGCCAACCACGTGATCGCCGATCATCGTCGGGTTGAACGCCGTCGCCTGACGGCGCTCGAGCATCTGGCTGGAGACAGGCCGCCGACGGACGAGCACGCGGGCGCCGGCCTGGCGCTCGAGTTGGTGGCGGCGCTGCGAGCGTTGCCGGCCGTCGAGCGAGACACGTTGCTCCTGGTGGTCTGGGGCGAGTTGACCCAGGAGGAGGCGGCTGTCGCGCTTGGTGTCCCGGTGGGCACCGTCAGCTCGAGAATCACGCGGGCTCGTCAACGCTTGGCGGAATCGTCGCTTCGAGCCGGATCATCGCCGTCCAATCCGAACCTTCGACCCAGCGGGGAAGCAAATGTCTGAGACGAACGACCTGCTCTTCGCGCTGCGGGACGTCGGAGTGACCACGCCTGTGGCCGGCGATGCCGGGGACGCGCAGATCCGCTCAGCGCTTCAGCGCGAGATCGCCAGGCGGTGGCCCGCCGGCCTGTCGCGCCGCCCGATGGTGCGATACGCCGCATTCGCCATGACGGCCCTCGTCGCTGCCGGTGGCGTCCTCGCGGTGAGCATTGGGGGCAGTGCTCCCCCCTCGGCGCCATCGCCCTCGGTCGGGCCGCCGCCAACGCGGGAGACCGCGTACATCGTGGAACGCGTCCGGGCTCGTTTAGCGCTTCTGGCGATGGCCGGCGACGGCCAGGTGCTCGAGCGGACCAGCCGGATCGGCAACGGCGCCCCGGCCCATCCGGTCGTGCGCAACAGCGACTGGGCCTACATCGACCCACGCTCCGGCGTTGCCTACCAGCGAAGCGTGGACCGCTCAGCCAGCGGCGCCGTCCTGTCGGTCAACACGCTTGTCACAACACCGGTCGACGGCGTCCTGCATACGCAGGTCAGATTCCTGGACCCGTCCTCGCGCACCTATTTCGTCACCCGCCATGCACCTCCAGGGGGAACCGTGGCCGGGGCCGCCACCGCCGGCACGCAGCTTGGCATCAGAAGTACCGCTCGGCAGATCGACCAGGCGCTCAGTGGTGGCGCGGTCACGCAGCAGGGAACCGCAACCGTCGATGGGCAGGCGACGATCAAGCTCTCGGTCCCACCATCGCCTCGACTCGTCGGCGCCGGCCTGCCGCGACAGACGACGATCACGCTCTACGTCAACGCCAAGACGTACCAGCCGGTAGAGCAGATCGAGAATGTTCCGTTGGGCCACGGCACGGCTGCGGGCGGCAACACGAGCGTTTCACGGTGGCTCCCCACCACACCGGCGACCACCGCACTCACCAAGTCGAGGATTCCGGCGGGTTTCACGCCCGTCTCCGGACCGCTCACTCATTTCTGGACGAACCGCAAGCCTCTGTTTTTCATCGGGTATTGACCGGCTGTCGTACAGTCGGCGTGCATCGCGTGGAGATGCGGTGAATCGCTCAGCTCGTGTAGCTGAAGTCCGCGGTCGTCGTGCCGCGCCCGCTGCCGGTGAAGTAACTCTCGACCGTCTTCACCCGAACCGGGACCTGGGAGCCGGCCGGACCGGCGGGCGAGACCGCGTGCACCACGGTCGTCGCGCCGCAGTCGGAGTCGGCCTGCGCGGCCGAGAACGACTCCGCGACGGTGTTGCCGAAATAGACCTGCAGCGGACAGCCGAGGTTCGCGCCGCCGATGTGGGTTGCCGTGCCGCCCGCGGCGGGCCCTGAGGCCGGGGTCACCGTGGAGACCTGCGGGTCGCCCGGCTGGTACAGCCACAGCTCGTCGGCCGGGACGGCGGCGCTGCAGCCGCTGACCGTGCACAACTGCACATCGTCGAGCCCCGGGTTGATCTGCGGGGTCGAGCTGGTCACCTTCCCGGCGGAGACCACCTGGTAGGTGTACTGCGTCCCCGAGGATGGCCCGTCCCTGGTGTCGGTGAATTGGATTGGGCCTGTCAGCTGGTCGGCGAATCCGTGGCCGTGGACCGTGATCGGGGTGCCGCCGAGATCCGATGCGCCCGAGACCCCGTCAAGCCGCTTCGCGCTCTGGGGGTTCGTCACCGAGGTAATCGTGGGGATGCCGGCGTACGTCGCCGTCGCCGGCGCGGACTGTCCGGCGAGAGTCCGGACACTCACCGGGACGGTGAACAGGTTGACGGTCGGCGCCTGGGCGGGGGCGACGATCTGGATCTCGGTTCCGGAGACGAACTGGAAGTCGGTGTCGATCGAGCCCTCCCGGTCCGGTCGGCCGAAGTTGGCCCAGTCGATCGCCAGCGGACTGAAGCCGCTGCCGTGGATCGTGATCAGCGTGTCCCCGCTCTCGCTCGCCAGGCTGGCCGGCCCGCTCGAGGTGGAGACCGACGTGATCACCGGCTGCGGCAGGTAGTCGTACTCGTCCGGGGCCGGCACACCCTCGCACCCGCAGCCCGGCGGCAAGACGGTGTCGCCCAGCGAGTCGGTGGTGAAGGCACCCTCGTAGGGCACCGGGATCGGCGCAGTGGCACTGAGGCCGTTCGCGTTGCCCACCCGGACGAGTGCCTGGCAGATGTCGTTCTCCGCGTTCTCGCCGGCGTAGACGCCGCCGGTCGGCAGTGGCGCGCACGTGGTCGATGACGAGTACGCCGGTGGGGTCACCGTGATCCGGTTGTCGCCGTCGACGTGGAACGACGAGGCCGCCACGCCGCCGAACGTGACGCGGGTCGCACCGGTGAAGCCGGAGCCGAGGATCGTCACCGCGGCGGGCGCGTTCCGGAGACCGCCGGTGGCGCTCACCGCGCTCACGCTGGGGACCGGCCCGGAGCTCTCGTCGACGTACTCAAACGTCGAGGCCGCCGTGGTGGCGCTCGACTGATCGTGATGCAGAGTCACGATGACGTTCGCCGGCCCGGCGCCGTCCTGAGGCGCGGGAGAGTCGGGGGGCAGCGTCTTGACCGCAGGCGGCATCTGAATCCGGATGGTGGTCGGCCCGGTCACGTCGATCTTCGCGGCGGGCAGTTGGAAGCCGCCTACCTGGACGCCCGAGACCTCATCGGTCGCTCCGGAGACGAAGCCCGAGCCGGTGACCGTCACCGTCTCGCCACCCGCCGTCGAGCCCGAAGCGGGCGACAGCCCCGTGACGGTCGGACCGGTGCCGCCGCCGGCGCCCGCCGCGGTACACAGGTCCGCCGCCAGTCCGGCCGCGCCGTCCGCGCCTGTGAGCTCCGGCGAGCCGAGCCCGGTCGCGAGGTCGTAGCCGGTCGTGGCCGGGAAGACCTGGCCGTTACTCAGGTCGTAAACGTCGTTGTTGCCCGTCGTGATGTCGTGGAACGACGCGGCGTACTCGGTCGGGTCCGAGGCAACCTCATAGAGCAGCGGGCTCGCGAACCCGACCCCGCGGGCGGTGGCCGCCGACTGTGCGCAGATCGGCGAGGCGTTGACGTCGGCCAGCATCGCGGCCCAGATCGGCGCCGAGGAGGACGTCCCGCCCGTGGTCGTCCAGCCATGCCCGGGATAGACGCCCGAGTACTCGGCGCTGTAGACGGTCACCGACCCGGTGTACTCGTCGGCCTGTGCGGCCACATCCGGCACCAGCCGGCATGGAGTCGAGGCGGTGGCCCCGGGAATCGTTCCCTGGCAGAAGTTCGTCGGGAAGCCGTACTGCTGCTCGATCGCAGCGGCACTGCGATACGCGGCGCTGCCGGGGAGGTCGATCCCGGGCACCGTCGCGTCCTGCTGCCAGCTCGGCATCTCCCACGCCTGAGAGATCCCGCCGCCGCCGGCGCCGCCCTCCGGCCCGTCGTTCCACACCTGCTCGGTGGGGGGTGAACTGGAGGCGTCGCTGATTGCGGTACCGCCGACCGAGACCACGTACGGCTGTGAGGTTGGATCGTCCACCGACACCGGGTTCTGCCCCGGGGCGACGTTCGGGGTCTCGTTCGTGTTGCAGTCGTCCTCGCCGTTGTCGCCGGAGGCGTCGAACACGGTCTGGCCCTGCGCGGCCGCCTGCTCGAACAGGTTGTTCTCGGCCTGCTGAAGACCGGTCTGCCCCTGCTCGATCGACTGCTCGCACAGCCCCCAGCTCGTGCTCACGACCTGATCCTGATCGGCATCGATGATCGCGGTGTACTCGTCCAGCGAGTCGTAGTCCTCGCTGTTCTCGCCGGTGAAGGGTCCTTCGTATACGTCGATCGTCGCGCCGGGCGCCATTGCCGAGACGTCCTCGACGTCGAGGCTCGCCTCGCCACTGCCCGGGCCGGCGGGCTGGCCGCCATCGACGCTGTGGACCTGCAGGCGCAACAGCATCTGAGCGGCGCGCTTCGCACCGAAGTAACAGGTGTCGAACGTCCTGATGTCCGACCGGGCGAACTGCTCGTTCTCGTACAGCGCGATGTGCTGCCCGGCGCCGAGGTCGCCGGCCCCGTAGAGCCCGAACGCGCCGTAGGCGTTGGCGATCTGATCGTCGGTCAGGCCGTCGTTGTGCACCGCGGCCGAGGTGGCGGCGCTGCACGGAGTCGGCGAACCGGCAGGATGCGGGAACGTGCTCGTCTTCGCGGCCACGTGGTCGGCGATCTCGGACTGCGACGCATGCATCAGGCCGCTGGGCTGCTCGCGGGAGAGGCTGCTCAATCCGACGACGGTGGTCACCGCCGGCGCGATCGACGCCGGCACGTGGATCGCCGCCGTCGCCGCTCGTCCGATGGCGCCGCCCGCGAGCCGAACGCGCTCGAGCCTGGTGGAGAACGCCCGCTGCACCTTCGCCGCCGAGCCCGTGAACGGGATGATCAGGCCGTCGCCGGAGGTGCCCGCCACTCGCAGGCCGTCACGATGCAACTGAGCGCGGACGCCCGCGACCGCTGCGGCAGTCGGCCCAAAGCGGCCGGCGAACTGGCCCGGCGCGAGGTACCGACCGAACTCGGGTGAGCTCCTGTCGCTGACGGCGGCGATGAACGTCTTCAGTGCTGCGGGGTCACGGGGCGCGAGCACGACCGCGCCGGCGATCGCCGTCGAGGGCGAGACCGCGCCCGCGTCGGCGGCGCCGCTCGGGAGTGTCGACGCTGGCGCGACGCGGACCGGAGCCGGCGTGCCGGCCGACGCGGAGGAGGTGAGCCCGACCACCGCCAGGAGAACCCCGGCCACGACCAACAGCGACCGCCATCTGCGCACCGAGTGCCCGCCAAGCCCGCGCTGACTGCGCATTGCCCCTCCGTCACTGTCGAGGTCGTCCCGTCCCCGCCGCGCTCGGCGAAGAACGCGACGGCGGCACGGTAGCACCGCCCGTGATCGCCCGTCAAACCACATCGATGCTGAGGCGGACCAGCTGATCAGCGTCGCGCGCGAAGCTCCTCGCCGGCCTCTTGGAGGGTGGCCTGAAGGATGTCGACGATCTCGCCGAGGACGTCTTCGTCGGCGACCAGCGGCGGCGCGATCTGGACGACCGCGTCTTCGCGATCATCCAGGCGGCACAGCAGCCCGCGGTCATAGAGTCGCCCGGAGAGGAAGTCGTGCAGCAGCCACTTCTCCTCCTCCGGAGTGAACGTCGCGTTGGTCTCCTCGTCACTGACGAGCTCAAGGGCCCAGAAGAGTCCCATCCCGCGGACGTCGCCGACGATCGGCAGCTCCCGGAGGTCCTGGAGGCGCTCGGAGAGATAGCCCTCCTGCGCGCCCACGTTGCCCAGCACATCTTCTCGCTCCATGATCTCGAGGTTCTTGAGCGCGACGGCGGCCGCGACCGGATGGCCGCCGAAGGTGGCGCCGTGGGAGTAGAACGCCCGACCGTCGAGGAACGGGCCGGCGACCCGGTCATGAATCAGGACCCCGCCAAGCGGGACGTGTGCGGAGGTGATCCCCTTGGCGAAGGTGAGGAGGTCCGGCTCGTATCCGAACTTCTCGGCGCCGAACCAGGCGCCCAACCGACCCCAGGCGCAGATCACCTCGTCTGAGCACAGCAGGATGCCGTAGCGGTCGCAGATCTCACGCAGGCCCGACCAGTAACCGTCGGGGGGCACCAGCGATCCGCCGGCGTTCTGGACCGGCTCGGCGATCAGCATCGCAATCGTCTCAGGACCCTCGAACTCGATCGTGTCGACGACCTCGTCGAGCAGCGCGCGACAGAACGCCGCGTCGTCGTGCCCGAGCGGGTGACGAAAGCGGTTGGTGTTCGAGACGAACGCGGTGGGGACGGCGAGAGGCTCGAACGGCGTTCGACACGAGGTGATCCCAGTGAAGGAGAGCGCGCCCAGCGTGGTGCCGTGGTACGCGTAGCGCCGGGAGATCGCTTTGCGCCGACCTCCTTCACCTCGCGCGGCGTGATACTGACGCGCGATCTTCCAGGCTGACTCCACCGCCTCGGAGCCACTGTTGACGAAGAAGCTGCGGTTGAGTCCACCCGGTGCCAGCTCTGCCAGTTTGGTGGAGAGCTCGATCGCACGGGGATGGGCGGTGGTCCAGTTCGTGGTGTACCCCAGCTCGCTCATCTGTGCCAGGGCCGCCTCGCCGAGCTCGCGGCCGAAGCCGTGTCCGATGTTGGTGCAGTACAGGCCCGCGAGTCCATCGATCTTGCGGGTGCCGTCTTCGGTGAAGACGTAGCAGCCCTCCCCGCGGACCAGCACCGGGACGTCCTCGTGCTGGAGGCGCTCCATGTCGGTGAAATGCAGCATCATGTGCGCGCGGGCGTTCCGCTGCCAGTCCACCGCGGGCTGAGTGTCAGTGTTGAGCGTCATATCTCCCTCACGAGGTTGTGGAACCAAGGTCAGACGGCGAGAGGCCCGTAGCGCCCATCACGCCACCGCAGGGCGGCTTGGAGGCCCTCGCGGGTTGCGATGTCGTCGAACTCCTGCTGCTCGGGCGTGTTGCAGCCGTTCAGAATCGCTGACAGGTCGAGGTTGGAGTTGACCGCTTGGGTCAGGCCCATCGCCTCGTAGGTGCGGAGCAGGCCGAGCTTGGTGTACCGAAGGACCGCCACTGGGGTCGGCGCGATCTTCTTGGCCATCGCGTCCACCTCCGCGCCCAGCCGATCAGCCGCGACGACGCGATTGATCAGGCCGATCTGCTCAGCCCGCGCCGCATCGATCGCGTCCCCGGTGAAGAGCAGCTCGTTGGTGTGCTTCTGCCCGATCAGGAAGGGCATCAGCATCGTCACCGGTCCTGATCCGTATCGGATCTCCGGCTCGCCGATGCGAGTCCCTTCGGCGGCGAGGATCAGGTCGCAGGCCATCGCAAGGTCACAGCCTCCCGCCAGGCAGTACCCGTGCACTGCCGCGATCGTCGGCTTGGGCAGCCGCAGCAGCTGCAGGGTGACCGCCACATCCTTTTCCAGGATGCGGTGCCACTGATGCGCATCCTGCACCTTGTCGGCGACCTCCTCCGTGAGGTCATAACCCGCCGAGAACGCCCGGCCGGCGCCCTGCAAGACCACAACGCGCACGGCTTCGTCGCCGGCCACACGAGTCAGCGCCTCGCTCAAAGCGTCAACCAGCGCGTAGCTGAGCGCGTTGAGCTTGTCCGGTCGGTTGAGCGTGATCCGGGCCACGGGCCCATCCACCTCATAGAGAACTGGAGACGATGCGGGCTCAGCGGGCACTGATGGTCCTTTCCGTGGTGACGACCAGCGCGTCGACGGCGACTGCCGACTCTGCGGTGGCGATGATGGGGTTGATGTCAACCGACGCGATCTGGGGGTGCTCAGCCGCCAAGCGCGACAGCGCGCGCAGCGCGACGATCAGATCGGCATGACCCTGGGTACCGGGGGGCGGGCCGGACACCGACCGGAGCAGCTCCTCAACCCCGTCCCGGTCAAGCGGCGCGATCGCGACGGCGCTCGCACCCAGCGCTTCGGTGTCGCTCCCGCCACGGCCGATCGACACAACGGGCCCGCAGGTCGGGTCGCGCAGCAGGCCGATGATGAACTCCTGGGCCGGCGGGAGCTGGCGGGCGACCAGCACCTGACCGCCGAGCCGCGCCGCAGCCGCTGCTGCCTGCGCGGCGTCGACGACATCCAGCTCGACGCCGCCCGCTTGTGCTTTGTGGGCCCTGTTGTCGACCTTGACGACCACCGGGAAGCCGAGCTCCGTGGCGGCTGCCGCCGCCTCCGGGGCGGAGCGAGCCCGGCGAAACGAGGCGAACTTCACGCCGTAGCGCTCCAGCAACGTGGCTGACTCGAACTCGGGCAGGAACCCGTCCCGCAGCAGGTCGCCGACGGCGATGGTCTGCTCGATCGTCTCAGGCGGTGGTCGACGAGGCCGCCAGGCCGCGACGGCAGAGAGCGCGCCCACCGCCGCGCGGGTGCCCCGCAGCAGCGCGATGTCCGCCTCGGAGGCGAGCTTCGCGATCTCCGGAGGTGGGTCGACACACCCCGTCGAGATGACCACCGGGAATATCGAGTCCCCGCGGGTCGCCCGTCCGAGGTCCTCCACCACTGTGCGGCACCAGGCGATGTCGCGCGAGCTCCGGAACTGAGTCAACTCCACGATCGCGGCCAGGATGTCGTAGCTGCCCGCGTCGCGCAGCCGGGTGAACGCGCCCGTGAAGATTCGATCAACCGAATCGACGGCCCAGACGTCGAGTGGGTTGGCGGGCTCTGTGAAGTTGGGAAACTCCTCGCGCAGATCGGCGACGACCGCTTCGGGGATCGGTTCGAGCACGAGGCCTCCGGCCTCTGCCTGGTCGGCGAGCAGCGCCGCCTCGCCCCCGGATTCAGAGACCGCCGCCAGCCGCGGGCCTCGAGGACGGCGCCGGCGGCCGAGGACCTCGAGGGTCTCGACCAGATCCGGCACATCGGTGACCTCGATCACCCCGTAGCCGGCCAGCAGCGCCGAGAACGCGCGGTCCGATCCGACCATTGCACCTGTGTGGGTCAGTGCCACAGCCGCGGCGACGGCCGAGCGGCCGACCTTGAGGCAGACGACGGGCTTGGCAGCCCGAGCGCAGGCCTCCAGCGCAGCGCGAAAGGCATCAGGGCGGCGCACCGTCTCCAGGAACAGCCCGATGGCATGTGTGCCTTCGTCCTCGGCGAAGGCGGCCAGCCAGTCGGCGGCGTCACGGTTGAGCTCGCTACCTGATGAGACCACCGTGCGAAATCCGATCCGTGGTCCTCCGGCCAGCAGCGCCTCGGCGATCGAGCCCGATTGGGCCACGACCGACACCCGCCCCGCGATGACTGCCGGCGGTGGTGTTCCCACCCACAGCGAGATCCGCTCCGGCTGCACCAACCCCATGCAGTTGGCGCCGAGCACAGCGGCGTCGGCGTGGTCGGCGAGCGCTGCGATCCGGTGGCCGATCTCCCTCCCCTCCGCCCCGGCCTCGGCACCCAGACCGGGCAGGATCAGCGCCTTGACACCGGCGGCGAGCAGGTCTCTCACCGTCTGCTCGGCGACCCGGTGACCGACGACGACCAGCGCCGCGTCCGGCACGACCGGCAGCTCGGAGATGTCGCGATAGCAGCGCCTGCCCAGCACCTCGTCACGACTTGGATTGATCAGCCAGGTCTCGGCAGGGGCCGCGCACGCCGTCTCGACGATCGCCGGGTGGCGCTCGGACGCGCCCACGACGACGACCGACGCCGGATCCAGCAGCGATCCAAGGTCGCGGAATCCCCGCGCTCTCACTACGGCGGTCTCAGTCATCGGTCCTGGTCATGCAAACCTCGCCTGTTCTGGTGGCGCGAGGGTCGGGTCGGACATCGCGAGCAGAGCAGCGGATTCGATTCCGAGTGGGGCCGAGACGAATTCCGCGACTCGGTTGCGCACGCCGGAGAGATCCATCGCCGGGTCGCGGAGCAACGCGCGCAGACCGAGCCCGTCAAGCAGTCCCATCAGCGTGTCGGTGAAAGTGTCGATGTCCCCCGGTGCGGTGAACTCGCCGTCGCGGACACCGGCAGCGACGATGTCGCGCAACCAGGTGTGGTACCGCTCGTAGAGGCGCGCCGCGAGCGGCTGGAGGTGGGGATCGCGCGCCGCACGCAACCAGAGCTCGACCCACAGCACGAAATCGCGCTCCGCGCTGCCCGGCGCTGGAAGACAGACATCGATCGCCTGCGCAAGTCCGGCGGTCGCACTCGGCACAGGCACCTCGGCCCCCGAAAACCGCTCAGCGGCGACGACATCGAACGAATGCAGTATCGCCTGCTCGAGGAGCTCGTCCCGCGTCGAGAAGTACCGGTGCACGAGCGCCGTCGACGCCCGCGCCCGCATCGCCACCCGCGCGATGCGGAGGTCGTCGACCCCCTCGGCGGCGATCAGGTCGCAGGCCGCTTCAAGAATGCGTTCTCGGGAACTCCCGCGCTCGGGCATGACCGGAGTCTAACCACAGAGTAACTTTGTAGTCACTTGCACAATCACGCTGGGTACGCGATCGGGCCCGCGCGTTGTGATGGCGCTCAGCCGCCGAGAGAGTCGATCCTCGCGACCTCGTCGCCGTCGAGGGAGAAGCCGAAGACATCGAAGTTCTCGGCGATCCGGCCGGCGTCACTCGACTTGGGAATGGCGATGAAGCCGTGCTCGAGATGCCAGCGCAGGATCACCTGCGGGACGGTGACGCCGCGGTTCTGGGCGATGGCGGCCAGGATCGGGTTGCGCAGATCCGCCGCCTTGAACGGGCTGTAGCCCTCGAGGGTCACGGCTCGGTCGTGGTGTGCGCTCACCGTCGCGGCGTCGTAGAGCGCGGGCGTCCATTCGATCTGGTTGACCGCGGGTACGACGCCCGTCGCATCGGTCAGCTCGTCGATCTCGGCCGCGCTGTAGTTGCTGACGCCGATCGACCGCGTGAGCCCGGCGTCGCGTGCCTCGATGAACCGCTGCCAGGTGCCGGCGCCCTTCCCGCGCGCGACTGGCCAGTGAATGAGCCACAGGTCGATGTAATCCAGGCCCATCGCGTCGAGGCTGGCGCGAATCGTCTCCTGCTCGCGGCCGGCGTCGCCGGCTTGCAGCTTGGTGGTGACGAACACCTCCTCACGGGCAAGGCCGCTGTCACGAACCGCGCGGCCGACCGCGGCCTCATTGCGGTACATCGTCGCGGTGTCGATCAGCCGGTAGCCGAGATCCAGCGCGGTACGGACGGCGTCATATGCCTCTCGGTCGGACGCTTGCCAGGTGCCGAGGCCGAGGAGCGGCATGGCCACGCCGTCGGCGATCGTGACCGTGGGGCTGCGGATATCACTCATGCGAACAGCTTCGCACGAGCCCTGGCTGCGTCAGCGCGCGACTCTGGCGCGCAGGATGCGGGCGAACGTCGAGGAGTTGCGTGCAACGCGGAGCGGGGTGGAGACATTACGTTGTAGATGACCCGCGAAGCCCGCTTTCGAGCGCTGTTCGATGAGCACTATCCGGCGGTCGCGCGCTACGTCCTCTCGCGCGGGCATCAGGCGGCCGATGCCGACGACCTGATCGCGGCGACCTTCGAGGTCGCCTGGCGGCGGCTGGAGAAGCTGCCCCCTGGCCGTGAGGCGGTCGCCTGGCTGTTGACCGTCGCGCGGAATCACTGCCGCAACGCGCAGCGGCGGTCCGCCCGCGAGCGCTCGTTCATCGACGAGATCGCCCCGACGACGGTTGCGTCGGCCGAGATGCGGGTCATGACCGGGGTACTGACGTGCCGATAGCCGTGCGCGCGCTCGAGCTCGACGACAAACTGCTCCAGCTCGCGGCGCACCACCGCGCCGGCCGGCTGCCAAAACGGCAGGCCGGCGCCGCACTCCTCCTCGGTCGAGAAGATGCCCAGCTGCCGGCCGAGCCGGCGGTGATCTGCAAGTTCCATCGTGAGTCCTTTCAGAACGGCCACTGGCCGTCGGAAGAACACGATGTCGCCCGAGGCCATTGGCCCGGGCGGATGAACGTGCTGCCGCTACGCGTCCACGCCGGGAAGTCCCGGCGTCGTCGTGAACAGACCAAACTCTTGAGGCATCAGCACGACTTCGAACATAGACCTGCGGCTGCACCGCCGCAACCCGCCGCGGCGGTGATGGTCTCACCGAAGGAGCCGATGCGCAGAGTCACAGTCCAGGACCGGCGACGCGCACTGGTGCGTCGACACCATCTCGCCGGAGACGCGGATGGCCCCGAGGCGGTCGTGCGAGCGTTGTTCGCGCTGCACGCCAGCGATCCGGCCTCGGTCTATCTGTCGGTGCTCGCACGCTGCGCCACCGGCACGCTCGGCGACGTGGCCGATGCGATGTATGAACGGCGAGAGCTGGTGCGGTGGATGGCGATGCGTCGCACGCTGTTCGTGTTCGCGCGCGAGGACGTCCCCACCGTGCAGGCCGCAGTCAGCAGCACCATCGCCGCGACCTTGCGTCGGCGGCTGATCAGCCAGCTGGCGCGCAACGGCAGCGACCCACCGATCGCGGGTGACCTTGCCGATTGGTTATCGGATGTCGAGACCCGCGCGCAGCGAGCGCTCACGCAGCGCGGCACGGCCACCGGCGCGGAACTTGGCGCCGACGAGCCCATCCTGCAGACGCGGATCCTCGCGCGCACCCGCTCCGAGCAGGCTCACAACGTCACGACTCCCCTGCTGACGCTCCTGAGTGCGGAGGGGCGGATCGTCCGCGCCACCCCGACCGGAGCCTGGACCAGCCGCCAGCATCGCTGGGAGCCGATCACCAACTGGTGGCCTGAGGGGCTCCCCGTGCTCGACCCAGTGGAGGCACAGCGTGACCTCGCGCGACGGTGGCTCACGCGGTTTGGACCGGCAACCGTGGAGGACCTGCGATGGTGGACCGGCTGGAACCTGACCACGACCCGCCGAGCCCTCGGGCACCTGGCGATCGAGGAAGTCGATCTCCAGGGCCAGGCCGGAATTGATCTCGCCGCCGCCGACCGCGAGCTCGATGCCGAGCCGATCGCCAATCCGGTGGCGGCACTGCTACCGGCCCTGGACCCGACTCCCATGGGATACAAGCACCGCGACTGGTTCCTCGGCATCGCCCGCGGCCAGCTCTTTGACGGGGCCGGCAACATCGGACCGACCCTCTGGTGGGACGGCGAGATCATCGGCTCGTGGGCCATCACCCCCGACGGCGACCTGCGCTGGAAAATCGTCGCCGACCGCGGAGCTCAGGCCCGCTGCGCCGTCGAGCAAGCGGCAGCAACCCTGCACACCAAGCTGCACGGCGCCGTCATCACACCCGCGATCCACGCGCCGCTGGAGCGATCGCTGGCCGTCCGGCCTGCAGAGTGAGAACACTCGCCTCCGCGAGATGTCGGCGGTGTCGTCGTGGCCGGCGTTCAGTCGGCCGGGGACCGATCGCCGGAGCCGGACTACGGTTGTGCCGAACACGGCCAAGACGATCACAACGAGGTGAACGCCATGACGGCATCGGTACTCCCGTCGCTCGAGCTGCAGACGCAGGCATGTATCGGCGGGTCGTTCACGCCGGCCACCGATGGCCGGACGTTCCCCGCGATCTCACCGCGCGATGGCTCGGTCCTCGGAGCTGTCGCACGGTGCGGGAGCGACGATGTCGACCGCGCGGTTCGTGCCGCGCGGGACGCGCATACGCGGGGGGATTGGGCGTTCGCTGACCCGGCCGAGCGTGGCCGGGTGCTCATCCGGCTGTCGCAGCTGATGCTCGACCGGCTCGAACCGCTTGCCCAGATCGAAGCCCGCGACACAGGGCATCCGATCTCCGACGCGCGTCGGGTCGACGTTCCGGGCGCCGCGCGCTGCTTCGCCTGGTACGGGGAGGCGGTCGACAAGGTCTACGGCGAGATCGCGCCGACCGGCGCGGACGCACTGGCCCTGATCGGGCGAGAGCCGCTCGGCGTGGTCGGCGCGGTGGTTCCCTGGAACTACCCGCTGATCATCACCGCGTGGAAGCTCGCCCCGGCGCTGGCCGCCGGCAACTCGGTGGTGCTGAAGCCGGCGGAGGAGTCGCCGCTCAGTGCGCTCATGCTCGCCGAGCTCGCCGCCGAGGCGGGGATCCCGGACGGGGTCCTCAATGTCGTCCCCGGCTACGGGGAGGAGGCCGGCCAGGCGCTCGGCCGCCACCCCGATGTCGACAAGATCACGTTCACCGGTTCCGTCGAGGTCGGTCGGCTGTTTCAGCGCTACGCGGGAGAGTCCAACGGCAAGATGGTCTCACTCGAGCTCGGAGGCAAGAGCCCGCAGGTGGTGCTCGCCGACGCGCTTGACCTGCGAGCCACAGCCGAGGCGATCGGCTGGGGCATCTTCTACAACGCCGGTCAGACTTGCCATGCCGGGTCGCGCGTCGTCGTCGACGCACGCGTCCGTGACGCGCTGGTCGAGGCGCTTGCAGACGTGGCGCGCTCCTTCGTGCCGGCCGACCCGATGGCCGAGGACACGATCCTCGGCGCGCTCATCTCTGATGAGCATCTCGGCAGAGTTCGCGCGCGCGTGCGTGAGGCGGACGCTTCCGGCGCCGAGATCCTGGTCGGTGGGCTCGACGACGGCACGCCGCCCGTGCCCGGCGGCGCATACATGGCTCCCACGATCATCGCGTCCGAGGATCCCGACTCGGCGATCGTGCAGGACGAGGTCTTCGGTCCGGTGGTGACGATCCAGACGGCACGTGACACCGATCACGCTCTGGAGCTCGCCAACCACACGCGGTATGGGCTCGCGGCTGCAGTCTGGACGCGCGATGTCTCCACCGCCGGCAGACTCGCGCGACGGCTGCGGGCCGGGACGGTGTGGGTGAATACGTTCGACGCCTCGTCGATCGCCACGCCGTTCGGCGGCATGCGCGACTCCGGTCACGGCCGCGACCGCTCACTGCATGCCCTCGACGCCTACACCCAGCTGAAGACCACCTGGATCGCGCTCTGAGCTGCCCGATCATCGTGCGCCCCTGACCCGCGGGCGCGCCTGATTCACTGGCACGCCTGAGCAGCGCTCCGACGAGGAACGGAGGTCACAAAGACACCCTTGTCAGAAGCCCCGCCTGACGGTAGGCTCTCTGCAATCGAAACTGCGTTTTGATAATTGAAACCTCCTGACCCCTCAGATACCGACGGCGACTCACCGGGACTCTCTCGGCGAGACCTGCTGCGGGGCGCCGGTCTCGGCGTCAGCGCGTTGTACATCGCCGGCTGTGGCGGCACCTCGCAGAAGCTGCCGTCTCAGCAGACCTCGACGGTCAAGGTTGCCTCCGGCGTCCCCGGGCCTCCGGCCACCGGCGGGCACAGTGGCGGATCGATCACGATCGGCTGGGAGCAGGAGGGCAACTCCTTCGATCCCGCCATCGGCTATGACCTGGTGAGCTGGGACTCGTTGTGCAACTGTACGACCGCGCCCCTGATGATCTTCGGCGCGAGCGGCGACGGGCCATATCCGAACGCGGCGGCATCGCTCGAGCCCAGCGAGGGCGGCTCCGTCTACACGATCCACCTGCGCCCCGGAGTCCGGTTCCAGAACGGACGCACGGTGACCGCGGAGGACTACGTGTACAGCTGGGAGCGACTGCTCGATCCCAAGATCGCGTCGTGGGCCGCGAGTTACCTGTACACGATCGACGGCGCGGAGGCGCTGTTCAAGGGTAAGGCGAAGGCGGTGAGCGGTCTGAAGGTGATCGACCCGATGACTCTCCGCGTGCAACTGCAGGCGTCGGACATCACCTTCCCGAACATCCTCGCCCAGCCCTACACGGCAGCGGTTCCTCGAGAGGTGGTGCAGAAGTACGGCACGGCCTTCGCCCGCCACGTCGTCTCGACCGGGCCGTTCATGCTGACGAGCTACGACACCTCCGGCCAGACGTGCACCTTCCGGCGCAACCCGCATTACTTCTGGAAGGGCCTGCCGTATCTGGACAGCATTGTGTACCGGTGGGGGTCAAGCGCCCAGACCGAGCTGCTGCAGCTCGAACACGGCAACATCGACTCGATCGGAGAGGGCATCGGCCCCTCGCTGGTGCCCCAGGTGTACGCGCAGTCCTCGTTGAAGAAGTACGTGGTGAAGGTCGAGCTGCCCGCGGTACGCTGGATCGGGCTGAACCTGCACCGCCACCCGTTCACAGACGTCCGGGTGCGCCAGGCCCTCAACTACGCGGTCAACCGCCCTGCCGTTGCCCGCATCGGGTACGGCGAGGGCATCGCGTGGGGGCTACCCTTCCCGCAGAGACTCCCGGACTTCCACCGCGTGGCGACTCCGTACACCTACAACCCGGAGAAGGCACGCGCACTGCTCCGCGCCGCCGGCGCCGAGAACACGTCGTTCACCCTCACCTCCACCTCTGACGACCCGGACCCGAGCATCGCCCAGGTCCTGCAGCAGCAGTTCAAGGCGATCGGGGTGAACATGTCGATCGACACGGTGAGCGACAACGCCTACAACACGGCAACCGAGAACAAGAACTTCACCGCCGCCCCCGTTCACTGGTACCAGGTCCAGCCAACCGCGCTGGACATCCTCAGTTCCAACTACATCTCGGACGGCTCCTCCAACTACTGGAACTACTCCGATCACAAGGTGGACTCTCTCGCGCAGCAGGCGCTGCGCGCACCCAGCGCGACACGGAGCAACGCGTACCTGGCGCAGGCGGAACGTCTGATCACCGACGACGCGCCCGGCATCTTCCTGGAGAGCCTGAACTTCATCGACGGCCGTAACCCAAACCTCCACAACTTCCATTACAACGTCTTCTACGGCACCTACTACGACCGCCTTTGGAAGGCGGCTTAGCCTCCGCGCCCTCGCCCGGCGACCCCGGGCGTCGGCGTCCCTCGCCGGGGGGTTGGCGCTGCTTGGAGCGCTGATCCTGTTCGCGCTGATCGCGCCGGTGTTCGGCGCCCCGGACAAGATCTACGGCAACGGCATCTCGGCGCACGGTTTGCCGTTGCCATTCGGGTCCGCGGGACATGTGTTCGGCACCGACAGCATCGGGCGCGACATGCTCGCCCGGCTGGCCTACGGCGGCCGCACCACGCTCGAGTTCACCTTCATCTCGAACGTCACCTCGATCGGCCTGGGCGCCGTGGTCGGGGTGACCGCCGGCTTCCTGCGCGGCACAACCGAGATGGTGCTGATGCGGATCACCGAGATCTTTCTGTCGGTGCCCACCGTCATCTCGGGGCTCGCTCTGGCCAGCGTTGTCGGTGAAGGGGTGTTCGGCGTGATCGTGGTCGTGACGGCGCTCTACTGGGCATGGACCGCGAGGGTGGTGTTCGGAGAGACGCTCGCGCTGCGCCGGCGGACGTTCGTGGAGGCGGCGGTCGCTCAGGGCGTTCCCAGCACGACGATCATGCGTCGCCACATCGTCCCTCACCTCTCCTCGCTGCTGCTGGTGATCGCCGCGCTCAACGGCGCCGCGGTGGTGGCGATCGGCGCCGGACTGTCCTATCTGGGCGCGGGCGTGCAGCCCCCGACCGCCGAGTGGGGGGCGATGATCAACGACGGTCAGAACGCGCTGCAGTACGCGCCGCACGAGGTCGTCGAGCCGCTCATCTGCATCGTGCTCACGGTGCTCTCGTTCGTCCTCATCGGCGACGGCATTGCACGTCGCGGATCCGTCTCGCTGCGGAGATCATGGCTCGATATCTAGCCACTCGAATCGGCCTCGGCGTGCTCACTGTGTTCGGCGTCGTGCTGCTCACCTTCGTGCTCATGTTCGTCGTGCCGGGTGATCCGGCCCGCACGATCGCCGGTCCCCGCGCCACCCCGCAGATCCTCGCGCTGGTCCGAGCCAATCTGCACCTCAACCAGCCGGTGCTCGCGCAGTTGGGCGACTACCTGGTGGGGATCGTCCACGGCGACCTCGGGGTCTCCTACGTGCAGGACCAGCCGGTGGCGCAGCTGATCGTCGATCGCCTGCCCGCCACGGTCGAGCTCGGCATGTCCGGACTCGTGCTCGAGCTCATCCTGGGCGGCGCGTTCGGGGTGTGGGACGGGATGCGGGCGCGCCGCAGCCGCATCCTCGCGGTGGTCAACGTCGGCTTCCTCTCGGTGCCCGCGTTCTCGCTGGCCTTCGTGCTGCTGCTGTTGTTCGGCTACAAGCTCTCGCTGTTCCCGATCGACGGCGGCACCGGCGGGACGCGCATCGTTCTGCCCGCGCTCACGCTCGGTCTGTTCGGGATGCCGTACTACGCCAATGTCGTCCGGGACGCGATGCAGGAGACGCTGGCCGCGCCATACACCCGCACTGCGGTCGCGAAGGGACTGCCGCGCCGCGCGGTGCTGCGCCGACACGTTCTGCGCAACGCCTTCTCCCCCGCGCTGACGATGGCCGGCCTGGACTTTGCGATCCTGCTCTCGGGAGTCGTGTTCGTGGAGACCGTGTTCGGCTGGCCGGGGATCGGCCAGCTTCAGACCCAGGCGTTCTACAACGTCGACCGGCCGGTGCTGATGGGAACGGTCGTCGTGGCCGCGGTCCTCGTCGTCGCGGCGACCCTCGCCATCGATCTGATCCGCATGGCCGTCGACCCGCGCACCCGACTGGAGACGCAATGAGCGCGGTGGCGCTGCCGGACGCCCCGACGGTGTCCGGACTGAGGGTGGAGGATCTGCACGTCCGCTATGGGGATGCCCACGCCGTGCAGGGAGTCTCCTTTTCGGTCGCTCCCGGCCAGACGCTCGCCATCGTGGGCGAGTCCGGCTGCGGCAAGTCCTCGACCGCGCTCGCCGTCGCGCGGCTGCTCCCGCCGGGCGCCTCGATCGAGGGACGGGCGCTCGTCGGCGACCTCGACCTGGTCGGCACCCGCGGTCGGACGTTGCGCGAGGCCCGCGGCCGGGTCGTCGCCTACATGCCCCAGGACGCGATGGCCGCGCTCAACCCAGTCCAGTCCGCCCGCCGCCAGATCGCCGAGGTCTTGAGCTTCCGCCAGGGGGCGAGCCGCTCCGAGGCTGCCGCCGGGGCGGTGGCGCTGCTGGCCGAGGTCGGCATCAGCGAGCCGGAGAGCGTCGCCCGCCGCTACCCCCACGAGCTCTCGGGAGGGATGCGCCAGCGGGTGATGCTCGCCATCGCCCTGGCGGCGAGGCCCCGGGTGCTGATCGCCGACGAGCCGACCACCGCACTCGACGTGACCGTCCAGGCGGGGATTCTCTCGCTGGTGCGCCGCCTCACCCGCGCGGACGCGATGGCGCTGGTGTGGATCACCCACGACATCGGCGTGGTGGCCGAGATCGCCGACGCGGTGGCGGTCATGTACGGCGGCCGGATCGTCGAGCAGGGGCCGGTGGAGACGATCTTCGAGCGCCCCGAGCACCCATATACGAGGGCGCTGGTGCACGCCCCGCGCCAGAGCCGCGACGCCCTCCCCAAGGCGCCCTTCCAGGCGATCCCCGGATCGCCCCCGCTGGGGGAGTTCCCGTCCGGCTGCCCGTTTCATCCACGCTGCGAGCACGCGCTGGAACCATGTGCGCAGACGATGCCGGCGATGCTGGAGCGCGGAGCCGAGCACTCCGCAGCCTGCCACCTGCTCAGCGCACGACCATGACCGCCGGCGATCCCCTCCTCGAGCTGACCGACGTCCACAAGCACTACCGCAGCGTCCGCGCGCTGCGGGGCGTGTCGATCGAGATCCGTCCAGGAGAGACACTCGGCATGGTCGGCGAGTCCGGCTCCGGCAAGAGCACGGTGGGACGGATCGTGCTCGGCCTCGAGCGACCGACGTCGGGCACGCTGCAGTTCGCCGGCAGGCCCTACCCCCGCACCACCCGGGGCATGCGCGCCGTCAGACGGCGGATCGGGATCGTCTTCCAGGACCCCTACGACTCGCTCGACCCGCGCTTCACGCTTCGGCAGATCATCGACGAGCCGCTGCGCACCCACGGACTGCCCTCCGGCAAGGACCGTATCGCGGAGCTTCTCACCTCGGTGGGGATGGAGAACGCGGATCCGGACTCCTACCCGACGACGTACTCGGGAGGACAGCGCCAGCGGATCGGGATCGCCCGAGCCCTGGCCCTGGAACCAGAGCTGATCGTCTGCGACGAGCCGACCTCCGCACTGGACGTGTCCGTTCAGGCACAGATCCTCAACCTGCTGCTCGCGCTGCAGCGTGAGCGGGACCTCGCCTACCTGTTCATCTCCCACGATCTCGAAGTGGTGCGGCGGATGAGCGACCGGATCGCCGTCATCCGTGAGGGCGAGGTCGTGGAGGCGGGGGCGGCGGCCGAGGTCACGAGCGCACCGCAGCATCCGTACACGCGTGCGCTCCTCGAGGCGGTGCCGGCGACGCGGCCGAGCGAGCGCCACACCGCCGTCGCTTAGAGCAGATCGAGCAGGCTCTCGTTCCACACGCTCAGCGCGCGCGCGCGCTGAGTGAAGCGGTGCAGCGGGTACTCCAGCGTGTAGCCGATCGCACCCGTCACCTGCTGGCAGGCTGCGCAGGCGCCGGAGATCGCCGGACCCGCGTGGGCGAGAGCCTCGGCACCGGGATCGGCGCTCGCCACGAGGGTCACGCCCCGCACCGCCGTCGCGGCGTCCGCCAGCAGCTGCTGGACGGGAGCGAGGCCGGCCAAGGTGGTGCCGAACGCGTCACGGTCACGGACGTAGGCAACGGTCAGATCGAGCGCGGCCTGTCCGACCCCCGCGAGGTAGCCCACCCCTGCGGCAAGCCACGCCTGACGTGCGGTCTCCCACTCCGAGCGCTCGATCGCCGCCGCCGGGCCGAGCTGGGCCACGCGGTGCACGTCGAGCCCGTCGGCGGACGGAACCGGCTCGGCGGTGATGACATCCCGCAGCGCGGGGCCGTCCTCGAGCACGAGCGCCGTGCGATCGGGCACCAGGCAGCGCACGAGATCCCCGAACAGCGGACTTCCTCCGAGCAGCCGATCGACGGAGTGAAGCGGCGCGCCCTGGCGGCCCAGTTCCACAGCTCCGAGCGCCGCGAACTCGATGAGCTCGGCGTCGCCGGCGACCTCCGCCCAGTCGACCGCGAGCAGCGCGTCGTCCAACGCCGGCCACGGCTCGCCCGCCTCACCCGGCGTCCAGACGGCGCGGGCGGGCGTCGCCCGCTCCACGACTCCGGCGACGCTCTCGGCGAACGCCCGCGCGTCATCGAGCCCGGCGCTCATACGTGTGACTCCTGCCTGACTCCGAGCACCTCTGCAGTGTGCTCGCCGAGGCCGGGCGCGCTCCAGCGCGCCGGGACGGTCGCCCCGTCCACTTTGAACGGCGATCCCAGCAGTCGCACCGGCCCGACCCCTTTCTGCTCGACGGTCTGCACGAGGCCGTTGGCAGTGACCTGCTCGTCCTGGAACTGGCCGGCGAGCAGCCGCACGGGCGCCGCCGGAACGCCGGCGGCACGGAACGCCGCCACCCACTCCTCGACGGAGCGGGCGGCCAGGCGGCGCTCGAATTCGGTGGCGATCTCGAGCCGCCGGGACCGCTCCGCCTCGTCGGCGGGCGGCGCCTGCGGATTGCCGGCCCACGGATCCTGCAGATCGACGACTGCCGCCGCCGCCCGGCGCTGTCGCTCGTGCAGGCAGGCGAGCGCGAAGAAGCCGTCGGAGGCGGCGTAGGCGCGGTAATAAGGCTCAAGCTCCAGGGCGGCGCGCGTCTCCAGGCGGTGCCGGACGAGGTCGTCCGCGTTGGCGTGGCGCGGCTCGCCGTTCGGCGGTTCGGGATCGACACCCGCGACGGACACGAACCGCTGTGCCTGCACGGCGAGCGCGGCGCCGAGCAGCGATACCTCGATCGCCGGCGCGGTTCCCCGGCCGCGACCGACGAGGCCGCCGAGCACCGCGATGGTCGCCAGCAGTCCGGCGGTGAAGTCGGCCATGGCGATACCGCCCGCCCGCTGCGGAACCGGATCAGCCGGGTGGGCGTTGGCGAGCAGCAGACCCGACAACGCCTGCGCGACCAGATCGAAGGCGGTCACCTCGGCGTTCGGACCGTCGCTGCCGAGCGCCGAGACGCAACACCACACGGCATCCGGATTGACCTCCCGCACACTCTCGCGGTCGAGCTCGAACTCGGTGGCGCGAGGCTCAGGCAGATTGTGCAGGACGACGTCCGCCTCGCGGATGAGGTCGCGACTGGCACGGCGGTCCTCCACCTCTTTCAGGTTCAGCACCACCGAGCGCTTGTTGCGGTTCAGGGCATAGAAATACCGGCTCTCCCCGGGCGCGAAGGGCTCGTAGTGGCGCCAGGCATCGCCGTGCGGCGGCTCGATCTTCACCACGTCGGCTCCGAGGTCGGCGAGGAGCATGCCGGCGAACGGCCCTGCCACGTACTGCGCGTATTCCAGCACCCGCACTCCACTCAGTGGGAGGGCATCGGCGCTCATCTTCGGAGTCCCAGCTCCCGATGCGCGATCACGGTCCGCTGGATCTCGGCCGCCCCGCCGGAGATCGTCGTCGCCACCGACGCGCGCTGGAAGGCGGCCACTCGTCCGCGCAGCGTGCCGGTGCCCTCCTCGAGCAGCGCCTCTGGACCGAGCAGCTCCAGCGCGAACTCCGCGACCTCCTGCATGAGCTCGGCGATCGACAGCTTCGCCATCGAGCTCTGCGCGCTGGCGGGACGGTCCTCCTGGAGCAGCGCGGCGGCCCGGCGACCGTGCTGACGGGCGGCGAGCGCCGCGCCGCGCAGGCGGCGCAGGCGCCGACGCGCCTCGGTCCCCTCCGCGAGCGGGGCCAGCGCGTCGAGCAGCCAGAAAATCGTGCCCACCTTCTCGCTCGTCACACGCTCGTAGTCGAGCGTGCCCATGAGCACCCGCCAGCCACCGTGCAGCTCGCCGACCAGCCCCTCGGCGGGGATCTCCACATCGGCGAGCTCCAGCTCGCCGATCGCTCCGCCGCCGAGCGTCGGATGCATGTGGACGGTGATCCCGGGCGTGTCGAGCGGCGCGACGAGCACGGAGATGCCGCGGTGGCGCTCGCGCTCGGAATCGGTGCGCACCGCGAGGTACACCCAGTTCGCGTAGTCCGCGCTCGAGGTCCAGATCTTGCGCCCGTTCACCACGAAGCGGTCACCGTGGCGATGCGCGCGGGTGCGCAGCGAGGCGAGGTCGGAGCCCGCGTCGGGCTCCGAGAAGCCCTGGCAGAACAGCACCCGGCCCGCCGCCACCTCGGGGATCAGATGCTCCTGCAGCTCATCGGTGCCGAAGCGCCGCAGCGCGTTGCCGATCGTCTTGACCGAGAGCAGGTAGCCCGAGAGCGGCAGCCAGTGGTAGCCGAAGCGCTCCTCGCACGCGACCGTGTGCAGTGCGGTGAGGCCTCGCCCGCCCAGACGCTCGGGCCAGTGGACGCCGATCCATCCCGCCTCCCCGAGCGCGCGGTAGCCGCGGTGCGAGTCGCCGTCGGAGGGCATGCCCTGGAAGCGCAGCGCGGGTTCTGGGGCGAGCTCTGCCGCGAGCCGCTGCGCAAAGCGGTCGGCCTCGGCCGCCAGACCGTCGACGGACGCGCCCGCGGCAGGGTCGACCGTGGTCACCGGTGCGCTCCGGGGACGTTCATCGATCGCTCGATGGCGCGCGCAGCGTCGAGCAGGCCGTGGGTGAGCTGACGACGGAAGGCCGCGGTCGCGCGGGCGGACGGCAGCGAGACGTTGATCGCGGCGGAGCCGGGACCATCCGGCCAGGTGACCGGGACTGCGATCGACACGAGGCCGATCTCGTACTCCTCCTCGGAGATCGCGACGCCAGAGCCCCGCACCTCAGCGAGGTGTGGCGCGATCTGCTCCCAGCTGGTGAGCGTCCGGGCGGTCAGCCGCTCGTAGGGCTCCGCCCCCAGGACCTGGCGGGCAAGCTCGTCGGGCTGCTGGGCGAGCAGGCACTTGCCGAGCGCCGTGCAGTGCGCGGGTAGCCGCATCCCGACGGTGACCTGCGGGGTGAGCAGGCGATCCCCGGATTCGCTGAGCAGGTAGAGGATCTCCGAGCCCTGGAGGATCGCCGCGTTGACGGTCTCCTGCAGGCTCGATGCCAGGCGCAACAGGTGCGGGCGCGCCAGCTCCGGGAGACGCATGCCCGCCATCAGCGGTGGCATCAAGCGGGCCATCTCCAGCCCGAGTCTCAGTCGACGCGTTGCGGGATCCCGGTCGATCCACCCGCGCTCGGTGAGCACGGCGGTGAGGCGATGCACGGTCGGCATGGGCAGGCCGAGCGCCTCCGAGATCTCCTTCTGCGAGAGCTCGGGGCCAACCCTCCCGAACAGCTCCAAGACGTCGAGGCCGCGAGCCAGCGTCCCGACTGAATTCTCACTCATCGAAACTTGCTTTCGCATATCGGTAGCGGTTAATCTAGGGCGCGCATGGGCTCCCGTCAAACATCTCCGCCCGTCCCCGGGCCGGAGCACGCGGTGCGGGACGAGTGGGTCGAGATGCCCGACGGCGTCAGGCTAGCCCTGCGCCTCTGGGTCCCTGCCGGGTCGCTCGAGCACCCCGTGTCCGCGATCCTCACCTCCGTTCCCTACCGACGGAGCGACGGCACCGCGATCGGGGACGCCGCCTGGGGCAGCTATTTCGCAAGGCACGGTTTCGCCTACGCGCGCGTTGACATCCGCGGGAGCGGAGACTCCGAGGGCGTCATCGAGGACGAGTACACACCACAGGAGCAGGACGACGCCGAGCGGGTGATCGACTGGCTGGCGCAGCAGCCATGGTGCACCGGCGCCGTCGGCATGATCGGGATCTCGTGGGGCGGCTTTGCGGGGCTCCAGATGGCCGCGCGCCACCCGGAGGCGCTGCGAGGCGTGGTGGCCATCCACGCCAGTGACGACCGCTACAGCGATGACGTCCACTACGTTGGCGGCTGTGTGTCGGCGATGGACATGACGCAGTGGGCGACGTCGATGCTCGCCTACCTCAGCCAGCCGCCCGACCCGCGGGTCGTGGGATCGGGCTGGCGGAGTCAGTGGCTTGAGCGTCTGGAGGCCACCTCGCTGTTCATCGCGCCGTGGCTGCGCCATCAGCGCCGCGACGAGTACTGGCAGCAGGGCTCGGCGTGCGAGGACTACGCGGCGATCAGATGCCCGGTGTTCGCGGTCGGCGGCTGGAGCGACGGCTACCGCGACATGGTCCTGCGTGTGATCGAGCACGTGAGCGCACCGGTGCGCGGGATCATCGGCCCTTGGGGGCACACCAATCCCGAAGAGGGAGCGCCGGGCCCCGCAATCGGCTTCCTGCAGGAGTGCGTGCGCTTCTTCGCGGCGGCGCTCGGCGACGAGGACAACGGATTCTTCGACGAGCCCCGGCTCGTGAGCTACCTACAGGAGCCGGTCCCCCCCGCCGGCTCCTACGCCCGCCGCGAGGGACGATGGGTGGCCGACCCGTGCTGGCCGTCGCCGTCGCTCTCCCCGTGGACGCTGACCGTCGACTCGGCGACCCTGCGCGAGACGGTCGATGACCGAGCGGCCACCGCGACGCGGACCTTGCGCGGGCTGCAGACGACCGGCCTGCAGGCCGGGGTCTGGTGTGGTGACGGAAGCCGCGGTGACTTCCCACTCGATCAGCGGCCCGACGACGGGGCGTCACTGTGCTGGGACTGCGAGCCGCTCGCCGAGCGCGTGGAGATCCTCGGCTGCGGCGAGGTCCGGCTGCGCGTGAGCGTCGACCGGCCCCAGGCGCTCCTGGCGGTGCGCGTGTGCGACGTCGCGCCCGATGGGACCTCGACCCTCGTCGCACGGGGGCTGCTCAACCTCAGCCGCCGGGAGGGCCATGACCGCAGCGTCCCGATGCCGGTGGGCGAGCCGGTCGACGTCCGCGTCCCGCTGCAGTCGATTGGGTACGCGGTGCCCGCCGGGCACCGGGTGCGGCTCGCGGTGTCGAACACCTACTGGCCGTGGGCGTGGCCTTCACCCGAGGCCGGGGTCCTCACCGTGCACTGCGGGCCCGAGAGCATTCTGACCATGCCGCGGCGCCGTGTCGACGCCGACGAGGCGCCGGCACCGCCGTTCGGCCCACCGGAGAGTGGCGACCCGCTGGCGAGCGAGACGACGATGCTGCGTGACGGAGGCCGCCGGGTGCGGCGCGATCTGGACGACGGCACGACCGAGGTGGAGTTCGACTGGCACCCCTCGCGCGTGCGGATTCTGTCCACGGGAACCGAGATGGGAGAGGAGAACGTGACGCGGTACCACCTGCGCGACGGCGATCCGCTGTCGGCCACCGTCACCTGCCGGGCGACGGTCACCCTCGATCGGCCCGGCTGGCGAATCCGCGGTGAGGCTCGAAGCACGATGACCTGTGAGCACGACGCATTCACGGTGACCAGCTCGCTGGACGCCTACGAGGACGACGTGCGGGTGCACGCCCGCACGGTCACCCATCGGTTCCCGAGGGACGGCGTCTGATGACCGCTACGCCCATCACACAGGTTCCCGGCCGCCGCACCCTTCCGTGGTCGTGGTACACCGACCCGACGATCCTCCGCCGCGAACACGAGCGGATCTTCCGCCGCGCCTGGCAGTACGCCGGTCACCTCGGCGAACTGCAGGGGCCGGGCAGCTACTTCGCCTCCGAGACCGGTCCGGTGCCGATCGTCGTCACCCTCGACACCGACGGGACGCTGCGCGGCTTTCTCAACGTGTGCCGCCATCGCGGAGCGATCGTGGCCACCGACGCACGCCGCCGAAGCACGCTGCAATGCCCCTACCACGCGTGGACCTACGGCTTGGACGGATGCCTGCGCGCGGCGCCCCGCAGCGGGGAGGATCCGGCGTTCGACGCCGACCGGCTGGGCCTCGTCCCCGTCTCGGTCGGGACCTGGGGACCGTTCGTGTTCGCCAACCCCGATCCCGCGGCCCCGCCGCTGGCGGACGCGCTCGGAGACCTTCCAGAGGTCGTGGCGGCGCATGGGCTCGACATCGACGCGCTGCGGGTGAACCGCCGGGTCCGCTACGAGATCCGTGCGAACTGGAAGATCGCGCTGGAGAACTACCTGGAGTGCTACCACTGCCAGATCAACCATCCGGGACTGGTGGAAGTGATCGACGAGCGCCGGCTCGTGCTCGACCCGTACGGCCGGCGGGGGAGCATGTACGCGCCGGTGCACCCCAAGTCGCTCGATGGCCGCGGACCGATCGACGCGCACGGAAGCCTGGTGGAAGGGCAGAACCACCTGTGGTTCCCCACACTGAAATTCAACGTACTGCCGGGGCATCCCAACCTGTCAATCGGCCCCCTGTGGCCGACCGGTCCGGAGACCTGCGCCGGCTACCTCGACTACTGGTTCGGCGAGAGCGCCGACGCCGAGTGGATCGAGGAGCTGTTCGTGCTCGACAACCAGGTCGGCAGTGAGGACACCGCACTGGTCGAGGCCGTCCAGCGCGGCAGCTCGACGGGCCTGCTCGACCGCGGCTGGGCGCTCGGCGGCGCCGAGGCCCTCATCGTCCAGTTCCAGGACTACCTGCGCGAGGAGCTGGAGCTCGACCGGGAAGCGGAAGCGACCTGATGACGACGCTGTCGAGCCTCCTGCGCCGATCGGTGCTCGGCGCAGGGCCGTACGTGCCCGGCGCGAGCGCCCACGAGACCCGGGAGCGCCTCGGCCGCGACGACCTCGTCCGCCTCAACTGGAACGAGAACCTGTCCGGGCCGCTTCCCGGGGTCGTCGAGGAGACGGCTGCCGCGCTGCCGGACGTGTGGGCATATCCCGAGGAGGCCTATGAGGATCTTCGGACGGCGATCGCGGCCTGGACCGGCGCCGGACGCGGCGAGGTCGTGCTCGGCCATGGCATCCAGGCACTCACGCTCACGCTCATCTCCGCGTTCGTCGAGCCCGGGGACCGAGTGGTGGTGCCCCGCCCGACGTACGGGCTGTACGCCCAGGCCTGCACGGTCGCGGGCGCCGAGGTCCACCGCATCGACGTGACGCCGGCGCTCGGGCTCGACCTGGAGGCCGTGGCCGCCGCCGCGACGTCGGTCTCGGCCAAGCTCGTCTGGATCTGCGACCCCAACAACCCGACCGGACTCAGGCTCGATGCCGGCGAGTGGAGCGACTTCCTGGATGCGCTGCCCGACGGCTGCCTGGCGATCGCCGACGAGGCCTACGTCGACTACGTCGACCCTGCCGACCGGATCGACCGGCTGGCCGACATCCGTGCCAGCCGCCCCGTCGTCGTCCTGCGCACGTTCTCCAAGGTCTTCGGGCTTGCCGGACTGCGTCTCGGCTACCTACTCGTGCACGAGTCGCTGAGCCCGCACATCGACGCCGTCCAGGAGCCATTCAACGTCAACCACGCGGCGCTGACGGCCGGGCTCGCCAGTCTGCGGCGCGGGCACTTGGTGGAGGGTCGCCGTGTGGAGGCGGTGCAGGCGCGCCGGCGGCTCACCGAGCCGCTGGCGGGCAGTGGCATCGAACCGGTGGACTCAAGCGCCAACTTCGTCCTGCTCCGCATCCCGGGGGATGACCTGGAGGCGGCGGACACCTTGGCCCGGGACGGGCTGCTCGTCCGGGCGGGCACTGAGTTCGGTTTGCCGGGGTACCTGCGAGTGACGCTCGCGCAGGAGGAGTTGATGGACCGGGTGGCCGCCGCGCTGGTCGCAGCGGTACGGGCCGGCGTCGGGCCCCGGTGACCGACGCGCTTGGTCGCCTAGGCTTGACCGGGATGCGAGAGGCCGAGCTCAAGCAGACCGAGGCCGGCCTCGTTCCGGACTCCGAGGGTTGGTTCGTGCTGTCATCCCGGGACGCTCGGTGGTTTGAGAGGCCGGGGATGGGCCGTGGCTTGCCACTCACCGGGGCGGACGAGCACGAGGCCGAGACCTTCTTCCCGATGCTCGGGATGGCGATCCGGGTGATGCAGCCCGGCGAGCCCAGCACCACATACCACTGGGAGACCGAGCAGGAGGACTTTCTGGTCCTGGACGGCGAGGCGATCCTCATCATCGAAGGGGAGGAGCGCATCGTGCGCCAGTGGGACTTCGTTCATTGTCCCCCCGAAACCCGCCACGCATTCGCGGGCGCCGGCGACGGGCCCTGCGTCCTGCTGTGCGTGAGCTCGCGTCAGTTCCAGAAGGATGGACCGTGGGGCTATTACTGCGCCGACCCGGTTGCCGAGCGACACGACGCCGCCGCCCCGGAGGACACTCAGGACGGCGAACTCGCCTACGCGAGGTTCGGGCCATCCCGAGCGATCCGCTACCGGGACGGGCTTCTGCCCTAGCCAGCCGCGATCAGGTCGCATGGGCACCTTGATCGACGAGACGAGCGGGTTCGGCGCGCATCGCGCGGCACCTGCGGGAGGAGCACGTTGTGTGGCTGACCACGGTGACCCCGTCCGGCGCGCCGCTTCCGAGGCCGGTCGGGTTTCTCTGGGACGGCGAGCAGACGGTCTCTGTCCACAGCCAGCCCGGTGCCCGGACCCGCAACGTCACCGCCAACCCAAAGGTCACGCTGAACTTCGACGGCGATGGACACGGCGGCGACATCGTCGTCCTGTCAGGGACCGCCGAGATCGTCGAATCGGCGCCAAGCGCTGCGGAAAACCCCGAATGGGTGGCCAAATACGTCGCCGATTGGAAACGGGCCGGCATGACCGCAGAGTCGTTCGCACAACGCTTCAGCGTTCCTCTGCGGATCCACATCACCGACGTTCACGGGCGCTGAAGTCACACCGACCGCGCCCCTCCTCGCAGCCTAAGCTCAGAGCTGTCATGGGTCTCGTGGTTCGAGATGCTGAACCTGGCGACGCGACAGAGATCGCTACCGGTCATGTGCGGTCCTGCAAGGCGGCCTACCGGGGGCTGATGTCGCATGAGGCGGGCGGGACCAGGAAGATTCGCATGCGAAGGGCGCTCCCCGGCCCCGCGACGGCGGTTTGACAGACTGGGCTCATGGGAGGCGGGCAAGATCCCACCCACGTCGTCGATCCTGACGGGGTCGAATGGCGTATCACGCGCACCTGGACGGACTGGTCGCCACGGGATGCGTGGACCCGGAGCCGGAAGCGTGGAACGGCGATGATCGACGCGCCCAACGGGTGGGGCGACTGGTTCAGCGCCTTTGATTCGACAGACCTGTGGGCCGGCCTGGCGGTCGTTGGCGCAATCCTCGCCGCCGCGCTGATCGTCATCCCGATCCTGCTGTTCGGGCTTGAGCTGATTCTCGTCGGGATTGTTCTCGCCATCGGCCTGATGGCCCGCATCACTCTCGGCAGGCCATGGACGATCGAGGCGCGGACAGTCAACCTCGAGCCTCCACGAGTTCTCGAATGGCAAGTGGCGGGATGGCATCGCTCGGCCCGCCTGCTTGCACAGATAGCTGCCCAAATCAGCGAGGGCTCCAATGCAACCCTCGAACTCGGCGCGTTATCGTCACCAGGGTGAGAGATCCGTTCGCGCTGATCGAGTTCCCTGCCGACGATCCAGATCGCGCGCGGCGCTTCTGGTCGACCCTGCTGGCCCTCGAGCTGGGCGAACGCGACTCAGACCAAGGACGCGGCTGGCAGACCTCCGACGGCGACACCGTCATTGGCATCCACGAGCGAGGGCGCGGTCCGGGGGACACCGCGTCGCTCCCATACTTCACCGTCGCTGACCTGGACACGGCGCTTGAGCAGGTCCGAGCGCTCGGCGGAACCGTGATTCATCCCGGAGCGCAATGGGCGGTGTGCCGCGACTCGGAGGGGAGCCCTTTCGGGCTCGCACTCCAGGCACCACCGGATTAGCGCTGCCACAAGCGGCCCGGCCTTCGGCGACGGTGTAAGGAACGCCACGCTGCCGGACATGCTGCAGGAGATGACCGCCGAGTCCCGCTTTGAGGCGATCTACCGCGAGTGCGCGGACCGCGTACACGCCTACGCGATGAGACGGGCCGCACCTGCGATGGCGGACGATGTCGTCAACGAGACCTTCCTGGTCGCGTGGCGGCGTCTGGACGCCGTGCCCGAGGAGCCTCTGCGGTGGCTCTTCGGCGTGGCGCGCCGCGTCCTGGCAAACCGTCGGCGGACCGAGAGCCGCGCCACGGCGCTATGGCTGCGGCTGGCGGCCGAGGCACTCGGGGTGCGAACGACACGGTGACCGTCAGGCGTTCTCTCGACGGCGGCCGCCAGTGGCAAACCCCCGGTCGGGCGTTCCACGGGCCAACGAGGCTCGTGGCAGCCTCACCGCAGGTCATCTGGGCAGCGGGGTCGGGCGGTGCACTTCAGCGGAGCACGAATGGCGGTCGGTCGTGGGAGCGGGTCCTGGGGAACGTGGGCGCCCAACTCTCCGTCGAGATCGCCAGCGCGACGACCGCGACCGCGGTGGCCCCCATCACCGCCGGGACACGCGCCGCTCATACGCGCCGCACGGACCTCGTCGCCTACCGGACCGTGGACGGTGGCGCCCACTGGACACATACGGTGATCCGTCTGCCCCGGCTGACAGAAGTGGCATCGACGGAGGGGCGGCTACGGTTGGGGCGTGGCGAAGAGGAGGGACACGCGACGCTTTGGCCCTGGGCCGTACGTTCTGGGACTCAAGCGCCTGGACGAGCGTGACGCGTTTCCCTTCAGCGTGCCCGCCGTCGCTCAGATTGAGCAACTGCGCTTCGATGAGCCGGTGACGCTCCTGGCCGGCGAGAACGGGACCGGCAAGTCGACGATTCTCGAGGCCGTCGCAGCGGCGATCGGCTTCTCGGAGCAGGGCGGAGAGTTCTCCCGTCTCGGCGAACTTCCGGCGGTTCCCCGCAACGTCCTCGACGATCGCGACATTCCAATACTGGGACCGGTGCTCAGCGCCACCAAGCCGCGAGGCGGCTACTTCCTCCGCGCCGAGAGCTTCTTCAACGTCGCCGAGTTCGTCGACAGCAACGACCAGTTCGCCCCCGACCTCTCGCTGTACGGAGACGTCCCTCTCCACGCGCAATCACATGGGGAGTCGTTCCTGGCGCTGGCCGCCAACCGGTTCGGCGCCGAGGGCATCTACCTGCTTGACGAGCCCGAGGCGGCTCTGTCGGTCACCGGGGCACTTGCGCTGCTCGCGATCGTGGCCCGCGCTGCCGGGTCCGGCGCGCAGTTCGTCATCGCCACCCACTCACCTGTCCTGCTCGCCGCGCCGGGGGCGCAGATCTATGAGCTTGACGAGGATGGCGCCACCCGTTCCTGTTACGACGATCTGCAGGCCGTGCGACAGATGCGCGGCTTTCTGGAGGCGCCCGACCGGTACCTGCGGCAGATCATGATCAGCGCGGACGACGACTGAGCGTCCCAGACGCCTCAGCGCGCGGCTGCGTCAGGACACTGTCCTGATAGCGGCTTTGAGCTGGTCGTAGTCGACGGTGCTCTCGGCGATGAAATGCCGGCCCGCAGGTCCGCTGATGATCAATCCGGGGGTGCCTCGCCCCCCATCGATGAGAGGTAGCTGCCGCGCGGCGTTTCGTTCGTCGGCTTGGATCTGCCCCAGCAGGGTTGGATCGCCGCGGTCCTTGATCCACGTTCGAAGCTTGAGGCCGGGGACCTCGCCGGCAAGCCGGCTGAGGAAGCCCTGGGTGACATACCTCGTGCCTTCCGCGCCCTGCTGGTGGTAGAAGAGCTCCTCGTAGTACCAGAACCGGCTCTGCATTCCAGCGGCGTACGCGGCGGCTTGCTGTTCGTCGAACGTGCTCTGCCCGAAGTCGTTGCAGGTGGCGGTGCACATTGAGCGGTAGACGAGCTTGGCGTGTCCCGGTCGGACCTGACGGGCGATGAACTCAGGAAGCCCTCCGGCGGTCCCGTCGAGGTTGGCGCCGGTCGCAAGCGCTGCGCAGACCGGGCATTGCAGGTCGCCGAACAGGGTCAGCGTGTAGCGAGCGCGTGGGTCGCCGAGCGTCTCACCGTGCTCCGGAATCCCAGCAAGCAGTGAGTCGACCTGGCCGGAGATCGCGTGGCGCGCCTTGCCGGTTGCAAGCCCGCTCGGGCGGTGGTTCCCCGCCGCGCTCGAGATGACGACGATCGCGATGACCACGATCCCCACGACCAAGGCGGTGCCGCTGAGCAGCTGCGCACGCCGTGAGCGCTGGGCATTGCGCGCGGCCGTTGCCTCGGCGGACAGACGTGCGGCACGCGCCCGCTGTTTCTGTTGTTGGCGAGAAGCCATCAGGCAAGCGCGGGTGCTCGACGAAGCAGCCGGTGCTCAGGCAGCCGACGTGGAGGCATCGCGACGGACCAGGTTGCAATCGCTCTCCGCGGAGACGCCCGAGATGACGGCGAGATGGTCGACGACCCGGAATCGCTGAGTCGCCCGACCGCGCGCGAGGTCACGGCAGATCAGGCGCACAACGCCCGGGGGGACCATGGCGATCGACTCAGGCCCGCGGCTGCTTCTCAGCAGCAGTGAGCGCTGGCGCGCTGCGATACCGCTGCGGATCTGGGCGGCCGTACCCAACGGGATCGTTGCCACGCCATGGACAGATCGAATCTCGCCCAGGACCGAGGGCTGCGGTCGCGAGAAGCGGGGAGCCACGTCCGGGAGCCCAACCGTGGCGCATGCTCTCGCGCCCACCAAGGTGATCTCGGCTCCGCCCGCAAGGCGCACGATCCTGACATCGTCGACGTAGATCAGGGCGGCTTGGGCGACCGTCTGATCAAGATCCCGCAGAGCGGCCCGCCGCTCGGAAGCGGTCGCTCGACGGCCGACATCGAGCAGACCGCCCAACCCTGAGCGCGGAGCCGAGCGAGCGGTCCGCCAGCGAGCCTCAGCGGCGGCGCTCGACCCGCACGTCTGACCACCAGGCGGAACGGAGTGTGAGCCTGCCAAGGACCGCGGCCCGCGCTGGCCGGTCGATCGGTGGATCCCAGAGACCGCCACCACTGCCAGGACGACGGCCACGACGCCAACCGACGCGGCCGTCATTGCGCCTGAGCCCAACGCTCCCAGGTCCGCGAGCCACAAGGCGGATCGAGCGCGCCAGCCGGCGGGCGCGGCGCGCGATGAGTCAGTGCGCCGTTCGGCGGCGCGCAACAACTCACGCTCCAGCTCGTTCAGGAACTCAGTCATGGCACGACCTGCCCCTGTTGAAATCGCAACCTCAGAGCCGCCAGGCCGCGGCTGACCCGCTTGCGCACCGCGGGCTCGCTCAATCCGAGCTCATCGGCCAGCTGCGGATACGTCCGCCCGTCGACGACGCGCTGCTCCAACAGCACACGCTCGCTCGCCGGAAGCTCTGCCAACACCTGCCGCACGAGCGCAGCGTCCTGCTCAAACGCGAGCGACTCAACCCACGCCCGCTGATCGTCTCCCAACACGACCGGCTCCATCCCCAGACGCCGGCGAGCGCGCATATCCGCTGCCCGTCGACGCGCCGCGCTCCCTACCTGATTGGCCAGGATCCCGAACAGCCACGAGCGCGCCGATCCGCGCGATGCGTCGAAGCGATCGCTGGCCTCCAACGCTGCCGCGAACACCTCCGACGTCACGTCTGCGGCCAGCTCCGCATCCCCCAGCCTGCGCATCGCCCACGCCAGCACCAGACGCACGTGCCGCCGATAGAACAACGCGAACGCCGCGGGCTCGCAGCGCGTCGCCTCGAGCAGCTCTTCATCCGAACGCACGTCCAGCTCCGGCATCTACCTCCTGATTAGCGCGATCTCCCGATCTGTGACGCGCGAGTTCGCCATACTGCGTGGACGATGACGTTGTGCAACGTTCGCTGCTGCTGGTGGCGGCCGCTTCTCCTGCGGCCCCGCTGATCTCTGTCCACGGGCCGCCCTGAGCGGCCCACGGCTTCATAGCGAGTGCATGCTCGGGCGGCCTCTACGAAAGGCCAACCATGTCTGACACCCGATCGATCCCCGCCGAGCCCGTGAGCGCGTTCACGCCGCGGGTGCTGACCGGCGACCGCCCGACCGGCCGGCTTCACCTCGGGCACCTGTTCGGCACGTTGCAGAACCGCGTCCGTCTGCAGGAGGCCGGCGTCGACATGTTCGTGCTCGTGGCCGACTACCAGACGATCACGGATCGCGACAGCCCCGCCTCACTTCCCTCAGACGTCGAGGAGCTGGTCGCCGACTACCTCGCCATCGGGATCGACCCCACGCGCACGACGATCTTCGCCCACTCGCTCGTTCCCGAACTCAACCAGTTGATGCTCCCGTTCCTCGGCCTGGTCACGTTGCCAGAACTCCTGCGCAACCCGACGGTCAAGGACGAAGCCGCCGCCGCGGGCATGCGCGCGCTCAGCGGGCTGATGCTCACCTACCCGGTTCACCAAGCGGCCGACATCCTCTTCTGCCGGGCGACCCTCGTGCCGGTCGGGGCCGACCAGCTTCCCCATGTCGAGCAGACTCGGGAGATCGCGCGCCGGTTCAATCGCCGCTACGCGGCCGGCCGCCCGGTGTTCCCCGAGCCCGAGGCGCTCGTCGGAGACGCGCCGACATTGCTGGGGACCGATGGGGTCAAGATGAGCAAGAGTCGCAACAACGCCGTCACGCTGGCTGCCACCTCGGATGAGACCGCTCGCCTGCTGCGTTCCGCCAAGACAGATTCCGAGCGGCAGATCACATACGACCCCGAGGCACGACCCGAGGTCTCCAACCTGCTGCTGCTGACCGCACTCTGCGAGCACGGCGACCCTGAGGAGATCGCGGCCGAGATCGGCGAACACGGAGCCGTCGAACTCAAGCGCCGGGCGACGGAGGCCGTCAACGAAATGCTCGCGCCCGTTCGCCGGCGCCGCGCTGAGCTCATCTCGGACCGTCAGTATCTCCGCGCGATCCTGCGCGACGGCAGCGAGACCGCCCGAGCCGTCGCACAACAGACGCTCGCCGACGTGGCCGAGGCGATGCACACGAGCTATTGAGCGTCGCACCAGCGCTGCCCCGCTTCCCCCCGTCCACTGGCTGGGGCGGCTATCGGGTTTGGCAGAGTGCGACGGGGTTGCCCTCCGGATCGACCACTGTGGCGATTCGCTCCCCCCATGGCATGTCCTCGGGCTCACGCAGAACGTTGACGCCCACGTCTGTCACGCGGGCGATCGTCGTGTCCAGGTCCTCGACGTACACATACATCTCAAAGCATGGACCGCCGCCGCCCGGCGACAGTCCATAGCGGTCAGTGGCCCGACCGCACCACCACACCCACGATCCCCGCGCCCCACCGCCGGCCCCGGGGCTCGAGTCACCGTGACGGTCACCAACCTCCGTCGGCTCGCGCACGCAGTCCAGCGATTGACGGTCACATTGCGGGCGCGTCGTGTCGGCGTTCGGAGCTGATCAGCTGAGAGACCCTCACGCGCGCAGCGCCGTCCGCAGGTCCGACGGCAGCTCGGAGAGGTCCTCCGACTCGCGTTCGTCCGGCGCCGGCAGCTCGCCGTCGGTCATCCGGCGATGCGGGTCGCGGCCGTTGCCGGTACGCAGGGACGGCCGGCATGGACGCCCGTCGCCAAGGATGACTCCGTCCGAGCAGTGCGCCTCGATCGCCCCCTCCCCGAACTGCTCCTGGTAGAGCCGCGCATACAGGCCGCCGGTGGCGAGCAACTCGTCGTGGGTGCCTCGCTCGACGACCTGGCCGCCGTCGATGGCGAAGATGACGTCGGCGGCACGAATCGTGGACAGGCGGTGGGCGATTGCGATCGTCGTCCGCCGTCGCATGAGGCGTTCAAGCGCCTGCTGGACCACGCGTTCTGACTCGGTGTCGAGCGCCGAGGTCGCCTCGTCGAGGATCAGGATCGGTGGGTCGGCCAGGATCACCCTGGCGATCGCCAACCGCTGGCGTTCGCCGCCCGAGAAGCGGTAGCCGCGCTCCCCGACGACCGTGTCGTAGCCGTGGTCCAACGCCATGATCCGGTCGTGGATGAACGCGGCGCGAGCCGCGGCCCGCACCTGTTCGTCGGTCGCGTCGGGCGCGCCGTAGCGGAGGTTGTCGGCGACGGTGCCTCCGAACAGGTAGCTCTCCTGGGTGACGACGCCGACCGCCGCGGCGATCGAGGAGGCCGTCAGGTCCCGGACGTCGTGGCCGTCGATCCGCACCGCGCCGGAGTCGACGTCGTACAACCGTGGGATCAGGTAGGAGATCGTGGTCTTGCCCGCGCCGGAAGGGCCGACGAGCGCGGCGAGCTGCCCGGGCTCGACGACGAGCGAGACGTCGTGCAGCGCCGTCACGCGCGATGCTTCGGATTCCTGCTCGCTGCCGCCGTAGCTGAACGACACCTCATCCAGTGCGACCGCGCCGCGGGTCTCGCCGGCGGGGATCGATCGCGCCTGTGGCCGATCGCTGATCAGCGGCGTCAGGTCGATGAGCTCGAAGATCCGTCCGAACAGAGCCAGTGATGACTGGATGTCGACCGACACCTGAAGCAGCTGGTTGATCGGCATCAGCAGCCGCGTCTGCAGGGTGGTGAAGGCGACGAGGGTTCCCGCCGAGAGCGCGCCGCCATGAGCGCCCTGCAGCCCAGCCACCAGGTAGACAAGCGCTGGGCTGACGCCGAAGAACGCCTGGGTCACGGCAAAGAAACCGCGCCCGACCATCGCTTGACGGACCTGAAGCTCGGCCTGGCGCTCGTTCTCCTCGCGGTAGCGCTCCACCTCATGCGCCTGACGGCCGAAGACCTTCGCCAGCAGGATCCCCGACACCGACAGGGTCTCCTGGGTGATCGAGCCCATGGAGGCCAACGACGCCTGTGCCTCGCGGCGGGCGGCGCGCCGTGCTCGGCCGACGCGTCGGCTGAAGAGGACGAACACCGGAGTGACGGCAAGCGAGATGAGCGTCAGCAGGGGCGAGAGCAGCAGCATCGCCACGACGGAGGAGGCAAGCGTGACGACGTTCGAGACGACGGATGACGCGGTGCTCGTGATCGTTGTCTGCACCCCGCCGACATCGTTGGCCAGCCGCGACTGCACCTCGCCTGAGCGCGTCGCCGTGTAGAAGGCGAGCGAGAGACGCTCCAGATGCGCGAACAGCTGGTCCCGTAGATCACGCAGCACCCGGTTGCCCACGATCTCGGTCAGCCACGTCTGCCCCACGTTGAGGACGCCATTGGCGATCGGGATCGCGATCAGCGCCGCGACCAGCGGATAGAGCTTGCCGAGGTCCGGCCCGCCGCGGACGAACAGCGCGTCGTTGAACACGTTGCGCACGAGCAGCGCGCTGACCACCGACAGCACCGAGCTCGTGAGGATCATGGCCCCGATGCCGGTCAGGGTCCCGCGATAAGGCGTGAACAGCGCCACGATCCGCCGACCGAGTCGGGGCTGCTCTCCAGCTGCAGATTTCATGCCCCGACGCTATCCGACGTCAACGCGGGTCATCCGCCGCGCAGCGTTCGGCTGATGCCGCATGCGCGGAGCGCTACCGTGACCAGCATGGCCCCCTCCGGCAGTCTGAAGCTCTCGGTCCATGGCGATACGCGCCAGGATCGACGCGTGCGCTTCGCCGAGATCACGGTCCGGCCCGACGACGGTGAGGAGGTGCGCCTGGTCACCGATGCGGGCGGCCGGCTCAGGTATCGGCTTCCCTCTGGCGAGTACGAGCTCCGGCTGGCCAACGGCAGCGAGGCACACTGCACGATCCGCCGCGAGGGTTGGACCAGCGTCCACCTGCAACTGCCCTGAGCGACCGGTCGCCGCCGGATGGCTGCGCCGGTCACTCCTCGGCTCCTCCCCCTCAGCATGCTCGCCGACCGCTGGAATGTGACGGACGCCGAGACGCGACGTCGATACCCGTGCGATGAGATCGTCGCCGCGCCGGCGCTGGAGGCATGGCGAGGGGTGACGGTCGCGACACCGCCGGAGCGCGTGTGGCCGTGGATCGTGCAGATCCGCGTCGCCCCGTACTCCTATGACTGGATCGACAACCTCGGACGTCGATCGCCACAGCGACTGCTCGACCTGCCGGATCCGGTGGTCGGTGATTTCTTCACGACGGCTGCCGGCCGATCGACAGGCCGGGTGCTCGCGGTCGCGCCGGGTGAGCATCTGACCGCGCGGATCATGGGAACGGTCATGTCGTATGTGCTCGTGCCGCAGGAGCGATCGACCCGGCTGTTGCTCAAGTTGGTCACCCGGCGCAGCGGCCGGCTCGGACCGTTGCTCTGCCTCGGTGATCTCGTCATGGCCCGCCGTCAGTTGCTGAACCTCGCGCGGCTCGCCCAACAGGACGGCACCCAGTGAGCGGCGTCCGGATCAGACGCCGGGCAGGGTGATCAGTGAGACCGAGTGAGCCGGGAAGGTGATGTTCGTCGCACCACCCCTCACGGTCACCGGGGCGGAGCTCGTCGCCACGGTGTCAGGTGCCTGGCTTGAGTTGTCACTGAGCGGCGATGGACCGTCGAGCGTGGTCACGGTGCCGCTGCCGGAGCCTGTCACCCCGGCGAAGGTCACTGCGGCGGGGATGTCGGCGGACGGGCTGCGGTTGATGACGACGAGTCGCACCCCGGCCGAGGTCGCGGCCGACACGACGGCCAGATCGCCGCTGGTGGGGCCTGAGCTCTCAAGCGACGGATTTCCGCTCACCGTCGCGCCCAGCAGGCTCCCGCCCGCCAGGGGCTCCATCAACGCCAGGTACTCGCCGGTCGGCTGCACCACCGACTGAGGTCCGGGGGTGGTGATCGCCCCGGTCGTCGCGAACGGCGCGGCTCCGGGCAGGCCTGCGGTCACCGCCGAGGCGGCGGGCAGTTCTGCATCGAGCAGCTGACGATCGGCGACCGGGACGCCCAGCTGGATCCAGTCCGCGAGCTGGCTGGCGTTCAGGAGCGCCTCATCGAGCGAGTTCAGGAAGTACGGCGCGTCGAGTGGGTCCGGCGTCGAGTCGATCAGCTGCCCGTACTCGGTGAGGACGAGCGGGATGTGACGTCCGGCATCCTGATCGGCGTCGGACTGGAGGGTCTGCACCGCCGCGTCCTCGACGTCGGGCACGGTCATCACCTGGGACTCGTACTGGTCGATCGGCAGTGACGGCGAGATGTTTCCCGAGCCGACGTAGGGATGGTCCTGCAGACAGTCATAGGGCTCAGTCGTCCCCATCGCGTCCAGGAAGTTCTGGGTCGTGTCCGATGAGCACACTTGAATGTTGGGGTTGGCCTGCTTCATCGCGCTGTAGAACTGCGCGAAGCCGTCGTGGGGCCCGGACTGGTAGCTCGCGGTCACCAACGCTCCGGGCGGCGGGATGGCGCCGTTGGTCCCATCTCCGAAGGTGATCGTCCCCGTCAAGTCGGCAAGGGTGTAGTCGTGATCCGACGGTCCCGCGCTGCTCAACGACGACACCTGGGTCCAAGTGGCACCGCCAACCTCGACCGTTGCCGAGCCGGCCACGACCGGCGGGTACGCGACCTGAAAGGTCTGACCGCCCGCGCCGGTCGACATCGCAGCCGAGCTGCGGCGGTCCGCAGCGAGCACCACCCGCTGGTTGGTGAACGCGGTCGTGCCGCCGTAGATGTACTCGCAGGTCGGGACGTTCGGGCACGCGTTCGCGCCCGCGGGCGGGCTGCCGACGGTCACCGGCGTCCCCGACCGCCAGTAGTCGGCCGACTGCTCCTCGTTTCCCACCTCCCAGTAGGGCACGTCGTAGGGCGCCGGATGCCCATTGGCGGCGCGCTGCTGTGCCCACGTTCCCTGCCCGTCGGTCATGTACTGGACGAGGTCGGCCGCCTCGGTCGCCGTGCCATTGGCGAAATCGACGTCGAACACCCCGACCGCGCCCGTGAGATCGAGCAGCTTGCCGAACTCGTCAGGCCCAACGGTCGACGGGCTTGGGCCGCCGGACGGCCCGACCGGATTGTCGGTGCGCAGTGACTGCGGTCCGATCGCACCCATCCACTGGTAGCTCTGCCCGGTGATCCCGCCGGGGAAGCGCAGCGACCCCGCCCCCACCGCGGAGCTCAGTTGCGAGGTGAACGACGGGAAGAACGCCTCGCTGGAGGCATCGAAGCTGCCCATCCCACCGAACGGCGCCAGAAAGTCGCTACCGAAGACCGCGGGATCGACGACCGCGCCGGGATGGGCGGTGTCGACGGTGACCGTCGTCGGCGAGATCCGCGGGGCGGGCGTCACCCGCCGGGGATGAGGTCGGACCTGCGAGTGGCCCACGGCCGGGTCGAGACCGGCCGCCTCGGTCTGCGACTCCGCGCCCACGTACTGGGCTCCGGATCGCTGCGTGCGAGCGCTTCTCCCCCGCGGCGGACTCGCGGCGGCGTCGGCGGCGAACACCAGCACGAGCGCCACCGCCAACCAGACCGCCGCAACCGGCGCAGCCGCCCGAGGTCGCGGCACCCAATCCATTGGTCGACAGTACCTGACCGAAGACGGCGGATCAGTTCTCGCCGTGAAGCACCGGGGCGTAGGAGATCCCGACGATCCCACCCTCGGGTGACTGCAGCCTCGCCACCGTTTGACCCCAGGGCTCCTGACGCGGGGGGTGCAGCAGCTCGTAGCCGGCCTGCTCGAGCTCGTGCGCTGCCGGAGCGACCGCCGACGCGTCCGGAACATCGAACTCGATGCTCATCTGCGGCACTGTGCGCTCCGTGGGCCACTGCGTCGTACCGAAGCATGCCTCGGCGGCCTGGGAGAGCGGCCAGATGCCGAAGGACTTGCAGCCGGCGATGCGTTCGCTGTGCTGATAGTCGCCGCCCTGGCCCTCGAGCGGCAACCCCAGCGTGTCGACGTACAGACTTCGACTGGCGGCCGGATCGGGCGTGATCACCGCCACCGTCGCCAGAAACTCGATATCCATGGCTCTCTCCTCCATTCGTCGCGTTCGTTCGGTGATCCAAGCAGGGCGAAGGGGTGGTCCACGTGCGAACCCTGCATCGATGTGATGTGATGTCGCCGCGGATCACAATGACACGAGGAGGGACAGGGCCATGCCATTCGTGACGGTCGGGACGGAGAACGGCGCCGACATCGAGATCCACTACAACGATCACGGGGCCGGGAAGCCGATCGTGTTGATCCACGGGTATCCGCTCGACGGCAACTCCTGGGAGCGCCAGGAACACGCCCTGCTCGAGGCGGGCTACCGCTGCATCAGCTATGACCGCCGCGGCTTCGGCCGCTCCAGCCAGCCCGCAACGGGATACGACTACGACACGTTCGCCGCCGACCTGAAGGCGCTCCTGGACCACCTCGCGCTCGACCAGGATGTCGTGCTCACCGGGTTCTCGATGGGAACCGGGGAGGTCACTCGCTACCTGGGCAAGTACGGCTCGGCCGGTGTGAGCAAGGCCGTCATGTTCGGTGTCATCCCTCCGTTCCTGCTGCAGACCGACGAGAACCCGAAGGGCGTGCCCGGCGCGGTGTTCGAGCAGATCAAGCAGGCGATCGTCGCCGACCGGTACGCCTACTTCGAGGACTTCTTCGCCAACTTCTACAACACCGACAAGCTGGCACCGGAGCGGATCAGCGAGGCTGCGGTTCACGCCAGCTTCAACGTCGCCTCCGCCGCGAGCCCGTATGCGTCCTACTGGTGCGTCGACACCTGGCTGACCGACTTCCGCGCCGACCTGCCCAAGATCGACGTCCCAACCCTCGTGATGCACGGGACCGCGGACCGGGTCCTGCCATTCGAATCGACCGCCGCCCGGCTGCGTGACGAGCAGCTGATCGCCGACCTGACGGTGATCGAGGTGCCCGACGGCCCGCACAACATCGGCTGGACGTTCCCCGACAAGGTCAACCCCGCACTGCTCGAGTTTCTCTCGCGCTGAGGACGCTGGGCGCGGCCGATGGAGATCGCGGAGTACCTGGGTTACGACGCCGTCGGGCTGGCCGAGCTGGTCGCGGGCGGGCAGGTCAGCGCGCGCGAACTGCTGGCGCTGGCCCGCGAGCGGGCCGCTGCTGTCAACCCCCGGATCAACGCGATCGTTCGGGAGATGCGCCCCGAAGCCGACGCGCGCGCCGCCGTCACGCTGAGCGGTCCGTTCGCCGGTGTGCCGTTTCTCCTCAAGGACCTCGGTCAGGACTACGCCGGCGTGCCGACGAGCTGGGGGTGCCGCGCGCTGGCCGCGCGGCGGGCGACCGAGCACGCGACCGTCGTCCAGCGCTGGCTCGACGCCGGACTCGTCATCCTCGGCAAGACCAACTGCCCGGAGTTCGGCGCGAAGGGAATCACGGAGCCGGACCTGTTCGGACCCAGCCGCAACCCGTGGGCGCTCGGCCGGACGCCCGGCGGCTCCTCGGGAGGGTCAGCGGCCGCCGTCGCCGCCGGGGTCGTCCCGGTGGCCGGAGCGAGCGACGGTGGCGGGTCGATCCGGATTCCGGCCGCCTGCTGCGGGCTGGTGGGACTCAAGCCAGGGCGCGGTCTTCTCCCGATGGGCCCCGCCGAGGCAGAGCCGATGCACGGTGCTGCGGTGCAGGGAGTGGTCTCCCGCACCGTCCGTGACACCGCGGCGATGCTCGACGTGCTGGCGGGGGGCGAGCCGGCCGGCCCGTACGAGCCGGCGATGCCGTCCGGACCGTTCGTCGGGGAGGTCGGCGCCGATCCGGGGCGCCTCAGGATCGGCGTGCGCGTCCCGACGGAGATCACGCCGGATCCCGATCCCGAGGCCCATGCCGCCGTCGACGCCACAGTTCGAGCGCTCGGCGATCTGGGGCACTCGGTGGAGGTTCTCGCGGTCGCTCCCTACGACGACGCCCAGCTGGCGAAGGACTTCCTGCTGTCGTGGTTCGTCTACGTGGCATGGGAGGTCGCCGAGGCACGCCGCAGCACCGGCGCGAGCGATGAGGGCTTTGAGCGCGACACGCTGATCATGGCCGCGCTCGGCCGGGCCACGAAGGCAGTCGACTACCTCGCGTCCGTGCAGCGCCGCCACGAGCACACACGGCGGCTCACCAGCTTCTTCGACACCTACGATCTGCTGCTCACGCCGACGCTGGCCAAGCCGCCGCCGTTGATCGGAGAGTTCGAGCTGCCCGAACCGCTGCAGCGGGTCGCCGATGCGCTGCTCAGAACGCGGACGGCCCGCCTCCTCTCGCTGACGAAGATCGTCGACGACATGGTCGACCAGAACCTCGGCTGGGTGCCATACACCCAACTGGCCAACCTGACCGGCCGCCCGGCGATCTCGTTGCCGCTGCACTGGACCACCGATGGGATGCCTCTGGGGGTGCAGTTCGTCGCGCCGCTCGGAGGGGAGGGCCGGCTGATCCGGCTCGCCACTCAGCTCGAGGATGCGCTGCCGTGGCGTGACCGCCGGCCCCCGATCTGATCCGCCACTCCGCCGGCGCTCGTCAGTGCGTATCCATACCGAACGCGGCGACCATCGCGAGAACATCGTCGAAGTTGCCCACGATGCCGGACCACCTCACGATCCCCGAGACGTCGACCGCGATCCCGTAGGGCGTGGCGATGATCCCGAGTTGTCGTGAGATCTCATTCGCGGGCTGAACGACGATCTCGTCGGCACCCAGCGCTCGGTAGAACTCGGCCCCGAGCTCGTCCGTGACCAGCACGAGATCAGAGCCGACCATGACGAAGCCGTCCTCCCCGGCGGCGATCAACTCGTCGCCGAGCATGTGACTGGCGCCACACGACGAGTTGAGGAACAGCACGACGCGGTCTCGCCCCGGCCCGCCGACCGTGGCCGGCGAAGACATCGGTACCAGGTCGACGGTGCTCCCGAGCCGCGGCCCGAGAGCCGCTCCATCCGCGTGCTCGGGCCGCACGGGATCTTCGGCCCAGGCCTCGCTCAGGTCCCGGACGCGCCGACTCAACCCGAGGACCATCACCAGCAGCAGAGCCACCGCGAACCACAGGGCGGCCACCAGCACCATCCAGACCGGCGTCATGCGAGGGCCCGCGTCATTGAGCTCCCACTCCAGCGCGGGGCCGCCGCTCCACAGACGACCCGTGGCCAGTACTCGAACGGCCCACCCCGGCAGCTGCGCGTCGCGCGCCCTGACAACCGATCCTCCTCCTCGCTCATCGCTCTGTCGCGGCGCACCTGTACCCCGAAATCTACCTCCAAAAACGAGCGTGCGTCAAGGGCGCGCGGTCCGAGAAATGCGCGCGGACGTATGCTTCCGAGCGTGTCAGCGTTGTCAGTACTCGAACCTCGCGCCTGGGCCTCACGCGGCAGCTCACGAGGGCAGTCGTGAAGCAGATCTCAGACCGGGCCGCGCTGGTGCTGACCAGCCTCGCCGGCGGCGACAAGCACGCGTACGCGCTGACCAAGGATGTGCAGGAGTTCGCCGGCGTGACGCTCGGCCCCGGCACTCTGTACGCGGCGTTGACCCGCTTGCAGCGCGACGGCCTGATCGAGCGCCTGGAAGCCGATGACCGCCGCTGCCCGTACCGCATCACTCAGCCGGGCCGAGAGGCTCTGGCACAACGTCTCGCCGAGTCGTCGCGCCTCGCCAGCCTGGGGCTGCAGCGAATGGCACTCGGGGACCGATGAGGAGCCGCTGGTCCCGGCTGCTCATCGCCGTCTATCCACGATCGTGGCGGCGGCAGTACGGCGAGGAGTTCTTACAGTTCCTCGCTGACCTGGATGCGGATCAGCCCGAGGGCAGGTTGCGACGCGCGTGGAACGTGGTGCTCAACGCCGGACCGATCCAGGTGGCACACGGACGGGCGACGACCACGGTGCTTCTGTTCTTCGTCAGCGGCGCCGTCGCGATCCTCGACGTGTACGGGCCGGTCAACGCGACCAGCCGAGAGGGGGTCGTGTGGGGATGGAGCCACAACAGCAGCCCGGTCATCATTGCCGGCCCGCACTCAACCTACTTCGCAAAGGGCTACAGCGAACAGGAGGGGACGGCGAACCCGATCGTGAGGATTCACGCGACGAACCGCCACGGTCACAAGGTGACTCTCGACTGCAGAGCAGGGAAGTGCGCACCGATCAGCAGTCACTGACCGGTGCGGACCTGTTCCCGTCGATGTCCTAGCCGGTCCTAGGCGGCAAGCCGGCGGCGCGCCTTCTGCACTGACGGGAGCGCGGCCTTGGCGCGTGCCAGCGGCCTTGCCCGGAGATCCACCGATGCCGGCTTGGCTGCGATCTCGATCTCCTCCCCCGTCGCCGGGTTGCGCCCCTTGCGTTTCTTCTGGGCGGGCTTGATCCGGACGGTGAGCTGGACGAGCCCGGCGATCCGGACTTTCTGGGCGTTGCCGATCTCTTCGAGGATGATCTCGTCGAGCGCGGCGATCGCGCGTTTGGCGTCCGCCTTGCTGAGCTCGGCACGGTCGGCAACTGCGGCAATGAGTTGTGGCTGCGTGAGGGCCATGGCTTCCTCTCGGAACGGGACGTTTCGCGCATTGAACCGCGGCCTCCGGATGAGAAGGCCGCGGTTGCCCCGGATCGCCCGTTCCGTCACCGGCTCCCGGCCAGCGCCGGACGCGCCTCGCCGGCGGCTGAGGGGACCGCGTCCCCCTCGGCTGAGGGGACCGCGTCCCCCTCGGCTGATGACCCACTGCGGACGAGCGCGAAGATCGCCGGCAGCGCGATCAGAGCGATCGCCCCGAGCACCCAGCATGCCCGGACGTAGCCGCCGGTGAGCGCGGCAGGTGCGCTCCGACCAGCGTGCAGCAGCGCCGAGCTGCGGCCGGCGGCGACGCTGGAGGCGATCGCGACCCCGAGCGCGCCGCCCAGCTGCTGGGAGGTACTCAACAGACCGGATGCGATGCCCGCGCGATCCGGCCCGACACCCGTGAGCGCGGCGACCGAGATGGGGATGAACGCGAACGCCGTGCCGGCGCCGGCGACGAAGAACGGGCCGGCCAGATCACCGAGGAAGTGCCCGTCGACCGGCACCTGGGTCATCCACATGATCCCCACGCCGATCAGGCCCATCCCGATCGCCATCACGAGCCTCGCGCCGCGACGGGTGACGAGCCACTGTGACAGGCCCGCAAGGGCCATCGAGGTGACCGATGCCGCCAACCACGCCGCTCCGGTCTGGAGCGGGCTGTAGTGCAGCACCAGCTGCATGTATAACGTGCCGACGAAGACGAACGCGTAGAAGCTGCCGCCCAGCAGCAACCCCGCCACGTTCGCCCCCGCGACCGTCGGCAGGCGGAAGATCGACAGCGGCAGGATCGGCGCGACGGTCCGGGTCTCGACCACCAGGAAGGAGACGAGCAGCGCCGCCGCCGCAGCGAGCAGCGCGATCGTGCGCGCCGTACCCCATCCGTACTGTGGGGCTTGCGAGATCGCGTCGACGAGCAGCACGAGACCACCCGTTCCAAGGCTCGCGCCGAGCACGTCGAACCGCCGGTGCGCTGCCTCGAGGCGACTGTCAGGCACGAGTCGCGGTGCCAGCAGAAGCGCGCCGACGCCGATCGGGACGTTGACGAGGAAGATCGAATGCCAGCCCGCGTACCTGGTGAGCAAGCCGCCGGTGATCAGTCCGGTCGTGCCGGCCGTGGCGCCGAGTCCTCCCCAGATTCCAAGTGCCTTGTTGCGCTCGGCGCCCTCGCGGAACATGTTCATCACGATCGAAAGCGCGGCCGGCAGCATCAGCGCGCCGCCGAGGCCCTGCAGCGCGCGTCCGGCGACCAGGAACCCGTCACTGGTGGCCAGCCCACAGGCCAGCGACGCTCCGGTGAACAGGGCGAGTCCCGCCATCATGATCCGACGGCGCCCCAGTAGGTCCGCGGCCCGCCCACCGAGCAGCAGGAAGCCTCCGAGGGCGAGCGCGTATGCGGTCACCACCCACTGCAGGCTGCTGGAACTGAGGTGCAGATCCCGTCCGATCGTGGGCAGTGAAACGTTCACGATGGTGAAATCAACGATTGTCATGAAATAGGACACCGCCAGCAGCGCGAACGCGCGCCACCGGTGAATGCCCGGGGTGGTGTGAGTCATGCCTTCTCTCCCGTGGCCGGTTTGGTCCGTTCTGCTGGTTCAGACACCAGCCAGGGCCCAGACGGACCGACGGCCGACCTGGCTCAGCTTCGGCGGGGCGGCGGTTCGTATTCTCGCCTGCATGCCACTCGTCGATGACGCGGCGCTCGGCGAGCTGACGCTGCAGGACGAGCAGCGACTGCGCCGCCGGGCGCGCCGACTGCAGAAGGGCAACCAGCAGGCGCGCGCACGCTTCGAGCAACAGCTCGCCGAGGCGCAGGCTCGGGTGCAGCGGCGCCGGGCGTCGGTCCCAGAGATCTCCTATCCCCCGCAGCTGCCGGTCTCGGCCCGTCACGACGACCTGCTCGCCGCGATCCGCGATCACCAGGTGGTGGTCGTCGCCGGGGAGACCGCGTCGGGCAAGACGACCCAGCTGCCGAAGATGTGCCTCGAGCTCGGGCGCGGCGTGCGCGGCACGATCGCGCACACCCAGCCCCGCCGGATCGCGGCGCGGACGGTCGCGCAGCGGATCGCGGACGAGCTCGACGTGCCGCTCGGCGGGCCGGTCGGCTATGCGGTCAGGTTCGACGATCGCGGCTCCGAGGACACCCTCGTCCGGTTGGTCACCGACGGCCTGCTGCTCGCCGAGATCCGCCGTGACCCGCTGCTGCGCCGCTACGACACGGTGGTCGTCGACGAGGCGCACGAGCGGTCGCTCAACATCGACTTCCTGCTCGGCTGCCTGCATCGCATCCTGCCGCGGCGCCCTGATCTCAAGCTGATCATCACCAGCGCGACGATCGATCCCGAGCGTTTCAGCGAGCACTTCGGGGGCGCCCCGATCGTGGAGGTCTCGGGCCGGACCTACCCGGTCGAGGTCCGGTATCGGCCGCCCGGAGAGGACGAGGAGCTGCTCGACGCGCTGGCGGACGCCGTCGAGGAGTTGCTCGCCGAACGCGACGGTGACGTGCTGGCGTTCTTCTCAGGGGAGCGCGAGATCCGTGACGCGGCGGAGCTGCTCTCCGGACGGCTGGGGCCGCGGGTGGAGATCCTGCCGCTGTACTCACGCCTGGCGGCTGCGGATCAGCAGAAGGTCTTCAGACGCGGAAATGGCCCTCACCCACCCCGCCGGGTCGTGCTGGCCACCAATGTCGCCGAGACGTCGCTGACCGTCCCCGGCATCCGCTTCGTGGTCGACACCGGGCTGGCCCGCATCTCGCGCTACAGCGCGCGGCTCAAGGTCCAGCGACTGCCTGTGGAGCCGATCTCCCGTGCCTCCGCGGACCAGCGCAAGGGCCGCTGCGGTCGGGTTGCCGACGGGATCTGCGTCCGGCTGTACTCAGAGGAGGATTTCAACGCTCGACCCGAGTTCACCGACCCGGAGGTCCTGCGCACGAACCTGGCGAGCGTGATCCTCCAGATGGCCGCGCTGGAGCTCGGAGAGGTCGAGGCGTTCCCATTTCTCGAGCCGCCCGACCGTCGCCAGGTTCGGGACGGCGTCGCGTTGCTGCACGAGCTGCGCGCGCTGGACCCGTCGGCCGAGCAGCCGCTCACGGCGCTCGGGCGCAGCCTGGCGCGGCTGCCGATCGACCCGCGACTCGGCCGGATGGTGCTGGAAGCCGACCGGCGCGGTTGCGCGCGCGAGGTGGCCGTGATCGCCGCCGCGCTCTCCATCCAGGACCCGCGCGAGCGCCCCGCCGAACAGCGCGGCCAGGCCGACCAGCTCCATGCCCGGTTCACCGACCGCTCGTCTGACTTCCTCGGGTTCCTGAACCTGTGGCGCTATCTGCGCTCATTGGAGGCGGAGCTCTCGCGCTCGCAGGTCCGCAAGCGCTGCAAGGCCGAGTTTCTGCATTACCTGCGCATCCGCGAGTGGCAGGATCTTGTCGGCCAGCTCGAGGACGCTGCGCGCGAGGTCGGGGTGACACTCAATGACACACCCGCCGAGCCGCCGGAGATCCATGCCTCGCTCCTCGCCGGCCTGCTCTCCCACCTGGGGCTGAAGGACGGCGGGACCCGGGAGTACACGGGCGCACGCGGCGCGAGGTTCGCCATCTTCCCCGGCTCGGCCCTCGCGCGGCGCGGGCCAACCTGGGTGATGGTCGCCGAACTCGTCGAGACGTCCCGACTGTGGGGCAGGACGGCCGCCGCGGCGGAGATCAAACAGGTCGAGGCGCTCGCCGAGCACCTCGTCAAGCGCTCCTACGGCGAGCCGCGCTGGGAGCGGCGCCGCGCGGCCATCGTGGCATCCGAGCGGGTGACCCTGTACGGGCTGCCGATCGTCGAATCGCGGACGGTCCAGTACGGGCGCATCGACCCGGCGGTTGCGCGCGAGCTGTTCATCCAGCGGGCGCTCGTCGAGGGCGACTGGGACGAGCGCCACGCCTTCATGCGCGAGAACGAGCGCCGGGTCGAGGAGGTCGAGGCGCTCGAGGCACGGGCGCGCCGGCGTGATCTGCTCGCGAGCGATGCGACGAGGGCCGCATTCTTCGACGCCCGGATCCCGTCGGACATCGTCAGCGGGCGACATTTCGACCGCTGGTGGAAGGAGATGCGACAGACGGAGCCGGCGCTGCTCGACTACCCGATGGAGATGTTGATCGAGGGGGACGCCGGGGGGGCCGACACCGACCGGCCGGCGATCTGGAAGCAAGGGTCGCTCGAGCTCACGCTGTCCTACCGCTTCGACCCCGGCTCGGCGGCGGACGGCGTCACGGTTCACATCCCATTGGGGTCACTCGGAGCGGTGAGGCAGATCGGCTTTGAGTGGCTCGTGCCCGCGTTCCGCACCGAGCTCGTGGTCGCCCTGTTGCGGACGCTGCCCAAGCGCCTGCGCACGCCGCTGGTTCCGATCCCGGACACCGCCGCCGCGCTGCTCGCCGCGGTCACGCCGCGGTCTGGACCGTTGCTCGAGGTGCTCGCCGGCGCGATCGAACGGCTGCGCGGCGTGCGGATCGGCGCCACCGACTGGTCCTTGGAGGCGCTGCCCGCGCATCTGCGGATGACCTTCTCCGTCGAGGACGACGACGGGACGGCGCTCGCCTCGGGGCAATCGCTCGACGCGCTGCGCGATCAGCTGCGTCCGGCGCTCGCGGCACGCCTGGAGGAGGCGGTGCCGACCCTCGCACGCCATGGGATGCACGACTTCGACATCGATTCGCTGGCGCGCACGGTCGATCTGCCGGGCGGCCTGCGCGGCTTCCCGGCACTCGTCGACGAAGGCGACGCGGTCGGGATCCGCGTGTGCGAGACCGTGGGCGAACAGGCGGTATCGATGGTCCGCGGAACCCGGCGGCTGCTGCGGCTCACGGTTGCCTCACCGCGCCGGTGGCTGACCGACCAGCTCGGGCCGCAGCTGACGCTGACGCTCGCCGCCGCACCGCACGGCAGTCTGGATGCGGTGATCGAGGATGCGACGAGCGCCGCATTGGAGGAGCTGATCGCAAGTGGCGGCGGTCCGGCATGGGACGCCGCCGGGTTCACGGCGCTGCGCGAGCACGTGCGCGGCGAACTCCGGCCCGCCACCCTCGAGGCGCTTCGCGCGCTCGGTCGGATCCTCGACGCGGCGCGAGCCGTCCGCGAGCAACTCGACACGCTCCCGGCGAGCGCGGCGTTCGGTCCCGCGCGCGAGGACGTCGCCCGCCAGCTCGGCCGGCTCGTGTACCCCGGAATGCTGGCGGCCGCGGGCATCACGCGCCTGGCTGATGTCGAGCGCTACCTCCGCGCCGCTGCCCAGCGGCTGCAGCGGCTGCCGAGCCAGTTCGCGGTCGACGGCAGGCGAATGGCCGAGATCAACGAGCTGGAGGCAGAGGCGGCCGGGCGCAGCGACGTGCTGTGGCTGCTGGAGGAGTTGCGTGTCGCCCAGTTCGCCCCGGGCCCGTTGGTGCGCCGCGGCGCGACGGTCAAGCACGTCCGGGCTGCGCTGACCGGCCGCTGAGCAGCGCCTGGCCGCGCGATTGTGGATGATGGGGCGGTGGACGACTACCTCGCGATCAATCGCGCCAACTGGGACGAGCGCGCCCCAGCGCACGCCGCCTCCCCGGACTACTCCGTCGAGCGGTTCGTCGAGGATCCCGAGTTCCTCTCAGGAGTCGTGAGCTTCGATCGCGAGCGGCTGGGCGACCTCGGCGGGCTGACCGGCGTCCATCTGCAGTGCCACATCGGAACCGACACCCTGTCGTTGGCCCGGCTCGGCGCCTCGATGACCGGCCTGGACTTCTCGGCGGAGTCTCTCGGGCAGGCGCGAGCCCTCGCCGAGCGGCTCGGATCGCCCACGCGGTTCGTGCAGGCCGAGGTGTACCGCGCGCTCGAGGTCCTGCCGGCCGGCTCGTTCGACTTCGTGTACACCGGGATCGGGGCGCTGTGCTGGCTGCCCGACATCAACCGCTGGGCGGAGATCGTGACCGCCCTGCTGCGCCCCGGCGGCCGTCTGTTCATCCGCGAGGCGCATCCGATGCTGGCAACACTCGACGACCGACACGGTGAGCTGCTCGCCGTCGATCAGGCGTACTTCGAGCGCGCCGAACCGACCATCTGGAACGAAGGCGGGACCTACGTGCAGACCGACCAGGTATTCGCGACCACGATGAGTGTCGAATGGAACCACGGGCTCGGCGAGACGGTCACCGCACTGCTCGACCGCGGCATGCAGCTCACCCAGTTGGTCGAGCACGACAGCGTCCCCTGGCCGGCGTTCCCGTCGCACATGACCTGCGACGACCGCGGGGAATGGCGCCTGAGCGAGCGGCCCTGGCGCCTGGCCGCCAGCTTCACGCTGCAGGCGATCCGCCAAGATCACTCCTGAGGCGGTGCTGGAGGCGCGCCCCTTCGGCGTGGAGGCCGCCACCCGGTGGCCAACAGCGATGCGGCCGGAGCGAAGATCGGCTCCGGGATCTCATCGCAGGCGACCCATCGCCAATCCTCCACCTTGTCGGGCTCACGAACGATCGGCTCACCTGGGGCGATGTCGACCAGGTGGTGCAAGGTGATGAAGTGCAGCGTGCGCTCCCCGTGCGAGAGCAGGTCACTGGTCCACGCGATCGGCGCGATTCGGAGCGCGCGCAGGCCGGTCTCCTCGTCGAGCTCACGCGCGACGACCTCACGCGGGTCCTCCGCAGGCTCGACCTTGCCTCCGGGGAATGCCCAGCTCCCGGCGCCGTGCGATCCCTTGCGCCGGCCGACGATGACGAGACCGTCTCGCACCACGACTGCGCTGACGCCGACGAGCGGCCCGGTGACCGACATGGCGGCCGTCACAGCCGTCGGGCGAGGAGCTTGCGGGCCAGCGCGTACGCGTCGAGCAGGCTGTCGCCGCGGTAGGCGATGGCCGCGACCCGCTCGAGATCCTCGTCGGCGTTGACCGCCACCGTGTTCTCCAGGACTCCGAACAGCGGCAGGTCGGACATGGAATCGCCGTAGGCGACGCAGTCGTTCGGCGTCAGTCCGTGTGCGATCCACTCCTGCTCTGCGAGGCGGACCTTGTCGGCGGGCTCGAGGATCCCCGCGGTGTCGATCGGCTGTGCGAAGGGCAGTGCGGGGAACCGAGACGCGGCGACGACGTCGACCCCGAAGGCCAGGAGGTGCTCGGCGAAGAAGTCAGGGGACATCGTGATCAGCATCGAGCGCTCTCCGCGATCGGCGATGTCGGCGCACACCTCCTGGATTCCGTCGATCCACGGCGACGCGCTCGCGACCTCCGCGACCAGCTCGGGGCTGAGCTCGGTCCACAGAGCTCGCATCTCCATCGCGAACTCCGCGGCGGTGATCCGCTCCGCGGCGAACCCGGCCTCCAGATCGGCGAGCGGCTCAAGGCGATCCAGCCGCCGGGAGAGCTCGATGGACGCCGTCGTGCCCCGCAGCAGCGTCCCATCCATGTCGAAGACGTGCAGCGCACTCATCGGGCGGGACGCTACTGATCGACCGGTCGTCCGGTCCGGCCCGCCGGTTGCCCGGAGGCGAACAGACTGCTGCATCTGCCTGCCCCCCGCGCTGTCGCCGCGTCCGCTCGACCGTTCACTGTAGGGTGGCCCGGTGACCAGGACAGACGCAGCCTCGCGGGTGATCGACGCCCCGCCGGACCGCGTGTATGCGGCGCTGCTCGATCCCGACGCGCTCACCGTCTGGCTGCCACCCGCCGGTATGACCGGCCGGTTCGAGCGATTCGACGCCACGCCGGGCGGGTCCTACCGGCTCGTGTTGACGTACACCGACGGGTCCACGGCACGCGGGAAATCCACCGCGGACTCCGACATCGTCGAGGTGCGCTTCGTCGAGCTCGTCCCCGGGGTGCGCGTCGTGCAGACCGCGGATTTCGCCTCCGAGGATCCCGCCAACGGCGGCGCGATGACCCTGCGATGGGAGCTCACCGCGGGCGAGGCTGGAACCCGGGTGGACATCCGCGCCGAGGACGTCCCGGACGGCATCTCAGCTGAGGATCACGCCGCCGGGCTGGCCTCCTCACTGGCTCACCTCGCCGCCTACCTCGCGCGGTAGCGCCGCCCCGAGCAGCGCGAGCGCCCGGTCGATTGCGGGCTCCGGGAGCGAGCCGCACCCGATCACGAGCCCGGGGGCGGCGGCGCCCGTGTAGCTGTGCAGCGCGACTCCCTCCAGCCCGACGCCGCGACGCGTGCTCGCCGTCAGCAGCGTCGACTCGTCGAGCCCGCCCGGGAGATCGACGAGCACGAACATGCCGTCGGCGTCCGGGCGCGGGCGCCATTCCGGGTGGTGGTCGGCGAGCGAGCGGATCAGCGCCTCTCGCCGGCGGGCGTAGCGCCCGCGCATCCGCCGCAGGTGCCGCTCGAACTCGCCCCGCGCGATGAAGTCCGCCAGCGCCAGCTGACCGGAGACCTCGGAGCCGGCATCCTCGATCGCCTTGGCGGAGATCAGCGCCCATGACATCCAGGAGGGCGGCTGCATCCAGCCGAGCCGCATCCCCGGCGTCAGCCGCTTGCTGGCCGAGCCGATGTACAGGACGCGGTCGGGAGCGAGGCCCTGGAGGGCGCCGACCTGTCCCCGGCAGAGCTCGGCGTCGTAGTCGTCCTCCACGATCAGCCGGTCACCGCGCTCGGCCCACTCGATCAGGCCGGCCCGCCGCCCGGCGCTCAACACCGTGCCCGTCGGGAACTGGTGCGCCGGGGTGACGACGACGACCTCGGCGCCGCTGGCGTCAAGCGCCTCCACCGAGACGCCCTCGCCGTCGACGGCGACGGGCGCAACCTCGAGACCGGCCTCCTCGACGATCAGCCGCTGCGCGTGCCAGCCGGGCTCCTCCAGCGCCACGCGCTCGATCCCCGCCGCACGCAGCCACCGGCAGGTGAGCGACAGGCCCTGCCGGAACCCCGTGCAGACGACGAGGTGCTCGGCGTCGGCCGCCGCCCCGCGCGCGCGTCGCAGATGGTCGGCCAGCGCCTCCCGCAGCGACGGCTCACCGCGAGGATCGCCGTACCCGACGGCATCGAGTGGGGCCTCGCGCCAGGCGCTGCGCACCGACCGCAGCCACCGCTCACGCGGGAAGCCGAGCAGATCGGGCAGCCCGGGCGTGAGGTCGTACGCGAACCGCTCGATCAGCGGTGGCGCCGCGGGTCGTGGCGCATGCGCGCGGACGCCCTCGGCGACCCGCACCGGCGCACCCTGGCGGGTCTGCAGGTAGCCCTCGGCGACGAGCTGCTCGTAGGCGGCGGTCACGACCCCGCGAGAAATCCCCAGCTCGGTGGCGAGCGCGCGGCTGGAGGGCAGCCGCGCGCCTGCCTGCAGTCGTCCCTCCCGCACCGCGTCGCGGAGCGCCCGCTCGAGCTGCTCGTGCAGCGCGACGCCGCCGCGCCGCACTGAGAGCAGCACCTCAACTGGCCCCGGTCGACTGCCCATAACTGGCACTGTACACCGGGCCAGATGGTCAATACGGTGCCAGCCATGCACAAGATCACGGTCATCGGAGGCGGCGTCGCGGGCCTCACCGCGGCCATCAGTTGCGCCGAACAAGGAGTGAACGTCGAGCTGTTCGAGGCGAGCAGCTCGCTCGGCGGGCGCGCGCGCAGCGACGCCGGTCCATACAAGACGAATCTCGGGCCCCACGCGATCTACAAGGGCGGAGCGCTGTGGAGCTGGCTGAGCGATCGCAATCTGCTGCCGCCGGTGGCGCGCCCACAGCTGACCGGCGTGCGCTTCCACTACGAGGGTGCGATCCACCGCACTCCCCCACTCAGCCTGATCCCGCCCGGCCTGCGCCTACGCGGCCGCGTGGCCCCCAGCGAGCAGGACTTCCGCTCATGGGTCGCCGACCACTCCGACGAGCGGACCGCCGCGATGCTCTCCGGGCTGGCCGGCGTCTACACCTTCCACCACGACCCCGGCGAGCTCTCGGCGGCGTTCGTGTGGGAGCGGACCCAGCGGCTGCTGCTCGACCCCAAGATCGCGGCGCGCTTCCCGGTCGGCGGCTGGGGGATGATGGTCGACTCGATGGAGCGCCACGCCCGCTCGCTCGGCGTGACGATCGTGACCGGGGAGCGCGTGACCGCGCTGCCGGACGGCCCGACGATCGTCGCCCTCGAGCTGAACCAGGCCCGCGAGCTGCTCGGCGACCCGGAGCTGCACTGGCCGAGCGGTCACACGCTGTGCCTCGATCTCGCGCTGCACCGGCGCCGCGACGATCCCTGGGTGATCTCGGATCTGGCCGGGTCGGGGTGGATCGAGCGATATTCGGCCAACGATCCGACGCTGGCACCCAGCGGCGAGGAGCTCGTCCAGGCCCAGATGCCGATCAAAGCCGGCGAGAGCGCCGATGCGGCCTGCGCCCGCCTGGAGCAGCTGCTCGACAAGTCGTTCGCCGGCTGGCGCGAGCGAGTCACGTTCCGCCGCCGCCAGGTGATGGACCGTCGCACCGGCGCCTTGGACATGCCCGGTTCCACCTGGCGCGACCGCCCCGCGATCGACCGGGGCAACGGCGTCTTTCTCTGCGGCGACCAGGTGGCCGCGCCGGGGTGCCTGGCCGAGGTCTCCTTCGCGAGTGCGTTCGAGGCCGGGCGGATGGCCGTGGCCGCGACCCGGCCGCAGGCCGTCAGCGCCGGCTGAGGCGGCTACCGGGCGGCTGTCGCGCGAGCGACGTCCGCCGGCCGCAGCGTGAAGTACATCGCCGTGTGGTCCGCGTCTCGCCCGACGCGGACCTGCCACGGCGCCGCGTCGGCACACAGGCGGGCCGCGCGGTTGACCGCGGAGCCCAGGTAGTCGAGCTCGCCGTACGGGACCCGGGTCACCGGGCCGACGGTGACGCCGGCACGGAGGGCGAGCGGGCCGGACTCCCTCATCACGAGCATCGCGCGGTAGATGCACGTGAGGGCGGCGGTCGAGTTGTCGGCCGCCAGCATCGCCCCGTCCCCGGTCCACTTGACGATCACCACGCCGGCCCCCGCGGCCGCGCGCTCAACCGCCCGGCGCATCCCGAGGTAAACCTCGACGCCGGCCGCGTCGCCATGCTCATCCGTGTACGCCGAGTAGCCGCAGCAGTCGACGAAGGCGATCGTCTTGCTCTCCATGTCGGTCGCCACAAGGTACCGGTGAGCGCCGCTACCTCCAACCGACGATGTCCCTGAGAGCGGCTAACGCGCCGCCTTCTTGGCGGCGCTGCGTGCCTTGCCGACGGCGTTGCGCGCCTTGCCCTTGCCCTCCTCAGCGGCGCCGCGGACCTCGGTTCCCGGTCGACCGCTGTCATGGCCGGCGTTCTTCTTCCCCTTGCCCTTCAGCTCTTCGGTCTTGCCCTTGATCCGCTGCAGACGGTCGCCCATGAGAGCTCCTCTTGCTGGTGGGATGCTGCGAGTGTCAGTACTCCTACCCCCTGGGCGAGGGCGGACTCAGGTCCGGTGAGGGACGCCAGTCCGCGTCGATGAACCGGAACCACGGCTGAGTGGAGGCCTGAGCGCCCACCTTGCGAGCGCGGGCGGGGGGTGCTCGCCGGTGGCGAGTCCGGCGGCGCGGGCGGGGCGGGCGGCGCGGGCGAGACGGGCGAGACGGACCGCGCACTCACCGCGTCCGCCGAGCGCCGTGCCAGATAGTCCACACGTCGCGCGACCGATCACGCACTCACCGGCGTCCGCCGGCCCGCGTGCGCGATCGCCGCCGCACTTCGCGACGGAAGGCACACACGCGATCGGACGCCGACACGCGTGCGAGATCCGCCGCGCCGCGGGGCCCCGCGAGGGCGGCACGGATCGCCCACCCGCCCGCCGACGACGGACCGAGTGCGACAAACCGCCGCCCTCCCTGGTCATTGCCTGCAGTTGACCTTCGCACCGACCACGGAGCCGCCCCAGAGTCGGCCGGAACCACCACCACCCCGGCCACAGCCAAACAAACGGCCGCGTCAGGCGAAGATCACTCGTGCCCGTGGGGCGCCCACAGGCCGCGCACGTGGCCGATGTGGCGGCGCATGATCTCCTCGGTCCGCGCGCCGTCGCCGTCGGCGAGTGCGTCGAGGATCTCGAGGTGCTCCTCGGCGGAGCTCAGCAGCCGGTGCTGCTGGACGAGCTCGGCCAGCCCGTACAGACGGGTCTGGGAGCGCAGTTCGCTGATCAGGTCGACGAGGCGGAGGTTGCCGGCGAGCTCCAGCAGGGCGACGTGGAACAGGCGGTCGGCCTCGATGTAGGCGATCAGGTCGTCGCCCTTTGCCGCACGGACGATCTCCTCGGCGAGCGGGCGCAGCTCCTCGATCTGCTCGCGCTCGATCACGCCGGCCAGGCGGGTGACGGTCGGCACCTCGATCAGGCTGCGCAGCTCGGTGATGTCGTCGAGGTGACGGTCGGTGACCTCGGTGACACGAAAGCCCTTGTTGCGCACCGACTCGACGAGCCCCTCCTTGGTCAGGTCGAGCAGCGCCTCGCGGACGGGCGTGGCCGAGACGCCGAAGCGGGCGGCCAGCGACGGCGCGGAATAGACGGTCCCGGGCTGCATCTCGCCCGAGACGACCGCGGCGCGCAGCGCGTTGCCGACCTGCTCGCGCAGGCTCTGGCGCTCGACGAGCGGAGCGACGGTGATCGCGGCCGCGGCGTCACGCGGTGCGGTCATCGCTCGGGCGGCGCGGTCGGTCGGTGCGGTCACGAGGCAAGAGGGTATTGACCATTCACAGCACGAATCCCGCCGGGAACGGATCGGTGGGATCGAGCATGTACTGGGCGGTGCCCGTCACCCACGCCCGTCCGGTGATCGTGGGCACGACCGCGGTGACCCCGCCGACCGCCGTCTGCTCGACGAGACGCCCGATGAACCGGGTCCCGATGAACGACTCGTTGACGAACTCGTCGCCAAGGGCGAGCTCAGCCCGGGCGTGGAGCTGGGCCATCCGCGCGGAGGTGCCGGTCCCGCACGGGGAGCGGTCGAACCAGCCGGGATGGATCGCCATCGCGTGGCGTGAGAGCCGGGCGTCGGAGCCGGGCGCGAGCAACTGCACGTGGTGACAGCCGCGGATCGTCGGGTCCTCGGGGTGGACCGGTTCGTCCTGGGCGTTGATCGCGGCCGCGATCCGCATCCCGGCGTCCAGGATCTCCTGGCCCCGCGCGCGGTCGAACGGGAGCCCGATCTGCTCGATCGGCAGGATCGCGTAGAAGTTCCCGCCGAAGGCGATGTCGAGCGTCACCGTGCCGAGGCCGGGCACCTCAACCTCGCGATCCAGCGCGACCGAGAACGCGGGCACGTTGCGGATCGTCACCGCTGCCGCCGCGCCATCGGCCACCTGCACGTCGGCGACCACGAGTCCCGCCGGCGTGTCGAGCCGGATCGTCGTGACGGGCTCGGTGACCTCCACCATTCCGGTCTCGACGAGCACCGTCGCCACCCCGATCGTGCCGTGACCGCACATCGGCAGACACCCGGAGACCTCGATGTAGAGCACTCCCCAGTCCGCGTCCGGACGGGTCGAGGGCTGGAGGATCGCGCCGCTCATCGCCGCATGGCCCCGCGGCTCGTTGACGAGCAGCTGGCGGATCTCGTCGAGGTGCTCCAGGAAGTAGACGCGCCGCTGCGCCATCGTCTCGCCCGGGATCGGCGCGACGCCGCCGACGATCACCCGAGTGGGCATCCCCTCGGTGTGAGAGTCGACCGCGGCGAAGACGCGGCGCGCGCGCACTACCTGGAACCGACCTTCATCGCCGCATCGGTCGCCGCGCGGATCGCCTCCAGCTGGTCGTCGGTCAGCGTCTGGCGTGGCTCCCGGCAGGGGCCTCCGTGCCGGCCGGCCATGTCCATCGACAGCTTGATCGCCTGGACGAACTCGGTCCGGGAGTCCCAGCGCAGCAGCGGGTGCATCATCCGGTACAACGGCAGGGCGTGCTCCAGGTCGTGCTCCCGGCAGGCCTCGTAGAGCTCGACGCAGGTCGCCGGGAAGGCGTTCGGATAGCCCGCGATCCAGCCCTTGGCCCCGGCGAGCATGAGCTCGAGCAGCACGTCGTCGGCACCGACGATCAGGTCGAGCTCGGGCGCGAGCTCGGCGATCCGGTACCCGCGGCGCACGTCGCCGGAGAACTCCTTGACGGCCACGATGCTGCCCTGCTCGTACAGCTCGGCGAGCAGCTCGGGGGTGAGGTCGACCTTGGTGTCGATCGGGTTGTTGTAGGCGACGATCGGCAGACCGACCTTCGCGACCTCCGCGTAGTGGGCGAGGACCGCCCGCGACTCCGCGCGGTAGGCGTTCGGCGGCAGCAGCAGGACGCCGTCGGCCCCGGCCTCCGCCGCCTGCTCGGCCCACGCGCGGGACTCCCGCGCGCCGTATGCGGCGACGCCGGGAATCACGCTGAACCCCTCGGGCGCGGCCTCGACCGCGGTGCGCACGACGGCAGCGCGCTCGTCATCGGTGAGGACCTGGTACTCGCCGAGCGAGCCGTTCGGCGTCGCGCCGTCGCATCCGTTCGCCGCGAGCCAGGTGATGTGCTCGCCGAGGCGCTCAAGGTCGATTTCCAGCTGATCGTCGTACGGCGTCGCCGTCGCGACGAGCACCCCATGCCATGGCTTCATGGTGCGTGGCCCCTTCTTTCGGAGTCGATGGCACCGCTATGACGCGCGGTGCGATGTGACATATTACACTGCTTCTCGCCGGATTCCTGCGCGGCGAGCACGCCCAGCGGAACGGGTTGGGCAAGTGATCGCCGGGAGATATCGCGCAGATCGTCGGGGCTGACCGCCCGGCCCTGCGAGGCGGCGGTGAGCGACGCGACCGCGGGGCCGCAGATCCGCCCCTGGCACCACCCCATACCTGGGCGGGCCAGCAGCTTCACCGCCCGTGCGTCGCGCGCCCCGAGCGCGACCGCGGCGCTCACCTCGCCGACGGTCACCTCCTCACACCGGCAGATCTGCGTGTCCGCGTCCGCCCAGCTCTGCCAGCCGTCAGGGACGGGATGGGCGGCGGCCAGCGTCCGCGCGAAGGCGCGCAGCCGCCGGCGCTGACGCCGTGCGCGGCCGCCCGCCGCGGTGTCAAGTCCGCCGACCCGGCCGAGCGACTCGGCGGCCGCCTCGCCCGCGAGCGCTCCTTCGGCGACCGCGAGGTCCGCCCCGCCGACGCCGGTCGGCTCCCCCGCGGCGTACACGCCCGCGACGCTCGTCCGCTGGCGGACATCCGTCTCGACGATGAACGAGCCGGCGGCGTCCAGTCGGGTGCCACAGCCGAGCTCGAGCAGCAACTCGAGCTGGGCGACGAAGCCGAACCCGACCGCGAGCGTGTCGCACTCGAGCATCTGCCCGCGGCCCCGCAGCGGTCGCCAGGAGCGATCGATCGCCTCCACGGTGACCGTGCGCACGCGGTCCGGGCCGTCGGCGCGCACGACCGCGTGGCCCGTGAGATACGGGACGCGGTGGCGCGCGAGCGAGGCCGCGTACCCGGCCGCTTCCGCAAGCTTCTCGGGCACCGCGGCCACGGAGCGTAGTTCACGCGCGTAGGCGCGCGCGAGATTCGCCTCGACGACCGCCACCACCCGGGTGCCGGCGCGGAGCAACCCGTCGGCGACCGACAGCAGGAACGGACCGGTTCCGGCGACCACAACGCGTCGCCCCGGAGAGACGTGGCTGCCCTTCAGCAACGCCTGCGCGCCGCCGACCGCCATCACGCCCGGCAGCGTCCAGCCCGGGAACGGGACGTGGCGGTCGTACGCCCCGGTGGCGACGAGCACGGTACGGGCTCCGACCGTGCACGGCGCCGGGTCGCGCTCGCCCGCGGTTGCGCGCACGGCGAAGCCGCCAGTGTGGCGCTGCAGCTGCCAGACCGCATGCTCGGGTCGATAGTCGATCGTCCCGGCGCGACGGTGGGCGTCGAAGCGGTCACGCAGCGCGGTGAACGTCCGCCATCCGTGATGCATCCCGGGCACAGGCGGGCCGAGCGACGGGTCGCCGTGGCGCCAATACTGGCCGCCGGGACGGGCGCCGAGATCCAGCACAGCGACCCGGCAGCCCGCGTCGGCCGCGGTGACCGCGCCTGAGACGCCGGCCGGCCCGGCGCCGATGACGGCAACGTCCACCTCAGACATATGCGTCACCGCCGTGCGCATGCCCGCTGAGCGCGGTGGCGATCCGATCCCCCGGCTGCCCGGTGGCCAGACATGCGCGCACCGGACGCTCTCCGTTGATCGTCACCAGGCAGTCGAAGCAGACACCGATCCCGCAGAACAGCCCGCGCCGCGTCCCGCCGCGCCGCGTCGTGCGCCAGGCGTCGATGCCCGCCTGCGTCAGTGCCGCCGCGATCGTCTCGCCCGCACGGCACTCGACCGGCCGGCCGTCGACCGTGATCTGGAATGACTCGCTCACGTGCCTCCCTCGCCGAAGCGCTCGGGGGCGAACGGCGCCAGCGACACGTCCGGCGCGCGGCCCGTCGCGCACTGGGCGATGAGCCACCCGGTGACGGGCGCCAGGCCGATGCCGGCACCTTCGTGGCCGCAGGCGTGCAGCAGCCCGGGCGCGCGCGGGTCAGGGCCGATCACCGGCAGGTGGTCCGGGCAGTAGGGCCGGAAGCCGCGGTACGCGCGCAGGCTCCGCACGCGCTCGAGCATCGGGAACAGCCGGATGGCCTGCCGGGCGAGCCGCGCCAGGACCGGCGTCGAGGTCTCCGGGTCAAAGCCGACCCGCTCGCGGCTGGCGCCGATGAGCACGGTGCCGCTCTTGGTGCCCTCGACGACCGCTGAGGTCTCCAGACCCTCGGCCGAGCTGGCGACATCGGCGACGTAGGCCGCGTCGTAGACCTTGTGGCGGATGACCGCGCCGAGCGGCTCGGTGACGAGGATGAACCCCCGCCGGGGCAGGATCGGGACGTGCACGCCGGCCAGCGATGCCGTCTGCGAGGCCCAGGCACCGGTCGCGTTGACGACTGCCCCGGCCGAGATCTCGGCGCTCTCCGTCACCACGCCGGTGACACGCTCACCCGCGCGGCGCAGGGCCGTGACCGCCTCACCGAGGCGCACCTGCGCGCCCCGCGCCCGAGCGGCCGCGAGCAGGTGAGCGGCGGCGAGCATCGGCTGGACCTGCATGTCCTGGGGGTAGAGGATGGCACCGGGGAGGTCCTGGGCGAGCTCTGGCTCGAGCTCGCGCAGGCGCTCGCCGCTGACGGCCTCGGTCTGCACACCGGCGGCGGCCTGGCTCTCCGCGAGCACGCGCAGCGCGTCGAGCGCCTGTTCCTGGGGCGCGACGACGAGGCCGCCCTTGAGCTCGAGCTCAGCGGACGCCGCGACCTCCGGGTCAAGCTCACGCCACAGCCGACCCGAGAGCAGCGCGAGCGCGAGCTCGGGCCCCGGCTGCTTGTCGGAGACCAGGATGTTGCCCTCGCCCGCGCCGGTCGTCCCCGAGGCGACCGACCCCCGGTCCAGCACGGTCACGCTCAGCCCAGCCTCCGACAGGTAGTACGCGCACGCGGCGCCGACGGCGCCCGCACCGATCACGACGACGTCACGGGTGGCGGTGGCCGGGCTCATCCCGGCGGGCCAAGTCCGAAGGGGAACACGCCGTCCAGTGTCGCGGCTCGGCGTCGGCCGACGTTCGGGACGTGGAGCCCGAACCTCATGGGCCGACCAGATATCGCTCGAACCACTCCACGGCGCGGCGGCGCTGATCGGTCAGGTGCTCGGGCTCGACGGTCTGGTGGCCCTCGCGGGGGTAGACCACCATCTCGGTGTCAACCCCGGCGGCGCGCAGCGCATAGTGAAGTTCATGCGCCTGCCCGACCGGGACGCACTGGTCCTGCTCGCCGTGAAGGATGAGCGTGGGCGAGGTCCGCGCGTCAACAGCGACAACCGGCGAGCGCTCGAGGTACGCAGGACCGGCATCGCGCGGCGACCCCTGCAGCAGGAAGTCGTAGAACGCGTTGTTGTTGGCGGTTCCGCGGCAGCTGATCAGGTTCGTGACCCCGGCGATGACGACGCCGCAGGCGAACACATCCGGCCGGGAGACCGCCCACGCGGTGAGGTAGCCGCCATAGCTGGCCCCGATCGCCCCGGCCCGGCCCGGGGCGACCAGGCCGGCATCGGCGCAATGGCGCACGCCGGAGACGATGTCGATCATCTCCGCGCCCGCGGGGTCGGCGAGGTTGAGGCGGCCGAACGACTGGCCGCGGCCGACGCCACCGCGCGGGTTGGGCATCAGCACGGCGAACCCGGCCGCGGTGAGGACCTCGGCCCAGGTCATCGTCCACGCGTAATGGAAGGCGATGCTGGGACCGCCGTGGATGTCGACGATGAGCTGCGGGGCAGCTCCGTTCGCGCTCGGGCGCGGCAGCACCAGCAACCCCTCGATCTCCAGGCCGTCCTCACCGTTCCAGCGGACCTCGCGCACCTCGATGTCGCGCTCGGCGGCGCCGGAATTGAGCGATGACCATGGCGCCGGGGCGGATTCCGGGCGCAGGCGGACGACCTCGGGCGGGGCCTGAGGGCTCGAGCGCACCGTGAGCACGTCCTCCCCGTCCAGCGGGACGACCGCCGGGTGCCAGCGGGAGTTCACGCAGCCGGCTGACTCGCGGTGGACGACGGGCTCCGAGCCGTTCTCGGACCGGCCCCAGGCGGTCCCGAGATGGTCCCAGCCGGCGAACCACAGCGCCCCGTCGTCATCGAACGACAGCCAGGTGACATCGACCGGGATCTCGAGCGGCTCGGGCTGCGCGTGGGCGTCGCGCAGCGCGAGCATCCGGACCTCACCCGCCAGCAGTCCGCGGTCGCTCGCCCAGCCCTCCACGAAGGCGACGCGCTCGCCGGCGCGGTCGATCACCGGCGAGGAGAGCTGCCAGTCGGAGCGGTGCAGGATCCGCGGGGGCTGCGCCGGATCGATCGACAGGTGAGCGAGATAGGGCCGGTACCAGCCGTCCTCGCGCGGGTCGTCGCTGCACACGGCGACGATCCCGTCGCCCGGAACGACGGCGAACTCCCACACGGTCATCCCCGAGGGGCTGACCGGCGCCGGCTCGCCCCGGTCGGGGTCGATCCGCCAGAGCCGGCGCCAGCCGGTGCCGGTACTGACCACCACCGGGTCCTCGCCGGCTCCCGGCAGCGGACGGCCGGAGGTGAGCGATGCGGAATCGGCGCCCGGCTCGGCGGCGAGCGCGAGGAGGCCCTCGGCCGTCCACTCCAGCGCCTCGACGTAGCCGGGGAGCGGGACCTCGCTCGTCGAGGATGGGTCGCTCGAGCCGGCGGGGCCGATCCGGACGCGGCTGGTCGCCTCGTCCTGCAGCCCGAAGGCCAGGCGCGCCCCGTCGGGAGAGAAGACGAGGTTGGTCGCGGGGACGTGCTCGTCGATCCGCTGTGGGCGCTCGGCGAGCTTCCCGCACCAGATGCCGGCCGCCCGCGTCCCACCGTCGCCACGGCGCCCGACGACGAACGCGGCGGTCCCACCGGCGCGGGACACGGCGATCCGCTCGGGGTGCTCGACCTCGTGCACGGCTCCCTCCTCAGTTCCGGTGGTCAATGGACGCGGACCCGCGGGTCGAGGACCGCGTAGCAGATGTCGACGAGCAGGTTGGCGACGACGATGAACGCCGCGCCGAGCATCACGATGCCGATGATCACCGGCAGGTCCTGCTGGGTGACCGACTGCACCGCGAGCTGACCGAGTCCCGGCAGCCCGAAGACGTTCTCGGTGATCACGGCGCCACCGAGCAGCACGCCGATGTCGATCCCGAGCTGGGTGACGACGGATGTGAGCGCCGCTCGCAGCGCGTGGCGGTAGATGACGGTTCGCTCTGGCACGCCCTTGGCGCGCGCGGTTCGGATGTAGTCCTCGCTGAGGGCGTCGAGCATCCCCGCGCGGGTGAGCCGCGTGTAGGTGGCGGCCGTCGTGAGCGCGACCGCGACCCACGGGAGGATGAGATGTCGCGCCCACTCGTATGGATCGCTGATCGACACGTAGCCGCTCCCCGGGAAGAACTCAAAGCCGGCGAGGTGCAGGCGGAAGAACAGCAGGTAGAGCAGGATCAGCCCGAGCAGGAAGGCCGGCACCGCGTAGAACACCACGGCGAAGAACGTCGCCGTCCGGTCGATGAACGAGCGCGGGTGAGTTGCGGCCAGCACCCCGGTGGTGATGCCGATCGCCAGCCACAGGACCGCGCCTCCGAGGGTGAGCGAAAGGTCGATCTCGATGCGACTGCCGATCAGGTGCGTGACCGGCTCGGAGTTGTAGAACGAATAACCGAGGTTGCCGTGCAGCAGCCGCCCCAGGAAGCTTCCGTACTGGTCGAGGATCGGGCGGTTGAGGCCGAGGCGACGCGTCACCGCGGCCACCGTGGCGGGCGTCGCCTCGCGTCCGGCGAGTTTCTGGGCGACGTCGTGAGGGGCGACGAAGAACAGCGCGAACACCGCGATGCTCACGATCCACAGGATGATCACCCCGGCGAGCACTCGTCTGACCAGGAAGCGGATCACCGCTTGCGCCTCCCTTTGCGCCGCGGGCGCTTGGCCATGCTGCGCAGCAGTCGCTCGCCGCGCGGGTCGAGCGCGTCGCGCAGCGAGTCACCGAGCAGGTTGAAGGCGAGCGTGGTGAGCAGCAGCGCGGCGCCCGGGAAGACGATGTACCACCAGGCCACCTGGTAGTAGTTGGTCGACTCCGAGAGCATGTCTCCCCAGCTCGGAGTCGGGGGGACGACGCCGAGGCCCAGGAACGAGAGCGTCGCCTCGAACGCGATGCCCGCCGGGATCAGCAACGTCGTGTAGACGATCAGCGGCGCGGTGAGGTTGGGCAGGATCTCCAGGAACATGATCCGCGGGGCTCGCGCGCCGCCGGCGCGCGCCGCCTCGATGTACTCCTTCTCCCGGATCGAGAGGGTCAGCCCGCGCACGATCCGCCCGACCGAGGCCCAGGAGAAGAACGCGATCACGATGATGATCACCGACAGGCTCGGCCCGACCACCGAGACCAGCGCGATCGCCGCCAGTACGAACGGGAACGAGAGCACGAGGTCCATCAGCCGCGACAGCAGGGTGTCGACGAGGCCGCCGAAGAACCCGGCCACCATGCCGATCGTCGTTCCGACCACGACCGCGCTCACGCTCGAGGTGATGCCGACCAGCAACGACACCCGCGCGCCGTAGATGACGCGGATGAAGAGATCACGCCCGAGCGAGTCGGTCCCGAACCAGAACGTCGAGTCGGGCGCGTGCGGCAGTCCCTTGGGACTGAGCCCGGTGTTCAGGTTCTGATGGTCGGGCGTGTGGCCGGTGATGTGGGCGATCACCCCGGCGAAGATCGCGGCCAGCACCAGCAGCACGATGAAGGCGGCTGACACCATCGCGACCGGGTCATGGCGCAGGCGGTGCGCGGCCAGCGCCCACGGCCCCCGCGGCGCGCGCTCGGAATCGAGGCCCTCGGCGCCCTGCAGAGGCGTCTCGACGGGTGGGAGCGCCGTCGTCACGGCTGCACCTGGGTGTTGACCGGGAAGTGGCAGGCGGTGAAATGGGCCTCGTCGAAGGACTCGGGCTCAAGCTGCGGCCCATCCGTCGTGCAGCGGTCCTGCCGGTTGGGGCAGCGTGGGTGAAAGCGGCACCCCCTGGGCGGGTCCACCGGCGACGGGACGTCGCCGGTGACGACGATGCGCCGGCGGGCGCGGGCGCGGTCGGGATCCGGCACCGAGGCGGCCGACAGCAGCGCCGCGGAGTATGGGTGCCGCGGGCGCCGGTACAGCTGCGGCGCGCTGCTGAGCTCGACGATCTCCCCGAGGTACATCACCGCGACGCGATCGGAGACGTGCTCCACCACGCCGAGGTCGTGGGAGATGAACACGCAGGTGAGCCCGAGCTCGTCGCGGAGGTCCTGCAGCAGGTTGATGACCTGCGCCTGTACCGAGACGTCGAGCGCGGAGACGGGCTCGTCGCAGATCAACAGGCGCGGCTCGACCGCGAGCGCCCGCGCGATCCCGATCCGCTGGCGCTGGCCTCCGGAGAACTCCGACGGGTAGCGCTCGTAGTGCTCGGGGTTGAGGCCGACCAGCTCCATCAGCTCCTGGACGCGCCGGTGGCGATCGGCCTTGCTGCCGATGCGATGGACGTGGAGCGGCTCGGCGATGATCGAGCCCACCCGCCGGCGTGGGTTCAGCGAGCCGTACGGGTCCTGGAAGACGACCTGGATCTCACGCCGCATCTCGCGCAGCCCGCGGCTCGACATCGCCGTGAGGTCACGGCCGTCGTAGCTGATCTGCCCTGCGGTCAGCGGCTGCAGCCCCGCCATGCACCGCGCGAGCGTCGACTTGCCGCACCCGGTCTCGCCGACGAGCCCGAGCGTCTCCCCCTTCCGGACCGTGAGGTCGACGCCGTCGACCGCGTGGACGACCGGGCGCCCCCGGGAGGGGATGAACGCGTTGCTGCCGACCGGGAAGTGCTTGACCACGCCGGTGAGCTCCATCAGTGCCTGCGCCGCCGAGACCCCGCGCGCTTTCGGCCGTGCCGGTGCGAGTGCGCCGGCCGTCTCCAGCTCGCCGGTGGCGGCGGCAGCGGGCTCGGTGGCCTCGCCGGGCCGGGTGGGGTCGGTGCGCTCGGCGGGGTCGGCGGGGTCGGTGGGCAGCCAGCAGGCCGATTGGTGCTCGGCGGAGCCCACCGCGCGCAGCGGCGGGTCCTCGCTGCACCGCGCGAATGCCTGCGTGCAGCGCGGCGCGAACGCGCAGCCGGCGGGCTCGCGCAACATGCTCGGCGGCTGGCCAGGGATCGCGGGCAGCCGCCCTCCGGTGCGACCGGCGACCGGGATCGAGCGCAGGAGTCCGCGGGTGTAGGGGTGGTGCGGCTCGTAGTAGGCGGTCCGGCGCTCGGCGACCTCGACCGGGCGCCCGGCGTACATGACCATCACGTCGTCGGCCAGGTCCGCGACCACTCCGAGGTCGTGGGTGATCAGGATCAGCGAGGTCCCAAGCTCCTGCTGCAGCTTGACCAGCAGCTCCAGGACCTGCGCCTGGACGGTCGCGTCAAGGGCGGTCGTCGGCTCGTCGGCGATGATCAGCGCCGGGTCCAGCGCGAGCGCCATCGCGATCATCACCCGCTGGCGCATGCCCCCGGAGAACTGGTGCGGGTAGTCGTCGAGCCGCTCCTTGGGGCGCGGGATCCCGACCATGCCGAGCAGCTCGGCGGCCCGGTCGCGCGCGGCGGCGCGCCCCATGTCGGTGTGGACGCGCAGCGCCTCGGCGACCTGGCGCCCGATGCGATAGAGCGGATGCAGGCTCGTGAGTGGGTCCTGGAAGACCATCGAGATCCGCCGGCCGCGGATCAGGCGAAGCTCCTCGCGATCGAGCGCGAGCAGATCCTCGCCCTCGAAGTGGGCGGTGCCGGTGACCGTCGCCTCAGGGACCAGGCCGAGCAGCGACTGCGCGGTCGCGCTCTTGCCCGAGCCGGATTCGCCGACGATCCCGAGTGTCTGGCCGCGACCGATCGAGAACGAGGCGCCGCGCACCGCGTGAACGGTGCCTGCCTCGGTCTCGAAGCGGACGTGGAGGTCCTCGACGGCGAGCAGGGTGTCGGCCCGCCGGTCGGTGTGCAGCTCCACGGTCAGCTCGCGCACCAGGCCTCGAGCTCGTCGATCTGACGGGGCAACCGGCGGCTGAGCACCTCGTAGCCGTCCTCGGTGATGAGCACGTCGTCCTCGACGCGGACGCCCATCCCGCGCAGCGCGGGCGGTACCAGCTCGTCACCCAGTTGGAAGTACAGCCCCGGCTCGACGGTGAGGACCATCCCGGCGCGAAGCCGGCCACCGATGTAGCGATCCTCTCGCGCCTGCGAGCAGTCATGGACGTCGAGGCCGAGCATGTGCCCGGGGGCGCACAGCGTCCAGCGGCGATGCAGCCCGCTGTCGGCGCTCAGCGACTCCTCGGGGGCGACCGGCAGCACGCCGAGGTCGGCCAGGCCGCCGGCGAGCACCCGCGCGCACACGTCGTAGTGCTCGCGGAAGAGCGCGCCTGCCCGCAGGCACGACAGCGCGGCCTGCTCGGCGGCGAGCACGTGCTCATAGACCTGGCGCTGCGCGCCGCTGAAGCGCCCGCCAACCGGCCACGTGCGCGTGAGGTCGCCCGTGTACAGCGAATTCAGCTCGACGCCCGCATCGAGCAACAGCAGATCCTCGGCACCGATCGTCGCGTCGTTGCGACTCCAGTGCAGGGTCGTGGCGTGGTGGCCGCCGGCGGCGATCACGTGGTAGCCCGGTCCCGTGCCCTCGCGCCGCGCGCGAGCGGCGAACGCGATCTCGACCTCGCGCTCGTTGACCGACGAGCGGCCCCGCAACAGCGTGCGCACGTCGCCGAACCCGTCGATCGTCACCTCGATCGCGTGCCGCAGCTCGCCGAGCTCCCACTCATCCTTGATCAACCGCAGCTCGGAGACCAGGCCGGTCAGGCGGCGGGCCTCCGCCGCCGATCCCGCCGGCAACGTGTCGAGCGAGGTCTCGGGGGGCCCGCTGAGGATCGACCCGCCGAGCTCGGCCAGGCGCCCGGCGAGCTCCGCCGCCGGACGGCAGACGACGCCGAGTGCCTGCTCGCGCGCCTCCAGCGACGGCTGCGGACCGACCCACAGCTCTCCCCGCGCGGCGTCGGAATAGAACTCCGTTCCGGTGCGTCCCTCAGGGACGTCGAGATAGAGCACGTCGCCCTGGCCCGAGATCGGGTCAAGGCACAGGACCCCGCCCGCCGACTGATCGCCGGTCAGATAGACGTAGTCGCTGCTCGCGCGGACCGGGTACACCACGTCGTCGTTGCGGACGGGTGCCCGCCCGGAGGTGACGAGCGCCGGCACGTCGCAGCCGAGCTCCGCGCGCAGCGCATCGCGCCTCCGTCGCAGGATGTCCGGCGGCGGCGCCACCGCGATACCCGGCGACGGCAGCGAGCCCCAGCCCTCCGACATGAATGCGACGAGGCGGTCTGAGTAGGGGTCGTTGAAGCTCCACGCCGCGAACGGGTCGGGCACGGGGCCTGGTCCGTTCGCGAGCCGAGCCGGTTCGGTCGGCGACCGCGTCTCGCTCATTTGCTCAGCCAGACGTTGCCCGGGTCACAGTTCAGGTCGGGCCACCAGAACGAGCAGTTATGCACCGAGCTGGAGTGATAGACCGCCCACTTGAGGTCGAACAGCGGCACGATTGCCGCATCCTTCATGGCAAATTCGTTCGCGGCCTGCCACCATTTCGTTGCCGTGGCCAGCGACGGGGCCGACAGCGCTTTGGCGACGTCGCTGTTGACCGTCGAGGACGTGTATCCACCGAAGTCGTTCGATCCGGCGCCCGGCTGGGTGAGCAGCGGCACGATCGTCGAGCGACCGTTGTTGCCAAACCAGTCGGGCACCCAGCCGGGCGGGGCGATGTCCCAGACGTCGCGCTTGGATGTGGCCGGGTTCTCCAGGTACTTGCCGTAGAAGTCCGACTGCGTGGCGGGCACGAGCTTGACCTTGAAGCCTGCGGCGCCGAGGCTCGCCTGCAGCGACTGTGCCTCCGCGGGCATCGGGTCGGTTGTCGAGTACAGGAGCTTGATCGTCAGGCCATTGGGGTGACCGGCCTTGGCGAGCAGCTTCTTGGCCGCGGCCGGATTCCCGCCACCGGTGTTCTGCGGGAACGGGTTGAAGTTGTTCACGTAGCCGACGTTGCCAGGTAGGACGACCTGGGAGGTCACCTTGGCGATCGAGGTGCCGCCGTTGAGCTGCACGAGCGCGTTCTTGTTCGTCGCCAGAGCGACCGCCTCACGGACCAGCTTGTTCTTCATCGGCCCGGCGTACTGGTTGAGCGTGAGGTAGATGCCGAGGTCGACGTAGCCACTACCGCTCGGTCCGATCACGAGGTTGGGATCGTGCGAGGACTGCAGGCCCGGCAGTGACTGCGCCGGGGGCTGCACGTCCCATTCCATGTCCCCTGTGCCGGCCTGCAACTGCTGCTGGACGCTGGCGGCGGTCAGCCCCTCGGTGATCTTGATGTTGTTGACGTAGGCCTTGACCCACGGGTCGGTGGACGCCTTCCATGCTGGATTGCGCGCAAGCGTGATCGAACGGGTCGCGTTGTAACTGGTGATCTCATACGCCGCATCCGACAGCGTGTGTGCGCGCATCGGTGCGCTGTCCGGAACGTACTGGTTGTACTCGACAGGGCGCGCCGAGGAGAAGCCCAGTGCGAGGATGTTGAGGAAGTCACTCGCCGGACTCAGGAGGTGGAAGGTGACTGTGAGCGCTCCCTTTGCCGCCACGCCGGCAAGCGAGTGCCCGGCCGCGTAGGCATCGATCGCGGCGGCGGTCGGCTTCACGTTGGCGAAGCCGTCGCAGTAGGCCTTCATGCCGACAATGGTGTTGGTGTAGTACCCCGGCGCGCCGACCGGCGAGGCGGGGTTGCACAGCATCTTGAACTCGCGCACGAAGTCCGCGGCCGTCACCTGGCGCGCCGGCTGCGTGTTCCAGTCCACGCCCTTCCTGATGTGAACGGTGATCGTCTTGCCGCCATCAGTGATCCCGCCGTTGCTCGTGGTCGGGATCGTGGTCGCGATGTCCGGGACGAGCTTCGGGGGCGCCGGCGAATTCGTGGGGGCCGGATAGGTGAACAGCTGACGGGTCCAGAGCCGTTCGAGGTTGGTGCTCACGGTGTAGTAGGCACTCACCGTGTCAAGGTTGAAGATGTCGCTCTGACCGAGCATTGTCAGCGTGCCGCCACGCTGTGGCGTCCCCGACGAGCCAGACGAACCCGACGAGGTACTGGCTCCGCCTCCCGACGTGCCGACGGTGGCGGTGCCTCCCCCGCCGCATCCCGCGACTGCGACCGCCGCGACCGCGGCAGCGGCAGCCCACAACGAACGTCGACCCGACATGAATCCTCCTCCTCCGTTGGATGCGCGAGGATAATATGTCACACGTCACGCGGCGTCAACGCAGGTGGCCCCTCGTAACGAGGAGCCGTCGCTGTGCTTGCATCCAGGGCGATGAGCTCCCCGCGCCCCGCCCACCTCACGGTGTTCCTGACGCCGAGCGGCTACCACGAGTCCGGCTGGCGCGTGCAGGACGAGGATCCCCAGGCGGCCGCCGGAGTCGGCAGCTTCTTCGAGGCGACCGCGATCGCCGAGCAGGGCCTGCTCGACGCGGTGTTCATCGCCGACTCCAACGCGATCGCCGTGTTCCGGGCGGGCTTCTTCCCCCAGGTCCGCTACGACCCGATCACGTTGATGGCGGCGCTCGGGATGAGCAGCCGCAGGATCGGTCTCGTCGGCACCGCGACGACGACGTACAACGCTCCGTACGACCTCGCCCGCCGCCTGGCCACCGCCGACCACGTCACCGGCGGGCGCATCGGCTGGAACATCGTGACCACCTACAACCGCGACGCGGCGCTCAACTACGGCCTGGATGCCCACCCGGAGCACGATGATCGCTACGCCCGGGCGGCCGAGTTCGTCGAGGTCGCGCGCCGGCTATGGGACAGCTGGCCGGAGGACGCGATCGTCGGCGACCACGCCACTGGCGTGTGGGCAGACACCGCCCGATTTCGTCCCGCGGACTTCCACGGGGAGTACTACGACGTCGCCGGCGCGCTCTCCGTGCCGCGGCCGCCCCAGGGCCACCCCGTGCTCGCCCAGGCCGGCTCCTCACCGGCCGGGATCGAGCTCGCCGGGAAGGTCGCGGACGTCGTGTTCACCCCGCAACCGAGCGTCGAGGCGGGTGTGGAATTCCGGGAGAAGATCGACGCGGCGGCCGCGCGGAATGGCCGGCCGGCGGGCTCGGTGCGGATCCTGCCCGGCCTGGCGTACGTGCTCGGCAGCACCGAGGCCGAGGCGGCGGAGCGCCGGCAGGCCCTGGAGGAGAGCGTCGACCCCGAGCTGCGATGGCGCAACCTCGCGCACAACGCGGGCCTTGATCAGGATCGGATCGACCCGGCCAAGCCGCTGGATCCCGAGCTCGCCGCGACGGCCGAGAAGACGAGCTTCGCGCAGGTCATCATCGGCCGCGCCCTCGAGTCCGGGCGGCCGTTCGGGGAGATCGCCCAGTCGGTCACCGGGCTGCCGGGTGGCCTCGAGTTCACCGGAACGCCCGAGCAACTGGCGGACCTGATCGAGGACTGGGTGACGCGCGGTGGCTGCGACGGGTTCACGCTGCAACCCACGACCTCGCCGCTGTCACTGCGGCTGTTCGTGGACCACGTCGTCCCGATCCTGCAGCGCCGAGGTCTGCACCGGCGCGAGTACAGCGGGACCACCCTGCGGGATCACCTCGGGCTCGCCCGGCCGCAGGCGCCGGCGCGCTGAGCTCAGGCCCAGCGGCCGGCGGGCCGAGTCATGCCCAGCGGCTGGGGCCTCCGCGGGTGCCGGCCGACCAGCGCGGGCGCCGGGGGGACGCCAGCCGCCAGATCAGGAAGAGCACGGGGAACACCAGGAAGAACGGCGGGTGATGTCCGTGGTGCCATGCGCCCGCCGAGGCCGCCATCATCACGAACAGGAGCGCGACGAGCGGGAGCAACCAACCTGGCCCGGCACGCCGGCCTCGATGCGCGGGGACGCCTGCGTCCGGCAGCTCTTTGGGCAGATCGGACACGAGCACGCTCAGCTCGCCGAACGTCTTGGCCTCGTAGCAGCGCTCAAGCCGCTGCTGGAACTCGTCGAGATCGAGCCGGCCATCGGCATGCCCGGTCCGAAGCTGGTCGGCGATCTGTTCACGGTCCGCGTCGGCGGCGCGTAGATGCGACTCGCGACCGGCGATGCGACCCCGGACTGACGGGGCGCTCATTGCTGTTCTCCTTCGATGGTGTTCGATGGTCGCGGATTGGTCACCGCGATCGTTCGTCGATCACTCAACGATATATCGAGACTGTTCCTCTGTCAAGAGTGGTTGCCGGGCGCGCTGTCCGGAGACTTGATCAGCTTCATCGTGATGTGGGAGTCGAGGCTCAGGATCGCGGGAGCGTTTCCCAGCCGGGTCGAGATGAACGTCTCGTAGCTTTCGATGCTGTCGGTCGCGACGCGCAGCAGGTAGTCGGGCAGCCCGAACATCCGCCGGATCTCGATCACCTCGTCGAGCGCCGCGACGGCGCTCTCGAACGCCTCGAAGGTGGCCCGGTCCTTGCGGGTCAGGTCAACGTTGACGAGCACCTCGAACTCACGTCCGAGCGCCGCGGGGTCGATCCGCGCGGTGTAGCCGAGGATCACCCCGTCGCTCTCCAGATTCTTGACGCGGCGCAGGCACGGCGCGGGCGTCAGGCCGACGCGGTCGGCGAGCTCGACGTTCGAAAGTCGCCCATCGCGCTGAAGCTCGGCAATGATCCGACGGTCGACAGCGTCCATCTAGGAGATGATTGCGCAAACGGAGGCGATTCGCGAGAGATTTGCTCTCCTATTGCCTCCCTTTCTTCCTATTGTGTTGCCATGAGCATGGGCAGCGCCGCGTCGACCTCCGCGCCCGTGGCGCGATCGCCCCGGGAGGCGCTGCCGGAGCGGTGGGAGATCGTCCGGGCGGCGGCCGGAATCGCCTTGTACGCGGCCGCCTTCGGGTTCACGTTCGGCGCGGTCGCCACCGCCGCCGGACTCGGCACCCTGCAGGTCGTGACGCTCAGCGTGGTGCTGTTCTCCGGGGCCTCGCAGTTTGCGCTCGTCGGCGTGCTTGCCGTGGGTGGCCCGGCCGCGGCCGCGCTGTCCGCCGCACTGCTGCTCGGGTGTCGCAACGCCTTCTACGGCCTCCCCCTCACTCCGATCCTGCGCCCGCGAGGGCTGAAGCGTCTCCTCACCGCCCAGTTCGTGATCGACGAGACGACCGCGATGACCGTCGCGCAGCGGACGCCGCGCGCCGGGCGGTTCGCCTTCTGGGTGACCGGACTCGGGCTGTTCTCGCTCTGGAACCTCGGCACGCTCGCCGGGGCTCTGATCGGCGGCGGGATCGACACCTCGGCGTTCGGCCTCGACGCGGCCGCCCCCGCGATCTTCCTGGCGCTGCTGTGGCCCCAGCTGTCGCGCGCACGGGGGCCCGCGACGGCGCTGGGTGCGGTCGCGGTGACGCTCTCGCTGATCACGATCGCCCCCGCCGGGGTGCCGATCATCGCTGCGGCGGCGGTGGCGGTCCTCGCCGGGCTGCTGCCGGAGCGTGGGGGTGGCGCGGGCGGCAGGGCGGGCGCGCGCGGCGTTGCTGCGGCGGGCAGCGCGGAGGGCGCGGGCAGCACCTTGGGCGCGGGCGCCGCGGACCCCGAGGAGATCCGATGAGCCTCTGGGCGACGATCCTCGCCGCCTCCGTCGGCTGCTACGGGCTCAAGCTCGCCGGCGTCTCGCTGCCCGAGTCGGTGCTCGCCAACCCGCGCGTCCAGCGGATCGCGGGGCTGCTCCCGGTCGCGATGCTGAGCGCGCTGGTCGCCGACGGCCTGTTCGCATCGGGCCGTCATTACACCGCCGACTGGCAGCTCATCGCCGGGGTCGGCGCGGGCGCGCTCGCGCTATGGCGGGGCCGCTCGCTGGTGGTCGTGTTCGCGATCGCGATCGCGGTCACCGCGCTGCTGCGCGCCGTGGCCTGAGCGCCGCGATCGGGTAGCCCGGGCTACATGGCGCGCAACGCCCGCGAGCTGGCGCACGCATTGCGGTCGACGATCGTCGACGAACGGGTGCTGCGTGCGATCGCCGAGGTGCCACGCGACCTGTTCGTCCCCGCGGAGCAGCACGAGTCCGCATGGGACGACGATGCGCTGCCGATCGCGGCCGGCCAGACGATCTCCCAGCCGACCGTCGTCGCCCGCATGTGCGAGCTGCTGGCACTCACCGGCGAGGAGACGGTGCTCGACGTCGGCACGGGCTCGGGCTACCACGCCGCCGTCCTGAGCAAGCTGGCCGCGCATGTCTACTCGATCGAGCGCCACGCGGAGCTGACGGACGGCGCGCGGGCCGCACTCGAGCGGGCGAGGATCGTGAACGTGACGTTGGTCAGCGGGGACGGCACCCGCGGCTACCCGGAGGCGGCGCCCTACGGCGCGATCAACGTCGCCGCCCGCACCGAGCAACCCCCGCCGGCGCTCGTCGACCAACTCGCCGCCGGCGCTCGCCTGGTCATCCCGCTCGGCACCGAGGGGCAGTACCTCATGCGGTTGCGACGGACCGGCGCGACCATCGAGCGCGAGCGCTTCGAGAAGGTCAGCTTCGTCCCGCTCGTCGGGGACTAGCCCGAGGAGGCGTGCGTTTATCGCACACGCTGCGCTCCGGCTCGGCGTGTGGGCGATCCACCGGCCAGGGCGGGATCGATCACCCACGCAGCGACGTGGGCTCGGACGTGTGGGCGTTCGGCCGCACCCGGCGGACTAGATCACCCACGCGGCGAGGCAGACGGCACAGTGTGGGCGACCGGGCACACAGGGCGGGCAGGATCGCCCACGCGCCCCGGTCCGCGGCACTCCGTGGGTGATCGGGCACTCCAGCGCCCGGGCCGCGCGGCGCCGCTCAGTCCGCGCGGATCACCCACACGCCCACGCTGGCGACGCCGTGTGGGCAATCCGGCACACCCGGCGGACGGCATTACCCACACGCCCACCCCGGCGACGCCGTGTGGGCAATCCGGCACACCGGGCGGACCGGATCACACACGCGTCGCGCCGCGCATCGCTTCGTGGGCGATCAGCACCCCGCCGCCGGCCGCCGGGCCCGCGCGGGCGGACCGGAACCGGATCACCCACACGGGCCGGCCGACGGACCCACCTGGGTGATCCGTCTCGCGCGCCGCCGCCGGGTTTTCCGGAAAACGCGAACAAACTTGATTCGATCAAGAAAAGGCGTCAGAGTGTCTGCCGATGACCGATCGCGCGAACGAGATGGCGTTGCGCGGCGCGGATCTGCGGGTGACGCGGCCGCGCCTGGCGGTGATGGCGGCACTCGAGCGCCGGCCGCACGCCGAGACGAGCACGATCATCGAGCTCGTCCGTGAGCAGTATTCCGACGTCTCGCACCAGGCCGTCTATGACGTGCTGGCGGCGCTCACCTCGGCCGGTCTCGTGCGCCGGATCCAGCCGCTGGGCTCGGTGGCGCGGTACGAGGCACGGGTCGGCGACAACCATCACCATGTCGTGTGCCGCCGCTGCGGCGCGGTCGCCGACGTCGACTGCGCGGTCGGCGCCGCGCCGTGCCTGGACCCGCTCGACGATCACGCGTATGTGATCGACGAGGCGGAGGTCATCTACTGGGGCGTCTGCCCCGAATGCCAGGAGCCCGCCCGTGCCGTTGGGCCGGCCAGCCGATGAAACCCAGAACCCGAGAGGAGTCCCGTGTCCGACGTGGCCGATAACCGCGACGCCGTCGAAGGCGAGATCAACGACCCGAGCGCTGCCCGCTGCCCGGTTGCCCATGGCCTGACCGATCCGCTGCAGGGCGACGCCAATCAGGAGTGGTGGCCCCACCGCCTCAACCTGAAGGTCCTCGCCAAGAACCCCGCGGTGGCCAATCCGCTCGGGGGCGATTTCGACTACGCGGAGGCGTTCAAGAGCCTTGACCTGGCGGCCGTCAAGGCCGACATCGCCGAGGTTCTGACGACCTCCAAGGACTGGTGGCCCGCTGACTTCGGGCACTACGGGCCGTTCATGATCCGCATGGCGTGGCACAGCGCCGGGACCTACCGCATCCACGACGGCCGTGGCGGCGCGGGCACCGGGCAGCAGCGCTTCGCCCCGCTCAACAGCTGGCCGGACAACGGCAACCTCGACAAGGCGCGACGCCTGCTGTGGCCGGTCAAGCAGAAGTACGGCCGCGCGCTCTCCTGGGCGGACCTGATCGTGCTCACCGGCAACGTGGCGCTGGAGACGATGGGCTTCGAGACCTTCGGCTTCGCCGGCGGCCGCGTCGACGCCTGGGAGCCCGACGACGACGTCTACTGGGGCCCGGAGACCGAGTGGCTCACCGACAGCCGCCACACCGGGAACCGTGAGCTCGATCGCCCGCTCGGCGCGACCGAGATGGGGCTGATCTACGTCAACCCCGAGGGCCCGAACGGCAACCCCGACCCGGTCGCCGCCGGCCATGACATCCGTCAGACGTTCGGCAACATGGCGATGAACGACGAGGAGACGGTGGCGCTGATCGCCGGTGGCCACGCGTTCGGCAAGACTCACGGTGCCGGGCCTGCCGAGAGCGTCACCCACGAGCCCGAGGCCGCGCCGCTGGAGATGCAGGGCCTCGGCTGGATGAACAGCTACAAGTCGGGCAAGGGCCCGGACGCGATCACCTCCGGGATCGAGATCACCTGGACCCAGACGCCGACCCAGTGGTCCAACCACTTCCTGGAGAACCTCTACAACTTCGAGTGGGAGCTGGAGAAGAGCCCTGCGGGCGCCAACCAGTGGGTCGCCAAGGACGCCGAGGAGGTCGTCCCCGACGCCTACAACGGGGGCAAGCACTGTCCGAGGATGCTGACCACCGACCTGGCGCTGCGCTTCGACACGATCTACGGGCCGATCTCCCGTCGCTTCAAGGACAACCCGGACGAGTTCACCGATGCGTTCGCCCGCGCCTGGTACAAGCTGACCCACCGCGACATGGGCCCGGTCGCGCGTTATCTCGGCCCCGAGGTGCCGAGCGAGGAGCTGCTCTGGCAGGACCCGCTGCCCGCAGCCCCCGCGCAGGCGATCGGCGAGGCCGAGATCACGCAGCTCAAGCAGCAGATCCTCGCCTCCGGGCTCAGCGTGTCGCAGCTGGTCAGTGCCGCGTGGGCGGCGGCGGCCTCGTTCCGCGGCTCGGACAAGCGCGGTGGCGCCAACGGCGGCCGTATCCGCCTGGAGCCACAGCGCAGCTGGGAGGCCAACAACCCGGCCGAGCTGGCGACCGTGCTCGCCAAGCTGGAGGAGATCCAGCGGGCGAGCTCGACGGCGGTCTCGATCGCCGACCTCGTCGTGCTCGGCGGCTGTGCCGCGGTCGAGAAGGCGGCCGGCGAGGGGGGCGTGACGGTCACGGTGCCGTTCACCCCCGGCCGGGTGGACGCCTCCCAGGAGCAGACCGACGTCGAGTCGTTCGGTCACCTGGAGCCGCAGGCCGACGGGTTCCGCAACTACCTCGCCGATGGCAACCGGCTCCCCGCCGAGTATCTGCTCATCGACCGGGCGAACCTGCTGAACCTGAGCGCGCCGGAGATGACGGTCCTCGTCGGCGGTCTGCGCGTGCTCGGCGCCAACCACGACGGCTCGTCGCTGGGCGTGCTGACCGCGAACCCGGGCGCGTTGACGAACGACTTCTTCGTCAACCTGCTGCACCTCGACACCACCTGGGTGCCGGCGGCCGCGGACTCGAGCGCGTTCACCGGGACGGGGCCGAACGGCGAGAGCTGGACCGGCAGCCGCGCTGACCTGGTGTTCGGCTCCAATTCGGAGCTGCGCGCGGTCGCCGAGGTGTACGCCTCAGACGACGCCAAGGAGCAGTTCGTCCGCGACTTCGTCGCCGCCTGGGACAAGGTCATGAACCTCGACCGGTTCGAGCTGGCCTGAGGCATTCGCCCGCCGAGGTGGCCACGACGGCCACCTCGGCGGGCGGACTGGGCCGGCCACGGCAGGCCGACTAGCCTCGATTGCCGTGAGCCCGCTGCCCAGGTTCCTGTCGCGCAGGCCGCCGTTCGTCGCCCCGCCAGAGCTGATCGACCGGCCCGGCCTCGCCTTCGGCATCAGAGTCGGCTCCGAGCCGGCGGGCTGGACGGTGACGGCCTACGGCGCTGACGGCCGGCGGCTCGGACGCGCGTTGAAGGGCCTATCGGACCCGGCCACGACGACGCTCTCCACGACCGTCGACCGGATCCGGGACAGCGCCGACCGGGAGCGCTTGGCGGCGGCGTGGGTGCAGGCGTGCCGCGCCGGGGTCACCAACGCGGACGTCCTCATCGGGTTCTCCGACGCGGCCGCTGAGATCGCCGCCGCGACGAGCGCCGAGTAACCGGCGCTCAGCCCGGCTTCGCGGTGAGCACCGCGGCCGCGAGCCCCTTCGCCGCCTTCGCGTGGGCGAGCTGTGGGGTGAGGTGCAGCGCGTCCTCGTCGAAGCGCAACAGCGAGTAGGGCGTCTGCGAGCTGGCGACCGTCGCGCCCCGACGCGCCTCGGGCGAGAGGATCAGCGCCCCGGCCCGTGCCGGGTGTCCGCTCGTCTTGCCGCTGCGGGTGAACGCGATCACGAGCGAGCCGTCGTGCCTGTAGGCGCCCGAGTGGAGGATCTTCGGAACCCACGTCTTCAGGAACGCGTTCTCGGCGGCGAGGCCCGATGGGCTTCCGGCCGGGCACCCGTCCGGCGTCGTCGCCGTCGCGGGCGTCGTCGCCGTCGCGGGCGTCGTCCCCGTGGCCGGCGTCTTCGTCCCCACGGCCGGCGTGGTCGCGGTCGTTGTCGTGCTCGCGACGGCGGGCGTGGTGTTGGGCGTCGTGCTGGTCGTGACGGTCGTCGAAGGCGTCGTCGCCGTCGTCGTGGTGGTCGCTGTCGTCGTGGTCGTGGTCGTGGTGGACATCGTGGGGTCGCCGTCGGCGCACGCGTTCGGGGCGACATAGGCGAAGGCCGGCGTCTTCGCCGGGTGGGCGAGTGCCGTGGGCAGCTTGCTCAGATCGACGTCGTCGCTCGAGCAGTCGCCGAGGTCGAGCAGCGAGTGGAAGTAGATGAACGGGTTGTGGCGGGTGTCGTAGCCGGGCTCGGCACCGGTGGGCAGCACGTTGTCGACGGCACCCGAGTTCGGATGCACGCACGTCTCCTTGCCCATGTCGGCGACGTAGGCGCCCCAGGTCGCGCCCGAGGCGGTGACCTGGTCGCCGATCGTCAGCGCAGTGTCCGGATAGACACAGCCTCTCCCCGGCACGAGGCCCGCTTTGCTGGCCACCGCCGCGGTCGGGAAGTCGACGTAGGAGGTGCAGCCGAGCTTCGTATCGTGGTTGGGCGCCTGCCCGCTCACCGCCGCCAGCTCGTCGGCGAGCTCGCCGTCCCCGAGCGTCTTGTACCCGCTCAGCAGCGTCCCCTTGTGGATCAGCGAGCGCAGCGCGGAGAGGGTCGACGTGTGACCGAACGCCGCCTTGTAGCTCGGCGCCGACAGCATGATCTCGAAGATGTGCCCCAGCTTCGGCAGGTCCGACTTCTGCTTCGTGGCACCCTTGGAGCTCGGGGTGGTCGAGGTCGTCGACGTCGCCGTCGACGTGGTCGTCGCGCCTCCCGAGGGCACGGAGGTGCCGGGGAGCGACGAGCCGCCGCCACCGCCGGAGCCACCGCCGAATCCGCCGCTACCTCCGGAGCCGCTGCCGCCCGATCCCCCGAATGCGCCGCTGCCCGACCCGCTTCCTGAGCCGCCGCCCGAGGACCCGCTGCTCGCCTGCGAGATCGCCGGAGTCGTCGCCGAGGACGTGCTCGTCGCCGGGAGCGCGTGCGGCTTGTCGCGCAGCGCGGCGAGCGCCACCAGCTGGACCGGCGAGCGGCCGCCAGTGCCGTGCAGGATCACGAACGTCGCCAGGCCGGAGGCGATCGCGATGAGCGCCAACGCGGAGCGACTGAAGCGGATGTCAGGGAGCCGGCGCACGCCTCAGGCGACCTGGGGCTCCAGGGGCGAGGCGCACTGGGAGCAGAACGCCGCTCCGCGAGCGTGCGCGATGCCGCAGTTCGGGCAGTGCCCCCCGATCGAGCGGTCGCCGGTGTCGAGCAGGTATCCGATCTGAGCCAGCTCGATGTCGACCCGCTGGAGCGCGGCGGCCTTCTCGATCAGGACCTCCAGCGTGATGTGGTCGCGGATCGCCATCTCGTAGAACAGGCCACCGAGCTCGGACTGCATGAGCGCAAACCGCTCGGTGAGCCGCTCGCACTGGGCGAGCAGCTCGGCGCTGTGCGTCTCGGCCTCCGCCGCCGGGGCGGGCGTCGGAGCCGGCGCGGGCGTACGGCCGAGCAGCTTCACGGGACCACCACCGTCGTCGGAAGCTTCTGCTGCCCCTTCACGTAGTTCTTCCCCTTCGCCTTCTGGACCTTCTGAGTCGCCTGCGCGCCCGCCTGCTTCTGGGCCCGGCTCGGCGGCTTGGCGGAGATCGTGACGCCGCCCGGGATCGCCGACTTTCCGCCGCCGCCGCTCTTGCCCTTGTGTGACCCCGTCTTGGACCCGCTCTTCTTCGCGCCGGTCTGGTGGCTCTTCGTGGTCGTGCCCGTGTTCGCGGTCGACGCAGTCCCGCCGGTGGACGCCGAGTTGCCGGCGCTCGTCGTCGCTGCGCTGCTCACCGCGTCCGCCGCGGCCTGCTCCTTGGCCAGCGCCTGGATGAGCTTGGCGTTGTTGTGGTTGTTCGAGCGCTCGGCCACCACGCCGACCGCCGCTGCGACCGGGACGAGCGCCAGCGCCACGGCGAGGCCGAGCCCGCGGCCCCGCGCGGCCGACCGCCCCGCCGGACGGGCCACCGTCCCCGCTCGCTTCGTGCGCGACCGGGCGGTGAGCTCGCTCAGATACCGCGCCGCGGGATCCTCGACGTGGCGGCGGTGCGCGCCGCACACCACGCAGTAGCGCTGTTCCTCTTCGACGGGAGCGTTGCACTCGTCGCAATTCGTCGGCACGGTCGGCGTCGCGTGGACCGCGGTCACCGCGGTCTGCGGATCGTGCCCGTTGTCTGGCGAATTCACGTTTGCCTCCTCAATGGACGATGGCGGGTAGCGCGGCGACCCTGATCCGCGCGTCGGAAAGGGAGCCCCGGACGGGGACACGGACGGGGAGCGTCTTGCGGCTGCCGAGATGCGGAACGATCAGCTCGCCGGCGGCCACGACCCGGCCGCCACGCTGCGCGATCGCGTAGATCGGCATCTGGTACTGCGGGATCGTCGAGCCGTTGCGGAGCGTGACCTCGAGCACGGCGCCACCGTGATGCGCCCCCTGCGTGCCGGTCACGCGCGCGGCGATCGTGGGTGCACTCGCCCCGGCCGACGCGACGGGTGACGGATGGGCCCCCACGAGCGCGAACGGGTGCGCTCGTGGGGGCAGCTTGGAGGAGGTCGTGAACACCCAGGTGAGCGAGCTGCCGGCGGCAATTCGCGGCAGGTGGGAGTCGTAATAGGAGAGCTCTTCGGTGGAATGGGCATTGAGGTCCACGCGGTGATGGCCGCGGGAGCTCACCCCGACCGAGATCGGCAGGTCGGTCACCGCGGTCGACCGCCGGTTGTGCAGGGTGACGACGAACGTGTGCGCCCCCGGCGAGGACAGCAGTGACACGTCACTCACCTCGACCGCGGAGCCGGCGGAGCGCACGACCGTCTTCTGCTCGGCACTCCGGATCCGGGCGGAGTTGAGCTGCAGGCGCGCGGCCTCCTGCTGGGTGGTCGCGCAGCCGGCGAGCGTCATCACGGCTCCAGTTCCAGCCAGGCCGACGGCGACGCGTCGCAGAACCGGTGCTCGATCAGCCGAACGCACCACTGATGTAGTCCCGGGTCCGTTGCTGGCGGGGGGTTGAGAACAACGCACCGGCGCTGCCGTATTCGACGAGCTCGCCGAGGTACATGAACGCGGTGTGGTCGGCGATGCGGAAGGCCTGCTGGAGGTTGTGGGTCACGATCACGACCGCGACCTCCTCGCGCAGCTTCACCACCAGATCCTCGATCACCTTGGTCGACTGCGGGTCGAGTGCCGAGCACGGCTCGTCGAGCAACAGCACCTCGGGCCGCGCCGCGAGCGCGCGGGCGATGCAGAGCCGCTGCTGCTGGCCGCCGGAGAGCCGCAGCGCGGGGTGGTCGAGGTTGTCCTTGACCTCTTCCAGCAGTCCGGCACGAGCCAGCGCGTCCTCCACGGCCGGGCGCAGCGCTCCCTTACGCGGGCGCCGGCGGGCCTGCTCGCGCAGCACATACGCGATGTTGTCGAAGATCGACATCGGGAACGGGTTGGGCTGCTGGAAGACCATCGTCACCCGGCGCCTGAGCGCGGTCGGCTCGAGCGTCGAGATGTCGGTTCCGTCGAGCGTGATCCGGCCGCTCAGCGACGCGGCGCGCGTGAGCTCGGTGAGGCGGTTGAGCGAGCGCAGCAGCGTCGTCTTGCCACAGCCGGACGGACCGATCAGCGCGAGCACCTCGCCCTGGCGGATCGGCAGCGAGACCGACCGGACGGCGAGCTTCTGCCCGTAGGCGATCGACACCTCGTCGACGTGCATCCGGTCGATCGTGGGCACGATCTCGCGCTTGGTGCGCTTGGTGGTGACCAGCGGCGTGCCGTTCTGCTGCGCCGGGGCCTGGGCGATGTCAGGTGCGGGCACAGGTGCGGCCTGGCGGTTGGCCGGCCAGGACTTCAACGTCGTGCCCGGCGTGAGCCGGCGCACAGGCGGTGGCTGTCTTGACTCCATCTGTGTCAGCTCCATCGAAGCTCCCTTGAGCGGCGGGCGAAGATGTCGACGATCAGGTTGAGGGCGAGGACGATCAGCAGCAGCACGAAGGCCGCGGCGTAGGCCAGCTGGGGGTGGTTCAGGTCACCGGTCGGCGCGTTGTCGTAGATGTAACTCGTCATCGTCGAGCCCGTGCCGCGCAGGATCCCGAGCAGCGGCACGTGCCCGATCCCCTGCAGGACCTGCGTGTCCCCCATCAGCAGCAGGATGATCGTGGTGTCACCGATCGTGTGACCGAAGCCGAGCATCGACCCGGTGATCACAGACGGGCGAACGGAGGGCAGCAGGACGCGGCGGACCGTCGCGATCTTGCTCTTGCCGAGCGCGTAGGACGCCTCGCGCACGTGGTTGGGGATCGCCTGGAGTCCCTCCCGGACGGTCGCGACGACATAGGGGAGCGCGACGAACAGGAGCATGATGCCCGCGACGAAGCACGACTTCCCGAACACGATCCCGTTGTTGATCGCGGATAGAAAGCCCGTGACCTTCGACTCGAAGATCAGCAGACCGAACAGGGCGAGCACGATCGACGGTGTCCCGGCGAGCATCTCCACCGTCGACTCGACCAGTCGCGCGAGCAGCTTGGGCCGGCCGTACTCCACCAGCCACACCGCGATGGCGACCCCGACCGGCCCCGCGAGCGACAGTGAGAGCACGCCGACGATCAGCGTCCCGAGCAGTGGGTCGAGGAAACCCCCGCTGCCCCGCTGGGTGTCGGAGACCTTGGGGTTGGTCCAGATCAGGCTCGGGTGCAGGTAACGGATCCCCTGAACCGCGAGGAACACGACGATCGCCACCGCGATCACGCAGAACAGCACCCCGAGAGTCCACGCGAGCGCCAGGCCGATCCGATCGGTGAGCCGCCACGAACTGCTCGACTCACGCGGGCCCCGCCGTTCGCCGGCGTTCCGCGGCGCGGGCGACGGTGCGGACACATGCGGCGCAGTCGAGCTCATACCAGGCCGCCCACGTTGAAGTGACGCTTCTGAGGCTGCTTGGCCGCCCAGCCCGCGAGTGACAGTGACACTGCGGTGATGAGCAGCACACCCGCAAACGCGAACAGCGTCTCCTTCATCGGCGGCGAGGTGATCTCGTCCTTGTACTGCAGGATCGTGGCCGCCACCCCTCGGGTGGGCTCGAACAGGAAGATCAGCCCATCGAACGGGTTCGCCGCGTACGCCACCGTCCCGGCGACCATCACCAGCATCACCGACTCGCCGAGCGCACGCGCGGTCGCGAGGACCGTGCCGGCGACGAGTGCCGGGCGCGCGGACACCACGGCGATCTTCCAGAAGGTGCGCCAGCGGTTGACGCCGAGCGCCAGCGATCCCTCGAGCCAGTTGCGCGGGACCGACCGCAGACCCTCAGCGAAGATCGCGATCATGATCGGCGAGATCATCACCGTGAGGATCACCACGCCGGCCAGCAGGCTGTAGCCGCCGAGCGAGATCACCGGGGTGACGGACGCCTTCTCGGACTGGGTGATCAGGTGGTTGCCGATGAACGGGACCACCACGAGCACGCCGATCAGCCCGTAGATGACCGACGGCACGCTCGCCAGCAGCCGGATCACCGGCTCCAGCACCCGCTGCAGCCAGCCGGGCGCGAACTCGACCATGAACACCGCCACGAACAGCGAGCACACGAACGACAGCACGACCGAGATGGTCGTGGTGAGAATCGTGCTCCAGATGATCGGCCATGCCCTGACCAGCAGGTTGGAGCGGCGGTTGTTGTCGCCGGCGGTGAAGATCGCCTGGAGCTGCTGATCGGCATTTCCCCCGGTCCCGAAGAAGTGCAGGCCGTTGTGCGAGAACGCCGGCCACGCCTCCTTCAGGATGAAGGCGAGCATCGCCAGGAGCACGAACACCACCAGGCAGACGAGCGCGCCGAGCCCGAGCTCGGCGCGCTTGTCCTGATTGGCTGCGGGCTCCTCGTACTCGAGGAACTCGTCGTCCATCAACGGATCTCCGATGTCACTCCGTGACCGGATGACCGGCTCCTACTTGTGGTTGAACGCGGCGACGGCGCCGGCCTTGTTGATGACCTCGCCCGCGATCTTGCTGGTGCGGACCCACTCCAGGAACCTGATGACCTGGGTGTTGCGATGGGCGGTCGGGATGACGCCCCAGTCGTAGCGGTAGAGCGGATAGGTCTCCTTGCGGATGTTCGTCGGCGTGCAGCTGACGCCGTTGACCGTGAGCTTCTTCACCGGCGAGCCCGAGTGCGACAGGCCGACGTAGCCGATCGAGTTCGGGTCCTTGCCGATGCCGATCTGCACCAGACCGTCGGAGGTGTCCTGCGCGACGTCGGAGGCCTGTGTGGCCCCGCCCAGCACCGATGACTGGAAGAACGTGTACTGGCCGGCGGCCGAGTTACGGCCGACGGGGTCGATCGTCGTCGACAGGCTCGAGCCTCCGACCTGGCTCCAGTTCGTGTCGACCCCGAGGAACACGTTCTTCAGGTCCGTCATCGAGATGTTGGTCAGCGAGTTGTCCTTGTTGACGCCGATGCAGAGGCCGTCGAGGAACAGCTTCACGTACGTGGTGCCGGCATCCGAGGGCAGCGGCGGGCGGGTGTTGATAGCGAACTCCGAACGCCCGGCCTGCACGTCCTTGACCCCCGCGTTGCCGCCGTCGGCGATGTACTTGAAGTGGATCGACTTGTTGATCTGGCTGTAGGCCTTGAACAGCTCGAGCATGTACGGCTGCGCCGCGCTCGAGCCGGAGCCGGTGAGCGTGGTCGCGCCCGCCGCAGCCGGCACCGCAAGCACGGTCGCGGTGAGCCCCGCGGCCGCCAGCATCTTCACCGGCGCCTTCCGGAATCGTGTCTTCACGTGGTTTCCCTTTCTCATCTCGGGAGGCTCAGCGAGCTGAGCTCTTGGACGCGTGCGTGGTGTGCTGCTTCGAGCTCGACTTCTGGGAGCTCTTGGCGTTCTTGGCGGGCGACGTGGTCACCGGCGCGGGCGCCCGGTCGGGCACCGACGGGCAGGCCTTGGACTCGCGCAGCGCGAACGGCCCGTCCATCGCACCCGTCCAGTCGGTGACGATCAACTGGACTCGCGCCGTCTGGATCGCCGGCGTGCCGGCGCGGAGGGTCTTGCCCTTCGCCGGCGTCGGAAGGTGCTTGCAGTAGTCCTGGCCAAGCTGGATCGAGCCCGCGACGAAGTAGCCGCCGGTGATCTCCGAGAGATAGGTCCCGGTGTTGCAGTTGATGCCGTTGGAGGGCTGTGCTCCCTCGCAGGTGACCGTCTCGGTCGGGCTCGGGGTCAGGTCGTCGGTCTCATAGACCAGCGGCGAGGGCGCGTAGTCCTCGATCGCAGCGCCCGCGTCTCCGCCCTGGTAGGCGACGATTGTGTAGCCCGTGATACCGCTGTTGCACGTGAAGCTGTAGTCGACGAGCCCCGGCTCGTCGGACTTCTTCGCGCCCGGGTCGGGCTTGAGGCTCCCCGAGCAGCCGGTGAACGACGCCGGCGTGATCGACGACGCCGCAGAGGAGACCGCCGGCACGGCGCACACGGCCGCCCCGACGCACATGGTCATCAGCGCGGCTCGCCTCAGGGCGCCGCGGGACAGTCGATTGCCCAACTCATCCTCCTGTGTGTTTGGTCTTCCGGGGGTCCCGGCCGGTCGCGCGGGCCGCCGAGCGGCCTCTGCTTCCAGCACCCCGCGGGCGGGGCGAACGACATCTCTGCTGAAGCGCATTATCTCTATGTCCTTAATCGACTTTGCGCTTGCGTCAGTCCGCGCGACGGAGTCCTGCATCCGGTCGCGCTCGCCCCTCTGCGCTCTACTTCATTAACTCTAGTGAGTTTGTCAAGTAACTGACGACGAGTGGTTTCAGCCCACGTCGGCGCGGGGTATCGCCCGCGCGCCGCAGGCGCGCGCGGCGGTCAGCGATGGCGCCTGCCGGCCGGCCGGGGCGACGGTGAGCGATGGAGCGTGCCGGCGGGCCTGGGCGGCGTTCGCGCTAGGTCTGCGCGCGCACGCGCGCGTCCTTCGCCTGCGAGGACTCGAGCAGCCCCTGCTGGAACGCGAGCATCGCGGCCGTTCGCTCCGGGTCGCCGGCGGCGAGGATCCGCATCGCGAGCAGCCCGGCGTTGCGGGCATTGCCGACGCCGACCGTGGCCACCGGCACCCCGGCGGGCATCTGCACGATCGACAGCAGCGAGTCCATCCCGTCGAGGTGAGCGAGCGGCACCGGCACGCCGATCACCGGCAGCGGCGTGGCGGAGGCGAGCATGCCGGGCAGGTGGGCGGCGCCACCCGCGCCGGCGATGATCACCCGCAGCCCGCGCTCGTGCGCGCGGGTCCCGTACTCGAGCATGTCCCGCGGCGCACGATGCGCGGAGACGACGCGGATCTCGCGTCCGATGCCGAACTCGTCGAGCGCCTCGGCGGCGGCGCGCATCGTTTCAAGGTCGGAGTCGGAGCCCATCACGATGCCGACCTCGACGGGCCGCTCGGCGCTCATGAGGCTCCCTCGAGAATCCTTGCCGCGCGCCACGCGATGCGGCGAGCGCTCGCGCGATCTCTGGCCAGAGCGGTCACGTGGCCGAGCTTACGGCCCGGGCGAGGCTGCTTGCCGTACAGGTGGATGTGGGCACCGCCGACGGCAAGCGCCTCCCGCAGCCGGTCGCGCGGATCGGAGCCGTCCGCGGGCCCGATCACGTTGACGGTGACGGCCGCGGGTGCGCGCATCCGCGTCTCCCCCAGCGGCCAGTCAAGCGCGGCTCGCAGGTGCTGCTCGAACTGCGAGGTCACGGTGGCCTCGATCGTGTGATGGCCGGAGTTGTGCGGGCGCAGCGCGAGCTCGTTGACGAACAGGCCGTCGGGCGTAAGGAACAGCTCCACGGCGGCCAGACCGGTGGCGCCGATGTGGGAGACGATGCCGCGCGCCAGCTCACACGCCTGGAGCACGTGCTGCTCGCTGATCTCCGCGGGGCACACGAGCTCGCGCAGCATCGCGTCGCGTTGCACGGTCTCGACGACCGGGTAGGTCGCCATCGCTCCGTCGGAGGTGCGGGCGACCTGGACGGCGAGCTCGCACTCGATTGCGAGGGCGGGCTCGAGCAGCGCGCCCCCGGGCAGCTCGGCGAGATATGCGGCGGCCTCCGATTCAGTCGTGGCGACGACCACCCCGCGGCCGTCATAGCCGCCGCGCGGCGCCTTCATCACGACCGGCCAGCCGTAGGCAGCTACGAAACCCATCAGGTCGATCATGTTGCGAGCGTGGGCGAATGGCGGGACCGGGAAACCGGCGGCGGCCAGCTCACGCCGCTGGTGGAGCTTGTCCTGCGCGAACAGCTTGGCGCGCGCGCTGGGCACGAGGCGATGACCGCAGCGCTCGAGCGCGTCGAGGTGAGCGGGATCGATCCCCTCGAACTCGAAGGTCACAACGTCGACCTCCGCCGCGAATGCCTCGAGCACGGCGAGATCGCGGTGGTCGCCGATGCGGGCCCGCGCCCCGGCGCGGACCGCGGCCTCGCCGGGCGAGGAGGCGAGCACCGTGACGTCGAGATCGAGCGCGATCGCCGCCTCCAGGTCCATCCGCGCGAGCTGCCCAGCGCCGAGGATGCCGACGTGCGCACCCCGTCGCGCGGAGCCGTCGAGCGGGCGATCGTTGGCCGAGCCGAGCACGGCGCATCAGCCTACGCGGCCGGGCTGGAGTCGGTTCCCAAACGCCGTGCCCAAATAGGTTCATACGAATTTGTTATATTTGGTCAGCACGGTTGACCTGATGATGAATCGAGAAGAGCTGACCAATCTGATCGCCGACGGGCGGCGCCGCGAACTGGACGACGCGACGCTCGCGGACGCGATCCTCATGCTCGCCGAGACCGACGCGACGTGGGCCAAGGCGCTCAGCCATCCGGCGCGCGGAGGCATCATCCGCCTGATGCGCAGCAACGGCACGCTCAGCCCGGTGGTCGCCGCGCGCGAGCTCGGCCAGTCTGTCGGCGCTCTCGCCTATCACTTCCGTCAGCTCCACAAGCTCGGCTTCATCGAGATCTGCGACGAGATCCCCCGCCGCGGAGCGACCGAGCACGTCTACCAGCTGTGCGCTCCGGCCGCGGCCCTGGCGCCGTCCGCCGCCCTGGCGGCGGAGCCGGCCTAGAGCCTTTTCCGTCGCCGCCGGTACCGCGGGCGTTTCACGGGGCAAGCGCTCCGACGTCGCGGCTTCGGCCCTCCGGACCGCGGGATGCGTGCTCAGCCGCCTTCGGTTCGCGATGCAACAGCCGCTCCCACGGTGAGCGACGGTGACGGCGAGCGCGGCGGGGTTCGTACGGCCCCGCGGACACTGTCGCGGCCCTCGGCGGAGCGCCTCTTGATTGCATAGATGATCGCGTCCTGCATTGCGGATCTCTCCTTGGTTCGCGTTGACCGCCCACCGGCGACGACCGCGGAGAAGCGGAGCCGCGCGGCGGCACGTCGGGATTCGCTATGGATCGCCCCCGGGGTGCGGGCGCGTGAGGTGGTGATGCCGATCAGCCGTCGATCAGCGCCGGCGTCTACGCGGGATGTCGCCTATACGTCGAGCATCTCCTCGTACGCCTCAATCGTCTTGTCGATGAACGCGAGGTGGCGGTGTACCTCGTCCAGGTCGCACTGCACGGCTCTGCGGTGCTCCCGCAGCAAGGCCAGCCGTTCCGGCTCGTTGCCGCCCGCCCGGACCATCTCCGCGTAGCGGCGCATCGTGCGGATCGGCATCCCGGTTGCCTCAGGCGCTGGAGCACCTCGATCCATCCCAGGTCCTCATCGCTGTAGCGGCGATGTCCCGACCCGACCCGGTCGACCTCGTCGATCAACCCGGCCCGCTCGTAGTAGCGCAGCGTATGCGCGCTCACGCCGCTGGCGCGGGCAGCCTCTGCGATCGTCAGTCCAGTCTCAACGCTCATCGATTCTGAGCCTAAACATTCGAGCGCGCTCGAAGTCAAGCCCGATATGAACAAATGTCGCCTGCCCCGCGCCGCGAGAGCCGGGCCAAGTGCGTCACGGCAGACGAAGCCGCTATTCGGTCTGAGCCTCGCGCACGATCACGCGGGTCTCGATCAGCAGTCGCGACAGCTCCTCGTAACGCTCGTCGCCGAGCAACTCGCGCAGCCGCACGACCAGTTCACGCTCGCGCGCGAGGCCGACCTCGGCCATCGCCCGGCCGGCGTCGGTGACGAACAGGCCGACGCCCCGGCCTGAGCCCAGCCGGCGTTCGAGCAGACCGAGCTTCTCCAGCCGCGCAGCGACCTGGCTGATCGCCTGCGGGGACTTCGGCATCCGCCGGGACATCTCGGCGATCGTGATCCCCGGCTCTGCGAGGACGGCGGTGAGCATCCCGCTGGACGGCAGCGTCAGCGGCGTGCCGGCGAGTGCGGCCTCTCCCATGAGCTCGATGTAGGTGGTCGTCTCCCACAGGAGATCGTTGAGCTGGTCGCGATGAGGCAGCGGCGGCTCGAGGTCCTCCGGCGCCGCGGGGTCGGTCGTGTCATCCATCGTCGGAGGTGAGGATAACCCATCGCACAAGTCCTTGTTCTTACAAGTTCTTGTTTCCACAAGATCTTGTGCTACCTTCCACCGCATGCTCCTCTCTCCCCCCTCAGAACCACGCAAGAAGTTGACGCTCCTCGCGGTCTGCCTGGGCACCTTCATGCTGCTGGTCGACCTCACGATTGTCGTCGTCGCCCTGCCGGCGATCCGGAGCGCGTTTCACACGAGCTTCTCGGACATCCAGTGGACGATCGACGCCTATTCGCTGTCGCTCGCCGCGCTGCTGCTCCCGACGGGCTCGCTCGCCGACATCCTCGGCCGGCGGCGCGTGTTTGCGCTCGGCCTGCTCGTCTTCACCATCGGCTCCCTGCTGTGCGGGATCGCCGGCTCGGGTACCGAACTCGTGATCTTCCGCGCGCTCCAGGGCATCGGCGGCGCGACGATCTTCGCGACCTCGCTGGCGCTGCTCGCCCAGACGTTCCACGGGCGCGAGCGAGGGATGGCGTTCGGGATCTGGGGCGCCGTCGTCACGCTCGCCGGCGCGCTCGGTCCGGTCCTCGGCGGTCTGCTCACGACCGAGCTCTCCTGGCGCTGGATCTTCTTCGTCAATCTCCCCTTCGGGGTGATCGCGATCGTCGTCACGCTGATCGGCGTCCAGGAGTTCCGGCCGCCCTACTCGCGCCGGATCGATATCCCCGGCTTCGGCGTGTTCACGCTCGGGCTCGTCGCCCTCGTGTACGGGCTGATCGAGTCAGATCGCGCCGGCTGGGGTTCGACGCGGGTGATCGCCTCGCTCGCAATCGCGGCTGCCGCGCTCGGAATCTTCCCGATCATCGAGCACACGCGACGGGAGCCGATGTTCGATCTTTCGCTGCTGCGCAAGCCGACCTTCGTCGGCGGCCTGGTGGGAGCCTTCGGGATGAACGGGTCGCTCTACGCGATGCTGCTCTACCTCGTCATCTACCTGCAGGACGGCCTGCACGAGTCGGCGCTCGGCGCCGGCGTGCGCCTCGTCGTCATCACCGCGGGCTCGATGCTCACCGCGGTCCCGGCCGGCCGCCTGTCGGAGAAGGTCCCGGTCCGCTGGCTGATCGGTCCCGGGCTGCTGCTCGTCGGGGTCGGGATGCTGCTCATGCGCGGGATCGGACCGGGCTCGTCCTGGACGCATCTGATCCTCGGCTTCGCGATCGCCGGCGCGGGCAGCGGCATGGTCAACCCGCCGCTGGCCTCGACGGCAGTCGGCGTCGTCGCCCCGAAGGACGCCGGGATGGCGTCAGGCATCAACACGACGTTCCGCCAGATCGGGATCGCCACCGCGGTTGCGGCGCTCGGGTCGATCTTCGCCAGCCGGATGAGCGGTGCGACGCCGGCAACGCTGACCGCGCACTACGCGTCGGCGCTCGACACGCTGCTGCTGGTGGGCGCCCTGGTGGCGCTGGTCGCGGGCGCGCTGGCGATCGTCCTCATCCGCCAGCGGGACTTTCACCCGCAGGGCGAGGGGGCGGGAGCGCCGGAGCCCGAGCGGGAGCCGGTCGCCGCCTGACCCGGGCCCTCGGGGTTAGGACGACTCGTACTCGTAGAAGCCGCGGCCGGCCTTGCGGCCGTGGTGGCCGGAGACGACCATCCGCTTCAGCAGCGGCGGCGGTGCGTACTCGGGGCGCTTGAACTCCTCGTAGAGCGAGTCACAGACCGCGTACAGCACGTCCAGGCCGATGAAGTCGCACAGGGTCAATGGCCCCATCGGGTGCCCGCACCCCAGCCGCATCCCCTCGTCGATGTCCTCGCGGGTGGCGAAACCGTCCTCATACATCCGGACCGCCGCCATCAGGTACGGCACGAGCAGCATGTTGACGATGAACCCCGAGCGATCCTTGGTCTGGATCGGGCGCTTGCCGATCCCCGACGCGAACCCCTCGGCCACCGAGATCGTCTCCTCCGCGGTGTCGAGCGCGACGACGACCTCGACCAGCTTCATCACCGGCACCGGCGAGAAGAAATGCAGCCCGAGTACCCGGTCGGGGTGGCGCGTCCAGGAGCCGATCTCGGCGATCGGGATCGAGGAGGTGTTCGACGCCAGGAAGCGAGCGTCGGGCAACCGCTCGTCGAGCATCTTGAACAGCTTGCCCTTCACGCGGGGGTCCTCAACGACCGCCTCCATGACGCCGTCGACGCCGTCCAGATCCTCAAGCGAGGTCGTGTAGGCGATCCGCCCCTTGAGCGTCTCGGCCTCCTCGGCGGTCATCTTCCCGCGCGAGACCGCGCGATCGGTCGACTGCGCCAGACGCGAGCGCGACCGGACCAGCGGCGCCTCCTCAGGCTCGTACACGGTGACGTCGACACCGGCAGCCGCACACGACTCCGCGATCCCGGAGCCCATGAAGCCCGCGCCGACGACCGCTACTCGAGATATCTCCATCCGTCTCTCCTTCTGCACTTAATCTGATCGAATTGATCCTGAAGTCCTGGGCCGCCACGCGCGGTTGGTCCGGGCGAGGCGGTGCTCTCAGCTGTTCCAGACGACCGGCCCGGCGGTGAGCAGGTGGCTGCCGAGTGGCCGTCCGAGCACCTCTTGCACGTCGCGGCCGGCGGCAAGCAGCGCCTGTAGGTCGACGCCCGTCCGGACCCCCATCTCGTGCAGCATCGAGACGAGGTCCTCGGTGGCGATGTTGCCGGTCGCGCCCGGCGGGAATGGGCAGCCGCCGAGCTCGCCGAAGCTCGCGTCGAAGCTCGTCACGCCCGCCTCGAGCGCCGCGAGCACATTGGCGAGCCCCTGGCCGCGAGTGTTGTGGAAGTGGCCGTTCAGCTCGACGCCCGGCAGCCGCTGAAGCGCGCGCGGGAAGAACTCGGCCACCTGGCGTGGGTTGGCCATCCCGGTCGTGTCGCCGAAGCTCACCTCACGCGCGCCCGCCGCCGCGAGCTGCTCGGCGAGCTCGAGGACTCGCTCGGCCGCCACGTGACCCTCATAGGGACAGCCGAACGAGGTCGAGATCGAGGCCACCGGTCGCAGCCCTTCTCGGGCGATCACTCCCAGCAGCTCGATGATCGCCTGCAGCGACTCGGCGACCGAGCGGTTGACGTTGTGGCGGTTGTGCGACTCCGACGCGCTCAGGAACAGGATCACCTCGTCGACCTTGTCGCGCTGGGCGAGGACGCCCTCGAGGCCGCGTCGGTTGGGGACGAGCACCGCCGTGGAGACGCCCTCCGGGATGTCGACCCGCGCCAGCACCTCGGCCGCGTCGGACAGCTGGGGCACGACCTCCGGGCGCACGAAGCTCGTCACCTCGATGCGCGGCAGACCGGTCCGGGCGAGCGAGTCGATCAGGCGCACCTTGTCGTCGGTCGGGATCCGCTCGGGCTCGTTCTGGAAGCCGTCGCGTGGGCCCACCTCACGGATCAGGACGCTGTCGGGGAGCGCGGTGGTCATGAGGTGAGCATATGTCTCCGCTGCGCCGGATAGATTGTGCGCCTTGATGATGAATTCGCGCATCCCGTCGCTTGCCTGTGTCGCCGTTCTCGGTGGAGTGCTGCTCGCCGGCTGCGGGACGCCGAAGAAGACTGCATCGGCGCCGGTCAAGGCGACCGCCAACGCCTGCACGCCCGCCAAGCTGGCGACCCACAGCAAGGGCGTGCTCACCGTCGCCACCGACTCCCCGGCCTACCCGCCCTACTTCGAGCACAACAACCCGAAGAACGGCGAGGGGCTCGAAAGCGCGGTCGCCTACGCGGTCGCCAAGAAGCTCGGCTATGCGCAGGACAAGGTCAAATGGGTCGTCGAGCCGTTCGACTCCTCCTACGCCCCCGGACCGAAGTCGTTCGACTTCGACATCAACGAGATCTCGATCACGCCCCCGCGCGCGAAGGTCGTCACCTTCTCGACCCCGTACTACACCAACCCACAGGGGATCCTGGTCAAGGCCGGGTCCGCGCTCGCCCACGCGACCTCACTGGCCGCGTTCAAGCACGCGAAGGTCGGTGTTCAGATCGGCACCACGTCACTGTCGGCGGTGAGCGCCGGGATCAAGCCGAGCCAGCAGCCCGACGTCTTCAACACCTCGAACGACGTCGTCGAGGCGTTCAAGATCGGGCGCGTGAACGCGATCGTCGTCGATCTCGCGACCGGCTTCGAACTCACCTCCGAGATCAAGGGCTCGACGATCGCCGGCCAGTTCAGCGCCGCCGGGGGCGACAAGTGGGGGCTGCTCATGGCCAAGGGCAACCCGATCGCCAGCTGCGTCAACCGCGCCGTGGGGGCACTGCACGCCAACGGAACCCTCGCCGCGCTCTCCAAGCGGTGGATCTCGTCGGCCGCGAAGGTCCCCGTGCTGCACTAGCGTCGTGGCAACTGACGCTCCCCTGACCACCCGTCAGGACCGAGATGCGGCCCGCCGGGTGCGACGCCGCCGCGCAATCGGAATCTCCTCACTGTCGACGGTCGTCGTACTCGGCGGGCTCGCGGCGCTCGTGCTCACCTCCCCGGGGTGGCCGACGGTGCGTCGGACGTTCCTGTCGAGCTCGAACTTCGCCCACTCGATCGGCCCTGTCGCCGAGGGGTTCTGGCTCGACGTGCGGATGTTCCTCATCGTCGAGGTCGTCGTGCTCGTCGTGGGCCTGCTGATCGCTCTGATCCGCGTCCTCGATCTGCCCGCGCTCTTCCCGCTGAAGATCCTCGCCGTCGTGTTCGTCGACGTGATGCGCGGAGTGCCCACGATTCTCGTCGTCTATCTGATCGGATTCGGCCTCCCGGCGCTCGAACTGACCGGCGTACCGACCAGCGCGGTCGTGCTCGGAGGACTGGCGCTCGCGCTCTGCTATTCGGCCTACGTGAGCGAGGTGTTCCGCGCCGGCATCGAATCGGTGCATCCCAGCCAGGGCGCCGCCGCCCTCGCGCTCGGGCTCACCCGTCGCCAGGCGCTGCAGCACGTGATCGTCCCGCAGGCGGTGCGCCGCGTGGTGCCGCCGCTGCTCAACGACTTCATCTCGCTGCAGAAGGATGTCGCGCTCGTCTCGATCATCGGCCCGCAGGAGGCGTTCCGAGTGGCGCAGATCTTCCAGGCGGCGAACTTCAACTTCACGCCGCTGATCGCCGCGGCGCTGCTCTACCTGTGCGTGACGATCCCGCTCACCCGGTTCGTCGACCACCTGCAGATCCGCTCGCTGCGCGAGCGCGGCGGGATGCTCGCGCTGGGGCCCCACTGATGGGCGCCTCGACCGGCGCCGCGGTGCTCGAGCTCCGCGGGGTGACGAAGACCTACGGCGAGCGCGCGGTGCTGCGCGGCATCGACCTCGAGCTCCACGAGCACCGCGGGGTGGCTCTGATCGGCGCGAGCGGATCTGGCAAGTCGACGCTGATGCGCTGCGTCGACCTGCTCGAGGAGATCGACGACGGCGACATCCTGCTCGATGGCGAGCCGATGACCGTCCCCGGCCGCAACCCGGTGCCGTTCCGCCGGCGGCTCGGCTTCGTCTTCCAGGCCTACAACCTGTTCCCGCACATGAACGTGATCCAGAACGTCGTGCTCGGCGCGGTCAAGGGTGGCGGCATGGCTCCGGCCGAGGCCCGCGAGCGCGGCCTCTCCCTGCTGGACCGCTTCGGCCTGCGCGACCGCGAGCGTGACTACCCCGATCGGCTCTCCGGCGGGCAGCAGCAACGGGTGGCGATCGTCCGCGCGCTCGTCACCCAGCCGCGCGCGCTGCTGCTCGACGAGGTGACCAGCGCCCTGGACCCCGAGCTCGTCGGCGAGGTGCTCGGCGTCATCCGCGAGCTCAAGCAGGAAGGGATGACGATGCTGATCGCCACCCATGAGATGAGTTTCGCCCGCGAGGTTGCCGACGAGGTCTGCTACCTCCAGGACGGCATCATCGTCGAGCGCGGCAAGCCGGACGAGATGTTCACTGCGCCTCGGAGCACCGACACCCAGCGCTTCCTCGCGCGCCTGCTCGACCGGTGAGGGTCAGCCGGTACGATCGCTCACCGATGAGACGGACCTCATTCGTCGGGACGTTCGGTCGGTCAGAGGGATCTCATCCGGCGGGACGTCCGAGCGCGCGGGCGATCCAGACGAGAACCTGCTCAGGGTGATCGCGAAGCACCCGCCAGGTGACGTGAAGGACCTGGTAGCCCTCGGCGGTCAGCTCGTTGTGGCGGTCGCGGTCGTCGTGGAACGACGCCGGTCCGCTGTGGAACTCCCAGGAGTCGTATTCGACGATCACGCGCTCGGCGCGCCAGAGCAGGTCCGGAACCCGACCATGATCTCCGAGCGGCACGTCGCACTCCGGTTGCGGGAGCCCGCTGGCGCGGATCAGGTCGAGCAGTCGGCGCTCAGCCTTCGACCACGCGTCTGCCGACGGACGGGCAGGGTCGAGCAGCGCCCGCACGCGCCCCGTGCCCGGCCGACCGTGGGTGCGGGCGAGTGCCGACAGCATGGCGGTCCGGGTCGTCGCCCGGAGCGCTCGATCGAGTAGCGGTTCGAGCTCCCGGTCATCGAGAGCCGGAGCGAGGTCGATCGCGGTGCGCGCGATCGCAGTGCACCAGAGGCGCCCGACCACCTTCCGATCGACCCGCTCGAGCGCCATGACCCGGTGTACGCGAAGGCCGGGCCGCCGGCGGCCGCGCTCTCCGACGACCGTCAGTTCGACCGTCGCCGGTCGGCGTTCGCTCAGGCCGTGCAGCCAGGCAGCGCTGCCGTGCGAGAGGACCGCGCGCTTGCCGCACGCGAGTAGCGCGGCGTGCTCGGCCGCTAGCCGCGGGCGGGCGCCTGGTGGAGCAATCGAGTAGACGCCGCGATGCACCCGGTACAGCCGCCCTGCGGCGACCGCAGCCGCCACCGAGCCTGGCGGAACACCGAGCTCGATCAGCTGTACGTACGCAATCATCGACCCCTGGCGTTCCGCGATCTCGGCGACGGCCCGGTACGGCCACCTGCTACGTCTGATCCCCATACGTAAAAGAGCCCATGGCGGCCCGGGATTCACCCCCCTTCGCGCAGCGCGGGCCGAACTCATGCTCCAGCCGCCACAACGTCCCGCGCGCCCACCGCCCGCCGCCCCCGCGGGCAGAACCGCTACCCCAGCCGCCACAACGTCCCGCGCGCCCACCGCCCGCCGCCCCCGCGGGCAGAACCGACGAGGGTCTAAAGGACGAGAAGCCGTTCAGTCCGGCCGGACGCCCGGCGGGCAGCCGATCGCCTCGCGCAGGTCGACCGCGAGGTCGGCCGGGTCCTCGATGCCGCAGGAGAGGCGGACCAGGTCGGGGGGGACCGCGGCGTCCGAGCCCTCGACCGACTGGTGGGTCATCGCCTGGGGGACCTCGATCAGGGACTCGACGCCGCCCAAGGACTCCGCCAAGGTGAAGAGGCGGGTGCGGGCCACGATCCCGAGTGCGTCGGGATGGCGGAAGGAGACCATGCCGCTGAAGCCGGGCCAGCGGACGTCGCTCACCTGCTCGCAGCCGCGGAGCATCTCGACGACCGCCTCGGCGCTGCGAGCGTGAGCGGCCATCCGCACAGCCAACGTCCGGATCCCGCGGTGGACGAGGAAGCAGTCGAACGGACCGGGGACGGCGCCGACCGAGTTCTGGATGAAGCGCAGCCGCTCGTACCACTCCTCGGAGCGAGTGACCACGACGCCGCCGACGACGTCGGAATGGCCGCCGAGGTACTTCGTGGTCGAGTGCACGACGAAATCTGCCCCGAGCTCCAGAGGCCGCTGATTGACCGGCGTGGCGAAGGTGTTGTCGACGGCGACCAGGGCGTCCCCCGACCGCGCGACCACGCCGGGGATGTCCACCACACCGAGCAGCGGATTGGTCGGGGTCTCGACCCAGATCAGCCGCGTCGAGTCCCGCATCGCCCCCGCCACGGCGCCCAGGTCCTGCTGGCCGACCAGCGTGTAATCCAGGCCCCAGCGACTCAGAACCTTGTCGACGAGCCGGAAGGTGCCGCCGTACAGGTCGCCCGGCATGACGACGTGCGAGCCGGTCTCGCACACGGCGGTGAGCAGCGCGTGCTCTGCGGCCATGCCCGAGGAGAAGCAGACCGCCATCCCGCCCTCAAGCTCGCCCAATGCCTGCTCGAGCGCGAACCGGGTCGGGTTGGCCGAACGCGAGTAGTCGTAGTCGCCGACGAACGCGCCCGGGCGCTCCTGGGCGTAGGTGGAGGTCTGGTGGATCGCGGGAATGACCGAGCGAAATGAGGGATCGGGCTCGAGACCCGCATGAACGACGCGGGTCGAAAACGACGATTCCGATGAGCTCATGAGGCGAGCGCCTCGAGCAGGTCGGCGCGGGTGACGAGACCCTCGGCCGGCCGGCCCGGCTCGGCTCCGCGCACGAGCAGCGCCTGCTGATCGCCCGCCAGGAGCTCGACCGCTTCGCGCACGGGGTCCTCCGCGGAGACCGACTCGAACGGCGGTTCCATCACGGCGCCGATCTCGGCGTCGAGCAGCCCGGGATCGGCTGCCGCGTGCTTCAACAGCCCACGCTCGCCGATCGCCCCCACCACCTTGGTCACGTCCTCCGAGCTCACCACCGGCAGCTGCGACACGCGGTGCTCGTGCAGCAGGGAGATCGCCTCGCGCACCCGGTAGTGCGGCTGGACGGTGACCAGCGCCGGCAGCTCACCGGCCTCGCGCTTGCGGCGCAGCACGTCGCCGACCGTGAGGTCGCCCGAGCGCGAGATGAAGCCGTACTGGCGCATCCAGGCGTCGGAGTAGACCTTCGACAGGTAGGCGCGTCCGCCGTCGGGCAGGATCACCACAACCATCGCCCGGGGATCGCCGATCTCGGCGCCGACCTGGAGCGCGGCATGAAGCGCCATCCCGCCCGACGGGCCGGCGAGGATCCCCTCGGTGTGGGCCAGGCGCCGGGTAGTCAAAAAAGCATCGCGGTCGGAGACGGTGATCCAGCGGTTGACCGACGCCGGGTCGAACGCCGTCGGCCAGAAGTCCTCGCCGACGCCCTCCACCAGGTAGGGGTGGACGTTGGCCTGGCCGCCGGAGTAGATCGAGCCGTCGGGGTCCGCGCCGACGACCACCAGGTCCGGCTTGCGCTCACGCAGATAGCGCACCGTCCCAGTCGCGGTGCCACCGGTGCCGACGCCGAGTACGAGGTGCGTGATGCCGCCGCCGGTCTGCTCCCAGAGCTCCGGCCCGGTCGTCTCATAGTGCGCCTGGGGGTTGGCCTTGTTGTGGTACTGGTTGGGCTGGAACGCGCCCGGGATCTCCGCGGTCAGCCGGTCGGCCACGTTGTAGTAGGCGCGCGGCGAGTCGGGCGGAACGTCGGTGGGGCACAGAACGACCTCGGCGCCCAGCGCGCGCAGCAGGTCGCCCTTCTCGGAGGCGACCTTGTCGGGCATGACCGCCATCACGCGGTAGCCCTTCAGCCGCGCGGCGATCGCAAGGCCGGTGCCGGTGTTGCCGGAGGTCGGCTCGACGATCGTGCCGCCGGGCCGGAGCTTGCCGTCACGCTCCGCCGCCTCGATCAGCGCAACCGCGACGCGGTCCTTGATCGAGCCGCCCGGATTGAAGACCTCGAGCTTGGCGACGAGCTGGGGGCGAAGCCCGGCGCCGATCCGCGAGAGGCGGACGAGCGGGGTGTTGCCGATGGTGTCGAGGATCGACTCCCCGATGACGGTGGTGACGGTCGTCATGGCCCCGACGGTAACGCACCTCGTCCGCGTTTTCTGTTCCCCAGGGCGGGTTTTCGGTGAAAGACCGGCCCGGGGCCCCGCATCACTACGCTCCGCGGGCGTGGGTCCGCTCCAAGGCGTGAGGGTCGTCGAGTTCGCCGGCATCGGACCGGGTCCGTTCGGAGCGATGGTGCTCGCGGACCTGGGGGCCGAGGTGCTGCGGATCACGCGGCCCGGGGTGCCGACGCTGCTGTCCGAGGAGGGTGCCGACCTGCTGTCGGCCGGCCGCGCCGAGCTGGCGCTCGATCTCAAGGACGCGGGGGCCGTCGAACAGGCGCTGCGGATCACCGAGCGCGCCGACGCGCTGATCGATCCGTTCCGGCCCGGCGTGATGGAGCGCAACGGCCTGGGCCCCGACACGGTCCTCGCCCGCAACCCGCGGCTGGTGTACGCGCGGATGACGGGTTACGGACAAAGCGGCCCGATGGCGGACAGCGCCGGCCACGACATCAACTACATCTCGCTCACCGGCGCGCTCGGAGCGAGCGCGCGCGAGGGCGAGCGGCCGCTGTTCCCAATGAATCTGCTCGGCGACTTCGGCGGCGGCGGGATGCTGCTCGCGCTCGGCGTCGTCAGCGGGGTGCTCCACGCCCGGTCGGGCGGCGAGGGCCAGGTGATCGACGTGGCGATGGTCGACGGTGCGGCGCTGCTGACCACCATGATCCAGGGGCTGCGACAGGCGGGGATGTGGAGCGAGGTGGCGGGAACGAACCTGCTCGACTCCGGCGCCCCGTTCTACGAGGTCTATGAGACCTCCGATGACCGCCACATCGCGGTCGGCGCGCTTGAGCCGCAGTTCCACGCGCGGCTGCTGGAGTTGCTCGAGATCCCGCCGCAGGAGATGGTCCAGTGGGATCGCGAGCGCTGGCCTGAGCACCGTGCCCGGCTCGCCGAGACGTTCCGGACACGCACCCGGGAGCAATGGGCCGAGCACTTCGCGGGTCAGGACGCCTGCGTCACCCCGGTGCTCGGGCTGCACGAGGCCGACGCGCACCCGCATGCACAGGCCCGCCGCGCGTTCGTCCGAGCCCCCGGCAGCGGGACGCGCGTCCGTCCGGCCCCGGCGCCACGGTTCGCCCGCACCCCGGCCGAGGTCGCGGCGGAGCCACGGTCCCCCGAGACGCTGCTGCAGAGCTGGGGCGTCACGCCCGCAGAGCGCGCCACCGATTAGCCTGCCGCAGATGCGAACCGCCGCCCGCCTCGACGGACTCGGCACGACCGTGTTCACCGAGATGACCGCGCTGGCCGAGCGCACGGGCGCGGTCAACCTCGGGCAGGGGTTCCCGGACGTCGACGGCCCAGCTGACGCGGTTGACGCGGTGGTCGCCGCGCTGCGCTCCGGCAAGGCCAACCAATACGCGCCGCTGCCCGGCGTCCCGGCGCTGCGCGAGGCGATCTTCGCCCACCAACGGTCGTGCTACGGCCTGGACCCCGAGGATCTGATCGTCACCTTCGGCGCGACCGAGGCGATCGCCGCCGCGGTGCTCGGCCTGTGCGACCCGGGCGACGAGGTCGTCGTGCTCGAGCCGCTCTACGACTCGTACGCGGCGACGATCACGTTCGCTGGTGCCGCGCGGCGCACCGTCCCGCTGCGCCCGCCTGACTTTCGCATCACCGAGGAGGCCCTGCACGCGGCGATCGCCGGGGGCGCAGGCCGTGCGCGGCTGCTGCTGCTCAACTCCCCGCACAACCCGACCGGCCGGGTGCTCGACCGCGACGAGCTCGCGCTCGTCGCCCGTGCATGCATCGAGCATGACCTCGTGTGCGTCTCCGACGAGGTCTACGAGCACCTTGTGTTCGACGGCGAGCATGTGCCGCCGGCGACCCTGCCGGGGATGGCCGAGCGCACGCTGACCATCTCGAGCGTCGGCAAGTCGTTCTCATTCACCGGTTGGAAGATCGGCTGGGCGTCGGGACCCACCGAACTGGTCGCGGCCACGCGGATGGCCAAGCAGTTCCTCACCTTCAGCGGGGGGACGCCGCTCCAGCATGGGGCGGCGGCGGCGCTTGGGCTCCCCCGCGAGGTCCTCGACCGGCTCGCGACCGCGCTGCGACACGCGCGCGACCAGCTGTGTGAGGGCCTGCGCGCAGCGGGATTGGAACCGTTCGTTCCGCAGGGGACGTACTTCGTGAACGCCGACGTCGGCACCGACGCGATCACGTTCTGTCGTGAGCTGCCCGAGCGCGCGGGAGTGGTGGCGATCCCGACGGGAACGTTCTACGACGACAAGGCGATCGCGCCGACGCTCGTGCGCTTTGCGTTCTGCAAGCGCCCCGAGGTGATCGCCGAAGCGGCGCGACGGCTCGCAGCGCTGTAGGAGATCCCGCATCGCGACGGAACATGGGCCATTGCGGGTATGAGAGCCTGTGTCGAACCCCGCCCGGTGGATGGTGGGTCCAACGAGGGAAAGGCGCTGGATGGCAGATCACGAGGAGGAGCGGACCGTCGAGGTCGACCTTCCCACCTTGTCCGCGGACGCGAACCATCGTCTCACGGTGGCGCTACGCAACACGATCGGCGCCGACACCGTCCGCGTCCCAGCAGACAGGCCGCATCCAAGTCATGGCGAGCGCCCCCGCCGCAATCCGCTGGAGCGGATGACCACGCTCAAGGCGATCTCTCTCGGACTGGTCTCGGTCGCGCTTTGTGTGGGGCTCGTCATCGCCACCGCGCTCAGCTCCGAGTGGGTTCTCACGGCGCTCGCCTTCGTCGCGCTGCTCGTCACGCTTTGCCTTGTGACCGCCTCGATCATCGCGCTCTCCTCGGTGCCGGAGTATCCGGACTCGGGCCTCGTCGCGCTGCTCGCCGAGGAGGGGATTTCCGACCCCGAGGTCCGATTCTCGGAGATGGTGACGGAGTTCACGCCCGAGGTCGGCGACCACGAGGAGCGCCACACATCACCGCAGGATGATCCCGCGCGAGCGATCGCCGAGCAGCAGGGCGCGCTCACCGCCACCAGCGGCCCGAGCGCCTCCGGGGCGGACTCCGAGGACGCCTAGACGAGGGCTATGCGCGCTTTACTCGCTGCCGGGACCCTCGCCGCGCTGACGGCCGCCACCGCGCCCGCCGCGCTCGCGGCATCCGGGATGCCCGGCAACGGCGGCGCATTCGAGCTCACCGCGCGCAGCCCGGCGGCCGCGGCGCACTACGCCCCAACGTTCACCGGCAACGGACTCCTCGGGGTGCGCGTCCCGGCCGCGGGCCAGGGCTACGCGGGCGGCACGGTTCCCGCCGACTCCGAGCTCGCCGGGTTCTACGCGCACCCCAGCCACGCCACCGCTCCCGAGCGGGTTCAGCAGCGCGCGAACCTTCCCACCTGGTCGACATTGTCGCTGTCGGTCGCCGGCCACTCATTCACCGGCCGAGGCCACACGGTGGCCGGCTACCGCCAGTCGCTCGACCTGCAGACCGGCACGATCACCACCCGGGCACGCTGGACGGCGCCCGGCGGTCGCGTCACCGACCTCAGTTACCAGCTGCTCACCGACCGCGCCCAGGAGAACGTGGGGCTCGTGCGGCTGTCGTTCACCCCGCACTGGTCGGGGACGGCGGCGGTCACCGACGCGATCGACGGCACCGCCGACACCGACGTCGCGAAGGGGGTCCCCGTGCTCACTGGTGGGGTGAGCCGCGGCTGGGACCTGCCCGGACGTCAGGACAACCTCACCGTCGAGGCGGTCGGAACCGGGATCCAGGCCGCGCTCTCCAGCGTGCTCGTGCCGGGCCCGTCGATCACCGCGCCGAGTACGGAGGCCGACGTCCACGCCGCGCAGAGCATCGGCCAGCGGGTCAGCTTCCCGGTCCAGAGCGGACACACATATACGCTCACGAAGTACGTCGGAGTGCTCGGGTCGATCCCGTCCCACCTACCCCCGGCGACGGTCACCACCGCTTCCGCCATCGCCTCAGACGCCGCGCTCACCGGCTGGAAGACCCTCGTCGCCGACAACCGCGCGGCCTGGGCCGCGCTGTGGCGCGGGCGCATCGACGTCACCGGCGATCGCACGCTCGCCACCGACGTCAACGCATCGGAGTTCTACCTGTGGTCGAGCACGCGCTCTGACCAGAACTGGTCGGTCTCTCCCGCGGGCCTCTCCTCCAACGGCTACGACGGCCACATCTTCTGGGACGCGGAGACCTGGATGTTCCCCTCGCTGCTCGCCCAGCACCCGGCGCTCGCCGGCGCGATGGAGGCCTACCGCTTCAACCGCCTGACCGAGGCGCGCGCCCACGCCCGCGCGACCGGCGGCAAGGGAGCCCGCTTCCCCTGGGAGAGCGCGCTGAACGGCACCGAGCAGATCCCGCCGCCTGCGTCGGCCAACAGCGAGGGCCTCTACGAGCAGCACATCACCGCCGACATCGCGCTCGCCCAGTGGCAGTACTACCTGGCGACAGGCAACCGCGGCTGGCTGCGCCACAGCGGGTGGCCGGTCATCTCGGGCGCAGCGGAGTTCTGGGCCTCCCGCGCGACGCGGGTCATCGGCGGGTACGTGATCCGCCACGTGACCGGTCCCGACGAGGAGAACCCCGACGTCTCCGACGAGGCGTACACGCAGGTCGCCGCGGCCAGGGCACTGCGCGACGCGATCGCCGCCGCCCATCGCACCGGCCACACGCCGCCGCCCACATGGGCGCGGATCGCCGCCGGGCTGGAGCGCATGGTGCCGGTCACCGACGGGGTCAACCCCGAGTTCGCCGGCTACCGGGGCCAGCTCGTCAAGCAGGCCGATGTCACGCTTCTGGCCTATCCGTGGGGCTTCCGCTCCTCGGTCGCGGTCGAGCGGGGCGACCTCGCCTACTACGTGCCGCGGACCGATCCGGGCGGCCCCTCGATGGACGACGCACTGAGCGTGATCGAGTCCGCCCAGCTCGCGCCGCGCAGCTGCCAGGCGTTCGTCTACACCGAGCGCAGCTACCAGCCGTATATCCGCGATGTCTTCCATCAGTTCTCGGAGACCCGCACCGGCGGCGCGTTCACGTTCATGACCGGGATCGGCGGCTTCCTGCAGGAGTTCCTCTACGGCTACTCGGGGATGCGCTGGGACGGCTCGGCTCTCCACCTCGCTCCCGGCCTGTCGGGACCGATCACCTCGGTCACGCTGCGCGACCTGCACTGGCACGGGCGCATGTTCACGCTCGCGATCCATCGCGACCACGCGACGGTGACCCTCCAGCACGGCGCCCCGCTGCCGGTGACCACGCCGACCGGGCGCCAGACCGCGCACCCGGGCAGGCCGCTGACGATCGCGACGCTGCCGGCTCAGCGGCCGGCCGGTACCGACGCGCTGCGCTGCCGCTCGGCGGCCGCCTCGAGCTCCGCCCCCGGCGCGCCCCCGCTGGCGGCGGTCGACGGCAGCTCCGCGACCGACTGGCAGCCCGCCGCGGTGCCGGCCACGCTGAGCGCGCCAACCGCCGCAGCGACTCGTGCGATCTCAGAGGTCACGGTGCGCTGGGGCCAGATGTGGCCGGCGGTCGTCACCCAGAATGTCCATCCCAAGCCCGGGCCCGTCAAGACGTTGCGGGCGCGTCGCTACGCGATTGAGGTGGACGCCGGTGGCCGGTGGCGCACGGTCGCGACCGTCGCCTCGCGCAGCGAACGCCCGGTCGACGTGATCCGCATCCACACCATGCGGGCGAGCGCCGTCCGCATCCGGTTGCTGGCCGGGACCGGCGTGCGCACGGTGAAGACGACAACGACGCCTTCCACGCCGGTGCTGCCGATGGTGCAGGAGCTCACCGCGAGCTGAGCGCCGGCGTCAAGCGGTGAACATGTCCCGCAGCGTGGTCTTCTTGAACTTGCCGGTCGCGGTGCGCGGGATCTCGTCAATGAACTCGAAGCGGTCGGGCAGTTGCCACTTCGCGTAGTCGTTGGCGAGGTGCTCGCGGAGCGCGGGGGCGTCCTCGGTCGCGCCCTGGCGGAGCACGATCGCGGCGAGCGGCCGCTCGCCCCAGCGCTCGTCGGGGATCGCGATCACCGCCGCCTCGGCGACGTCGGGATGGGCCATCAACCGGTTCTCCAGGTCGACGGAGGAGATCCATTCACCGCCGGATTTAACGAGGTCCTTGGAGCGGTCGCAGATCCGGATCGAGCCTCGTTCGTCGATCGTGACGATGTCGCCAGTCATGAACCAGCCGTCGTCGGTGAAGCGGTCCGCGCCCGCGCCGCCCAGGTAGCCACGCGCCACCCACGGGCCTCGCACCTCCAGCTCGCCCATGGCCGAGTCATCCCACGGGATGAGCTCGCCGTCGTCCCCCCGCCCGCGGATCTCGACGAGCGGCAGCGACACACCCTGCCGGGCGCGATCGGCATAGCGCTCGGAGGCGGGCGCGTCGTCGAGCTCTCGCGGCAGCCGCGAGACGCTCCCGACCGGGGATGTCTCGGTCAGCCCCCAGGCGTGGACGACGGTGAGGCCGTGGCGGTCGAACCCCTCGATCAAGCTCGGCGGAGCGGCGGAGCCGCCGACGAGCAGGGCGCCGAGCTCCGAGAGGTCCCAGCGGTCAGGCTCCTTGTTCAGCGCGTCGAGGATCGCCATCCACACCGTCGGGACCCCGGCGGTGACCGTCACGTGCTCGCCGGCGAGCAGTTCGAGGAGCGATTCGCCGTCCAGCCGCGGACCGGGAAGCACCAGCGCTGAGCCGATCAGCGCGGCGGTGTAGACCAGCCCCCATGCGTTGGCATGGAACATCGGCACGACCGGCAGCACCACGTCGCGCGACGACAGTCCTTTGGCGTCGGGGAGCGCGACGACGAGTGAATGCAAGACGAGCGAGCGGTTCGAGTAGACGACGCCCTTCGGCCGGCCCGTCGTGCCGGACGTGTAACAGATCGCCGCCGCTGCGCGCTCATGCGCCTGCGGCCAGTCCATCGACTCCGCGTCGGCGATCAGCGCCTCGTAGTCGAGCAGTCCCTCAGGCAGCGGCTCATCCGAGCGGCGCACGACGATCACGCTCTCAAACGAGTGCGCATCGGCGATCGCCCGGTACACATCCAGCAACGACTCGTCGACGATGAGCGCGCGGTCCTCGGCGTCGCCCACGATGAAGCTCAGCTCGTCGGGATGCAGGCGCGGGTTGAGCGTGTGCAGGACCGCGCCCATCGACGGCAGCGCGAAGTACGCCTCCAGGTGCTCGGGCTGGTTCCACATGATCGTCGCCACTGGGTCGCCGGCCGTGATCCCGAGATCGGCGAGTGCGGTGGCAAGTGACCGGGCGCGGCGAGCGCATGACCCGAACGTCGTGCGGCCGATCGTCCCGTCCGGCCGGCGGAAGACGACCTTGCGGTTGGGATAGAACCTCTCGGCGCGTTCGGCGACGTAGCTCACCGTGAGTGGGAAGTCGTCCATCATCAACCCTTCGCGCATCTCTCTCTCCCGATTTTCGCGTGGTCACGGTCGCAGCCGCGAGTTGCCGCTGCGGCAGCGTACCGCCGCGATTGTCGATCGGCGAGTGTGGGCATGCAGAGAGACGATCGAACTCACGAAAGGCCGAGACCGCTCCCGATGACGACCGACCACGAAGCGCAGACCCACGCCCTCGCCGAGCTCGCCGTCGGGCTCGGCGCCAATGTCCAGCCCGGCCAGATCGTCTCGATCGCCTCCGAGCCGGGGAAGGAGGACCTCACCCGCGCGATCGCGGAGGCCGCCTATCGCGCCGGGGCGAAGTTCGTCGACCTCAGCGTGTTCGACGTGCACCTGAAGCGCGCCCGCCTGCTGCATGCCGATCCCGAGTCGCTCGGGTACGTGCCGCCGTGGATCGGGGAACGGACCCTCGCCCTCGGCGACGTCCATGCCTCCCGGATCTCCCTGTCCGGGCCGGCGGCCCCGCACGCGCTTGACGACGTCGACCCGAAGCTGATCGGGCTCGACATGCTGCCGCGCGTCCCCGAGTCGATGACGGTCGTCAACGCCCGGACCACGAACTGGACAATCGTGCCCGGGCCCACGCGCGAGTGGGCGATGCTCGTGCACCCGCGGCTGGAGCCAGCCGCCGCGCTCGAGCGGCTGTGGGCGGAGATCGCCCACGTCTGCCGACTCGACGAGCCGGACCCGAGCGCTGCCTGGAAGCATCGGTTCGATCAGCTCACCCGCGTCGCCGACGCGCTCACCGGCCGCCGCCTCGACGCGATCCACCTGGAGGGCCCCGGCACCGACCTGCGCGTCGGGCTGCTGCCCTCCAGCCACTGGATCGCGGCCAACATGACAACGGTCGACGGGATCGTGCACCACGCCAACCTGCCCAGCGAGGAAGTGTTCACGACCCCCGACCCCGAGCGCGTCGACGGCACCGTCGCCGCGACCAAGCCGCTGTTCACCTCCGGCACGACGGTCTCCGGGCTGCGGGTCGTCTTCGAGGGCGGGCGGGCGGTGGCGATCGACGCCGACGAGGGCGCCGAGGTCATCCACGGACTGGTCGCCCGCGACGAGGGCGCCGCCCGCCTCGGCGAGCTCGCGCTCGTCGATCGCGAGGGGCGGATCGGGCCGCTTGGGACGGTCTTCTACGACACGCTGCTCGACGAGAACGCGGCCAGCCACATCGCGCTCGGCGCCGGCTACCAATCCGGCATCGACGATGACGGAGACCGGCCGCGGGTCAACACCTCCCAGATCCACATCGACTTCATGATCGGCTCCAATGACCTGGCGGTTACCGGCGTCGAGCGCGACGGCACACGGGTGCCGCTGCTGCGCGACGGCCGCTGGCAGATCTGAGGGACGGCGGGGCGGGGCGGCCGAGTCCACGCTACCCTCGGTCGGCCCGGAGAGGTGCCGGAGCGGCTGAACGGGCGCGACTGGAAATCGCGTGACGGGGTTATACCTCGTCCGGGGGTTCGAATCCCCCCCTCTCCGTACACCATCGACCCCGTCCTGGGTCGTCCTAAACTCCTGAATCCGGTCCAAAGTTTCTGGTTCGATCGACTGATCCGAAGGGGCCGGCCAAACGAATGTCCGTGCGGTGATGAACCGGTTAATGACTGTTGCGCCGCCGTCGATGCTCCCGTAAGATCGTGCGCTGAACACCGAGTGTTCAAAAGGGATGAGTACGTCAGGATGACAAAGGACTCATGAATCAACGAAGCGCTCTCACACTCGTCTCCGGGGGGCGGGACACTCCCGAGACCTTCCGCTGGTTTTGCGGCCATTGCGCTGCACCGTCGCCCGGTGGTGCTGCGCCCCCGCCGACGGCACGCGTGTGCACCCGCTGCGGGCTCGGTCTGCTGCTGGAGACCCGCGAGGACGCGGTCCCCGATCCGCGAGACGCGTTCCTCGTCGTCGATTCGCGACTGCTCGTCCAGGCGATGTCGCGCGAGGCCCAGACGCTGCTCGGGCTCGCGGAGGAGGACGCCGTCGACCGCCCGGTATCCGAGCTGCTCGTCCCCGCGGACGCCGAAGGCGAACCGCGCGGCGGACTGGCAGCGGCAATCGCAGAGGCCGCCAGCGGCGATGGGCCTGACGGCCGGGCCTTCATCCGTCCCTGGAACACGTTCGGTGTGCGCATGCGCGCCCGGATCGCCACCTGCGGCCCGCCGCGGGCGGCATTGATCGTGCTCGACACCGGCCGCGGGCCTTCGCTGCGCGCGATCCCCGGCGAGCGCGTCGACGAGCCCCGTCTGGGCTCCGTCACCGCGCTCCGCCGCCGCCGCTAGCTCAGCGCGACTCGGCGGCGGCGGGCGGCAGCACTTCCGGCGCCCCCGCGGCCACGAGCGCCGCCGGCAACCGGACCGACCCGTCGTCCTGCTGGCCGTTCTCGAGCACGGCGACGATCGTGCGTCCGACCGCAACCGCGGTGCCGTTGAGCGTCGCCAGGTGCGCCGGTCGGCCGTCCTGTGGTCTGAAGCGGATGTCGAGGCGACGCGCCTGGAAGTCGGTGGTGTTGGAGCATGAGGTCAGCTCGCGGTAGCGCTCCTGGCCGGGCAGCCACGCCTCGAGGTCGTACTTCATCGCCGCGGAAGCGCCGAGGTCGTCGACCGCGATCGCGACCACCCGGTAGGGGATCTCCAGGTCGCCCATGATCGACTCCTCAATCGCGAGGATCCGCTGATGTTCCTCCTCGGCCAGGCCGGGCTCGACGAAGCTGAACATCTCGACCTTGTCGAACTGGTGCACGCGGAAGATCCCGCGCGTGTCCTTCCCGGCGGCGCCGGCCTCGCGGCGGAAGCAGCTGGAGAAGCCCGCGTAGCGCAGCGGCAGCTGCTCGGCCGGGATGATCTCGTCGCGGTGCAGCGAGGCGAGCGCCACCTCCGAAGTGCCGACCAGATAGAGGTCGTCGTCCGGGACCGAGTAGATCTGCTGCTCGGTGTCGGGCAGCATGCCGGTCCCGTACAGCGCCTCCTCGCGGACGAGCACCGGCGGGATCACCGGAGTCAGCCCCTCGCCCACGACCTTGGTCATCGCGTAGCGCACGAGCGCGAGCTCCAGTAGCGCGAGGTCGCCCATCAGGTAGGCAAAGCGCGACCCCGACAGCCGCGCGCCGCGCTCCATGTCGATCCTCCAGCCGGCCAGCTCGAGGTGGTCACGGCCGGTCTTCGTCGCCTCGCCGACCTCGCGCAGCACGGTGTCCTGCGCCGGCGCGTCGGCAGTGGGCAGATTGGGCAGTCCGAGCAGCGCCTGGTCGCGCTCGGCCTTCACCGCGGACTCGGCATCGCTCGTCGCCCGTCCGCGGCGGGCGAGCTCGGCGAGCTGCTCGCGCTGCTCGGGCGTGGGCGCCCCGTGCAACGACTTGCTGGCCTGGTTCTGCTCGGCGCGCAGCGTCTCAAGCTCGGTGGTCAACGCGCGCCACCGCTCATCGAGCTCGAGCAGGCGATCGACCTGCTCGGCCGCGGCGGGGCCGCGGCGCTGGAGTGCAGCGCGCACGCCGTCGGGGTCCGAGCGAATCAGGCGGATGTCGAGCATCGGGCCAGTATGACGGCGCTCGCCGCCGAAGCGCACGCCGCCCGACCGAGGCTTGCAACCGCCGGACTCGATCTGGTACGTTGGTTTCTGGAAACGTTCTCAGATAACGATTCCAGACACAGAAGCGGCAGGAGGAGGAGAGGCAGATGGAGAGAGACACCGCCGGCCCCCCGGACGGGTCCGACGACACGGGCTCCCCCGGCGGACCGCCCGCATCCGACGCATCAGCGGCTGCCGGCGCCACCCAGACCGCCGGCGCCACCCAACCTGCCGGCGCCACCCAGCCCGCCGGCGCCACCCAACCTGCCGGCGCCACCCAGGCCGGAGGCGCGTCCCACCCGTCCCCCGCGACGGGCGCGGCTGAGCCGGCGCGCGTTGAGATACGCAACCTGACCAAGCGTTACGGCAGCCTGCACGCGCTGCGCGGCGTCGACCTCTCGCTGCGCACCGGCGAGATCGTCGGCCTCGTCGGCGACAACGGGGCCGGCAAGTCGACGCTCGTCAACATCATCTCCGGGGCGCTGCAGCCGACCTCGGGGGAGATCCTGATCGACGGCAAGCCGGTCACGCTCAAGAGCCCGATCGACGCCCGCCGCGCCGGGATCGAGACCGTCTACCAGGACCTCGCGCTCGCCCCCGACCTGAGCATCTGGCAGAACATGTTCCTCGGGCGTGAGGAGACCGTCCCCGGCCCGCTCGGCAAGCTCGGCTGGCTCGATCGCAAGAAGATGAGCCGCAAGAGCGCGGAGGATCTCGAGCAGACCAAGATCCGCATCCCGTCAGCCGCCAGCCGCGTCGGTCGCCTCTCCGGCGGCCAGCGCCAAGCGGTCGCCGTCGGGCGAGCGGTTGCCTGGGGCTCACGCGTGGTGCTGATGGACGAGCCGACTGCCGCACTCGGCGTCGAGCAGCAGGAGAAGGTCGGCCAACTCATCGGGACGGTGGCCGAGAGCGGCACACCGGTGCTGCTGATCAGCCACAACCTCCCGCAGGTCTACAGCATCTGCACCCGCGTCGTCGTCCTCTTCCACGGCCAGATCGTCGCCGACCTGAAGCCGGCCGAGGTCGAGATCGACGAGGTCGTCGGCTGGATCACCGGGTCGTCGCTGATCGCGAAGGGGATGGCCAAATGACCTCAGGTACCGAACCCACCGCGGGCGCCGAGACCTCGACGGTCGCCGAGGCCGAACCCCCCGCGACCCGGCAGCCGGACGAGAGCGTCCCCGTCTTCCAGCGCTTCATGGAGATCGTCGGGCCGTTCTGGACCCTCGGCGTGCTGATCCTGCTGATCGTCATCTTCGGCATCCTCGCGCCCTCGCTCTATTCCAAGGCCGCCTGGCTGTCGACCTCGAACTACGCGGTCGAGTACCTGATCCTCGCGATCGGCGAGACGTTCGTGATCATCACCGCGGGCATCGATCTGTCGGTCGGAGCGACGCTCGGGTTCTCGGGAATGCTCGGTTCGCAGCTCATGCAGCACATGCTGGGCGCGCACGACGGCTCCGCCGAGGTCGCGATCCTCGGGGTGGCGGTGATGCTCGCCAGCGGAATTGCGATCGGGGTCCTGAACGGCCTGCTGATCACCCGGATCAAGCTGCCGCCGTTCATCGTCACCCTCGGCACGCTGACCGCACTCGGGGGCGCGACCGACCTGCTCAACAACGCCACGGAGATCACGACGCTGCCGAGCTTCGTCACCGACCTCGGCACCGACTCGGTGCTGAACGGGTGGCTGCCGCTCCCGGTGCTGATCAGCCTCGTGATCGCGATCGTCTTCGGCCTGATCCTCGCGCGCACCCGCTTCGGCATGCGCACGTACGCGATCGGCTCAAACGAGATAGCAACCCGCCGGGCCGGGGTTCGCGTCGATCGTCACCTCGTGTACGTGTACGCGATCGCCGGCCTGATGGGAGCGATCGCCGGCCTGATGGTGACGGCGAACTTCTCGGCCGCCTCGCCGCTGGCGGGCCAGAACGACGAGCTCTACGCGATCGCCGCCGTCGTGATCGGCGGCGCGAGCATCTTCGGCGGCCGCGGGACGATCTTCGGAACGGTGATCGGCACCGCGATCCTGTCGATCCTCACCACCGGCCTCGTGCTGATCAACCTGCAGACGTTCTGGCAGCAGGTGGCGATCGGCGCCGTCGTGATCATCGCCGTCGCCGTCGACCGCGTGCGGACGAGAGCCGGCACGGACTGATGTACGGGACCCAAGAACCCCCACTCGAAGTACGCACCAAAGGAGAGAGGAGCACTATGTCACGCAACCTGATCACCGCCGCGAGGCGACGGGGACTGCCCGTCGCCATCGCCGGCGTCGCCGCGCTCGGAGTGGCCGCCTGCGGCTCGAGCAAGAAGTCCGGGAGCGGCTCATCCGGAAACAGCGGATCCTCGGCGACGACCTCCGGCTCGTCGGGTTCGTCGAGCTCGGGCAAGCACTACACGATCGCGCTCGTGCCCGGTCTGACGACGGACCCGTTCTACATCACGATGCACGCCGGGGCGGCCAAGGAGGCCGCGAAGCTCGGCGTCACGCTGACCTGGCAGGGCGGCACGACCTTCAGCCCCACCACCCAGCTGCCGGTCGTCAACTCGCTGCTCGCCAAGAAGCCGAGCGCGCTGCTGATCGCGCCGACCGACGTCAACGCGCTCAAGGCCCCGATCCAGAAGTTCACTCAGGCCAGCATCCCCGTGATCGCGGTCGACACCACGATCAACGACACGAGCCTGCTCACCTCGCAGATCACCTCGAACAACTTCCAGGGCGGCGAGGTGGCGGCCCAGACGATCGCCAAGCTCGCCCACGACAAGGGCGAGGTCGCGGTCGACAACGTCAACCCAGGCGTCTCGACCACCGACGCGCGTCAGGCCGGCTTCCTGGCCGGGATCAAGAAGTTCCCGAACATGAAGGTCGTCGCCACCGAGTACAACCAGGACTCGGCGACCACCGCCGAGAGCCAGGTGCGCAACCTGATCCTCGCCCACCCCGGCCTCGTCGGCGTGTTCGGCACCAACCTGTACGGCGCCCAGGGTGCCGGCCAGGCGGTCGATGCGGCCGGCAAGAAGGGCAAGGTGTTCGTGGCCGGTTATGACGCCGAGCCCGCGGAGACCAAGCTGCTCAAGGAGGGCGTGGTCAACGTCCTGGTCATTCAGCAGCCCGCCGTCGAGGGGATGGACGCGGTCAAGTACGCCTACGACAAGCTCACGGGCAAGGCCTCTCAGATCCCGAAGAAGACGCTCGTCCCGAACGTTGTTGCAACGAGCGCGACGGCCTCCAGTCCGAACGTGTCGAAGTACTTCTACATGTCCTCGTTCTCGGGCTAGAAGACCCATCCGACGACCGCACCGGCCCGATGCATTCAGAGACAGATCGGGCCGGCGCGGTGGTCGTCGCAGGGCCACCGGCTTCGGGCAAGACCACGCTCGGGGCCGCGCTGGCCCGTGTCCTTCATCACGCCTTCATCGATCTGGACATCGTGACCGGAACCATGACCCGTGCCGCCCTCGCGCTCGCCGCAGCCGACGAGACCGCGCTCGACGGCGAGATCGGCGCTCAGCTGCGCGACGCCCGCTACGGCGCACTGCTCGAGACCGCCGCCGCGCAGATCGGCGTGGGCCTCGGCGTGGTGCTCTCCGGGCCGTTCACGCGCGAGCGGACCGACCCCGCCTGCTGGGACGCGCTCCGAGAACGACTCGACTGCCCGGACGCGACGCTCATCTGCCTGGAGCTCGACGAGCCGGCTCGCCGCGAGCGCATGCGGGCGCGTGGCGCCGTCCGCGACCGCGAGAAGATGGCGGCTCCCGTCGCCGGCGACCGAGGCACCCCGATCCCTGACGCGATCCGCCTGGACGGCGGCGCTCGCCCCGAGGTGGTGCTCGACGCCGCGCTCACCGCGCTCGACGAGATCGCGGGGAACCTTTCTCGACCTGAGGTCGAACAACCTTCCCCGCGTCCATGCTGATCGTCAACCCCAACTTCACCGTCGATCGCACGATCCCGCTCGGGGAGCTCGTCCCCGGCGATGTGATCCGCACCGGCCGTGCCGCGGTCACGCTCGGCGGCAAGGGCATCAACGTTGCCCGCGTCGGCCGGGCGTTCGGCGACCGCGCCCCGGTCCTGGGCTTCCTTCCACGGGAGAGCCGCGCCACGCTGGACTCGCTGGCCGCCGCCGAGGGCGTTGAGCTCTCGGGCGTCGAGGTCGCCGGGGCGCTGCGCGGCGCCGCGATCCTGATCGAATCCGAGGGACGGGTGACTGTGCTCAACGAGCCAGGGCCCGAGGTCGGCGAATCTGACTGGGCGGCATTGCTCGAGCTGATCGAGCGCAGGGCCGCCGGCCACCAGACGGTCGTGTGCGCGGGGAGCCTGCCGCCGGGCTCCCCGACCGACGGCTATGCCCGGGTGGTCGCCGCCGCCCACCGCGCCGGAGCGCGCGCCGTCGTCGACGCCTCAGGCGAGGTGCTGCGAGCGACGCTCGCCGCGGGACCCGACGTCGTCTCCCCGAACCTCGCCGAGGCGGAGTCACTCATCTCCGGGCGGCTGGTGGAGGGCGTCGAGCCGGCCGGATCGGACGTGCCCGAGCGCGCCGAGCGCGCCGCCGAGGACCTGCTCGCCCGGGGTGCCCGTCTCGCGATCGTGAGCACCGGCAGCCGTGGCGCGGCCGCCGCGGGCGCTGACGGCGGGACGGTGTTCCTGCCGGCCGCGCACGTCCATGTCGTCAATCCGATCGGTGCCGGCGACTCACTGGTCGGCGGGCTCGTCCACGCCCTGGAGGACGGGCGCGAGTGGCAGTCGGCCGCCGGGTTTGCGCTGGCGACCGCCTCGGCCTCCTGCGAGCGGGAACTCGCCGGCGGAGTCGATCCGGCACGGGTCCGCGAGCTCGACCGCGGGGGCGTCAATGCCTGAGAAGACGACGATGCGCGACGTGGCCCGCGCCGCCGCCGTGTCGGTCACGACCGTCTCGCGCGTGATCAACGGCGACCCGTACGTCGCCGAGGAGACCTCGCTGCGCGTCCAGCAGGCGATCGAGCAGCTCGACTACCGCATCAACCCACTCGCCCGCTCGCTGCGCACCGGCTCAGACGAGGCGGTCGGTCTCGTGGTGGAGACGATCGGCGACCCGTTCTTCTCCTCGGTGATCGACTCCGTCGAGGAGGCCGCGCGGACCGCCGGGCTGTTCCTGCTGATCGCGAGTGCCGGGGAGAACGCCGAGCAGGAGCGGGCGGTCGTCACCGGCCTGCTCAACCGCTCGGTCGCGGGCTTGCTGATCGTGCCCTGCCACCTCGGCTACCGCACCGAGCGGCTGCCGATCGGGCCGGACGGCGTGCCGGTGGTGTTCATCGACCGTCCCTCCCCCGGCATCGAGGCCGACACGGTGATGATCGACAACGCCGCCAACGCGCGGATGGCGACCGAGCATCTGATCGCGCACCGCCACCGCCGGATCGGGTTTGCGGGAACCGAGGTCACCCGCTACCCGGTGAGTGAGCGGCTCGTCGGCTTCCGCGCCGCGCTCGAGGACCACGGCCTGGAGTTCTCGGCGCATGACGTCGTCGACCTGCATCACCGCGGCCACGAGACCGAGACCGATCTGCTCGACGCGGTGCTGGCGCCTCCCGACCCGGTGACCGCGCTGATCACCGCCAACGCGACCGCGTCGCAGGCGGTGGTGCGGGAGATGCATCGGATCGGCCGCACCGATGTCGCCGTGGTCAGCTTCGACGACTTCCCCATGGCCGACGCGCTGGACCCCGCGATCACGGTGGCCCTCCAGGACCCCGTGGAGATGGGCACCCGCGCATTCGAATTGCTGCTCGGCCGGATCCGCGGCGACGACGGACCCCCGAACCGGCTCGTCCTGCCCACCACGTTCATCGAACGCGGCTCCGGCGAGCTGTCCCCTGCCGACCACCCTGAGCCCACCACCACAGGAGCATGACCACCGATGTCTGACACCCGAACCGATCAGGCGACCGGCCTGGATGCGATCGCGGGCCCCGATGGGACCTTCGCGATCGTCGCCATGGACCAGCGCAACACCCTGCGCCGCATGCTGACCGCCGTCGAGCGCCCTACCGACCCGGAAACGATCCGCGCCTTCAAGGTCGACGTCACCGAGGCGCTCAGCCCTGTCGCGAGCGGCATCCTGCTCGACCCCGATTTCGGCGTGCCCGCCGTTCATGAGGCCGGTGTCCTCGCCGCCGACTGCGGGATGCTGATCGCCGCGGAGCCGCCGGACCGGATGAGCTGGGAGGGCGAGCCCCGCGCCGGCCTTGACGGCGGCAAGACCGCCGCGGAGGTCCAGGCGCTGGGCGGCGACGCGGTCAAGCTGCTCGTGCAGATGCGCCCCGACCGTCCCCACAAGTCCGGCGATCCGGACCTCGTCGCCGAGGTCGTGCACGTCGTGCGCACTGTCGTGGAGGACTGCGCGGCCGCCGGCGTGCCCTCGGTGATCGAGACGCTGCTCTACTCGCTGCCCGGCGAGGACGCCTTGAGCCCGCGGCGCCGTGCGGAGCTGATCACCGAGTCCGCGCGGATCCTGTCCGAGGTCGGGCCGGACCTGCTCAAGCTCGAGTACCCGAGCGACGCGGCCGGCTGCCGCGCGGTCGGCGAGGCCGTCACCGTGCCGTGGGCGATGTTGTCGGCGGGCATGGACTTCGAGCCGTTCCTGGCGGCGATCGCCAACGCGTGCGACGAGGGCGGGGCCTCGGGCTTCATCGCCGGGCGCGTGTACTGGAAGGAGGCGGTCGCGCTCGACGGCGAGGAGCGGCGCACGTTCCTGTCGGGCACCGCGCGCTCGCGGCTGGAGCGCTCGCTGGAGGCGATGGCAGGACACGCTCGCCCGTGGACCGAGGCCGCTGCCGCGCGATGAACCGGCCGTCCCTGCTCATCGGCGTCGACGTCGGCACGTCCCGGACAAAGGCCGGGATCGTCGACCTCGCCGGTCGTGAGCTCGCGCGGGCGTCCGTCCCGACGCGCTGGCGCACGCGCGACACCGGGGGCGAGACCTCCGGCGCCGCGCTGTCCGCCGGCGTGCGGGAGGCGGTCACCGCCGCGCTCGCGGAGAGCCCGCCGGGCGAGGTGATCGCGCTCGGCGTCGCGTCGTTCGCCGAGACGGTGATCGTGATCGACGAGCACGGCGAGGAGGTCGCGCCCGCGATCGCCTGGCACGACACGCGCGCCGCCGAGCACCACCGGGCGCTGTTCGACGAGTTGCACGCCGAGCGGCGCACCGGGCTCTCGCACGATGCGATCCCATCGCTGGCGGTGCTGCGCTGGCTGACCGGACACGACGCGGCGGCGATGCGGCGGGCACGACACGTCCTGTCAGTGTCGGAGTGGATCGTGCGCGATCTCGGCGGTGCGACCGCGGCCGAGCCGTCGCTCGCCTCCCGCACCGCGGCGCTCGCGATCGCCGACCGGGCGTGGTGGCCGGAGGCGATCTCGTGGGCGGGCCTCTCGCCCGACGTGTTCGCGCCGCTGCGGCAGGCCGGCGCCCACTGGGGCACGATCAGCGACGGGATCCTGGGACTGGAGTCGATCGCAGGCGCGGCGCTCACCGCAGCCGGCCACGATCACCTCGTCGCCGCAGTGGGGTCGGGACTCACCTCGACCGGTCAGGTGATGGACTCCTGCGGTACCGCCGAGGCTCTGCTGCGACCGGTGCCCGCCGATCCCGCCCTCGACCTCGCAGCGGTCGTCGCCCGCGACGTCAACTGCGGCTGGCACGTGCTTCCCGGCGTCTACAACCTGATCGTCGGCCTGCGCCTCGGGCTCGACCTCGCGCCGCTGCTGCAACGGCTCGGCAGCGCGAGCTCAGGCGGACGCACTCCGCTCGACGGCGACGCGCTCGTCTGGCTCACGCGGGACGAGGCCGCGGGCGGGAACGTTGAGGACGCGGTCCGCGCCTGGGCCGACGCGATCCGCCGCGCCGTCGACGGCGCCTCCCACGCACTCGAGGAACTGCGCGACCTTGGTGGGCCGATCGACGAGGTCCTGATCGGCGGCGGGTGGGCCGCCAACCCGGTACTGCAGGCGCTCAAGCGGACCGCCTTCCCCCATCCCGCCTACCCCCAGGTCGCCGAACCGGGGGTGCGCGGCGCCGCGCTGCTGGCCGGCCAGGCGGCTGGGGCGTTCGCCGCTGCCACCGACTTCCCCGCACCACCGCTTCAACGAATCCCCGACGCCCAGGAGATCCCAGTCCCATGACGATCGTCAGCCCCGCTACGGCCACTCTTCCCCCCGTCCATTCCGTGGCCACCGCCGGCAAGCGCTATCGGCTCGGCCGGATCTTCGGCGACGACGGTCGCTCGGTGGTGCTTCCCGCCGACCACGGCACGATGCTCGGTCGCGTCTCCGGGCTCGAGGACCCGGTCGGGTTGATCGAGCGGTTCATGGAGTTGGACGTCGACGGCTTCCTGCTCGGCCCGGGCGTGGTCGCGCGGACGGCCGCGCTGTTCGCGCGGCGCACCGCGCCCGCGCGCCTGCTCACGGTCGACACCTACTGGCGTGAGGGCGAGCGCGGCGAGCATGTGCTGATGACGACGCTCGAGCGCGCCGCCGCACTCGGGGTCGACGCGGTCAAGATCCTGATGCCGTGGGACGTCGCCCCGCACGAGCGAGCCGCTCGCTCGGCGTTGGTCGGCGAGGTGATTGCCGTCGCCGATCCGCTCGGCATGCCGGTGATGGTCGAGCCGATCGTCCTGCGCTCACCCCGCGGGTCCGACGCGGTCGCGATCGAGGGCGACGGCTGCCGCATGGCCGCCGAGCTCGGTGCCGACATCATCAAGGTCATGTATCCGGGCGACCCCGAGCTGCTCGCTGCCTGGTGTCAGGAAGTGGAGGTGCCGGTCGTGATCCTCGGCGGTCCGGCCCAGGGCACGGTCGACGAGCTCTGCGACATGGTCGCGGCCTCCGTCGCCGCCGGCGCGCGCGGGATCACGATCGGCCGGCGCGTCTGGCAGCGCCCGATCGAGGAGGCCACGGAGGTGCTTGCCCGGCTGTCGGCGATCGTCCACGACGGGACGGCGGCATGATCGGTCGGCGCCCCCGCCGAGAGCGCTAGAGCGATGGCCGTCCACGTATCCACCGAAAGCTGGCTCGAATTGCCCGCGCACCGCGCCTGGGCACAGACGCATGTCGGGCGCCTGCTCGGATTCTTCCGGGCGAGCCTCGACGACGAGGGCCGCTTCCGCGAGCTCGACGACGACGGCCGGGTGCTTCCGATGGGCTGCCCCCCGGTGCGACCGCCGCGTCAGCAGATGCTCACCGTGACCCGGATCGTCCACTGCTACGCGCTCGGCGAGATGCTCGGCATTCCCGGGTGCGCCGCGATCGTCGACCGCGGCCTTCAGACCCTATGGGACGAGCACCGCGATCCGGGGCACGGCGGCGGCTACGTGCAGGCGATCGGGCTCGACGGAGCGCCGAGCGATACGACCAAGGCGGCGTACGGCCACGCGCACGTGCTGCTGGCGGCAGCCGCGGGGCGCGCCGCCGGTCACGAGCTCGCGGTGGCGCTGTTCGACGACGCGGTGGCGGTGATCGACGAGCACTTCTGGCACGAGGAGGAGGGCGCGAGCGTCGAGGACCACGACCGCGACTGGCGGGCGCTGGAGGATTACCGCGGGGCCAACTCCAACATGCACCTGTGCGAGGCGCTGCTGGCGGCGGCTGAGGTCTCGGGCGACCCGGGGTTTGCCGAGCGCGCGGACGCGATCGCCCGCACGTTCATCGACGGACACGCTCGCCGCGGGGACTGGTTGCTGCCCGAGCACTATGACGGGCGCTTCGAACCGCTTCACGACTACAACCGCGATCGCATCGACGACGCGTTCCGGCCCTACGGCGCGACGATCGGCCACTCGCTGGAGTGGGCCCGGCTGGTCCTCGGGTGCGCGCAGGCGACAGCCGGAGCGGTCACCGGGACCTGGCAGCTGGAGGCGGCCGAGGCACTGTTCGCCCGGGCGGTACGCGACGGCTGGGACGGCAAGCACGGCGGGCTCTGGTACACGGTCGACTGGGACGGGCGCCCCGTCAACTCCGACCACTACTGGTGGCCGGTCGCCGAGGGCATCCAGACCTGCGCCACGCTGCTGCAGCACACCGGCCGGCCCGTCTACGAGGAGTGGTACCGCCGGCTCTGGGAATTCGCGGCGGAGTTTCTGATCGACGAGGCGCGCGGCGGGTGGTACCCGCAGCTCACCGCCGAGAACGCGCGAACCGAGCACCCGTGGTACGGCAAGCCCGACGTGTACCACGTGATGCAGGCGTTCCTCGCGCCGTTGCTCCCGGCGGCGCCGTCGCTGGTCGGGGCGGTGCGGCGGGCGCGGGAGGTGGACTGAGCCCCCACATCCCCACTGCGGCGCCGCCGCATGCGACTTCCGCCTCGCTCGGAGCCGGAAGTTGTACGAAAAAGGCGCCCATCCAGCCAAAATCGGCCACATCGAAACGCCGTGCCGGTCGGGCAGCGCCAGAACCGACCACGGACGACTACGAGACGAGCCGTCGCTGCTTGACGGCCGGCGGGCGGCGCGCGACCGAGCCGCAGCGGCCCGAGAACTCAGCCGCCGGTCGAGGCGGAGTAGTTCGGCGACGCGGTGTCGGTGTTCTTCAGACCCGCGGTGTCCGCCGGGAGCTTGCCGATCGGCTTGTCGAAGCAAGTCGGCGCACCCGGACTGGTGGTGGCCTGCTTGCCGGCGTACCTGGAGACGAACTCGGCCACGTCGACGGCGTCGTGGCCGACGACGATGTTCTGCGGCATGTACTGGCCGGAGAAGCCGCCGTTCTCGATCGCGTAGAGGACGCGGGTGATCGGGCGCTCGCAGCGCTGATCGAAGTCCGGTCCGCTGTTGCCCTGGGCGGTGCGGATGTTGGCCGCCGAGCCGTGGGTGCCCGCGGCGGCGAGCGTGTGGCAGCCGGCGCAGCGCTCGGAGAACAGGACGGCGCCGTGGTAGAGGTCGCCCTGGGCTGGCGCGTTTGCCTGCTTGGGCACGGAGATGCGCTCGGTGCCGCACGCCGAAACGCAGAGCGCGGCGACCAGCGCCATCGGCACCAGCACGATGTTGAGGTGGCGACGACTCATCAGCGGCGCACATCATAAACGTCACCTTCAGACGGACGAGCCGCCGTCAGTGTCTCCCAACGGACACCGGGGCGCCAAAAAGGATCCGCACGCGCCGCGCAGAATCTCTTCATCATCCCCGGCGCCGACTGTGTGGCGCCCGCTCTCGATTCACGCGCGGGCGTCCTCCTACGGCGGCAACCAGAGGTGTCGGCGTCGGGGACATCCTTCAGCCGAGCTCTTCGCCAGAATGGCACCCATGACCGGAGAGCCCGCCCCTGAGGTGTTCCGCGAGGTCTTCGGCCGATTCGCCACCGGCGTGGCGGTGATCACCAGCACGGGATCGGTCGGCAGCGGCGGCATGACCGCCAACGCGATCTGCTCACTGTCGCTCGATCCGCTGCTCGCCCTCGTGTGCTTCGAGAACCGGGCCCGAACGCTGCCGATCGTCCGGGAGGCCGGGCGCTTCGCAGTCAATGTGCTCGCCGCCGAGCAGGAGGAGTTGGCGGGCGTGTTCGCCTCCAAGCTGCCGGAAGCCGAGAAGCTCGACGCCGTCGCCCACACGCTGCGCGACGGGGTCCCGGTGCTCGACGGCGTGCTCGCCTGGGCGACGTGCGAGCTGCGAGAGCTGATCGCGGGAGGCGACCACACGATCGCGATCGGCCAGGTCTGCTCACTGGGCCTCGCCGAGCGCGAGGGCACCGAGCCGCTGCTGTGGTACGCGGGCACCTACCGCGCGCTCACACCCCACGACGGCCTCTGAGACGCGCCCGTCAGCCCGTGAGCCCGTCAGCCCGTCATCGCGGCGCGCAGCACAAGCACCGTCATCACGATCGCGGCGAGCACCATCACCCCGAGCTCGCGATGGATGATCGTCTCGACGATGACGCGCTGCTCGGTCTCGGGCAGCTCTCCGACCGCGGCGGCGTTCTCAAAGCCGCGTGAGTCGAGCACCATCTGGGCCGAGGAGATCCGCAGCTGCTCGGCGACGAACGACACGAGAATCGGGACGATGCCGTAGATCACGTGCAGCCCTGACGAACGATGGTGAGGGCTGATCTCCCAGATCCCGCCGAGCACCGCCTCGAGCACGAGCAGCCCCTGCGCGGTCCGCAGCAGCCACCAGAACTGCCGTGCTCGGGGGTTGCGATACCACGCCCAGATACCGACGAGCGCGGCCGCGGCGGTCGCCGCGAGGCATCCGGAACCCACGACGATGTGGACGATCTTCATGTTCGGTGGAGCTTCCCGGCGGCGAACCCACAATCCGGCTCGACGCATTTCGCACTAAGTGACACGGTGTTACAAGGGGTCCTAACGGGGTGATATAAGGGAGCTGTGATCCGAAGCTACCTGCCGGCGATCGTGTTCCTCATCTTGGGTGGGGCCGTGGGCTCGCTGTTCGGAGTCCTCAACATGCTCACCGGCGTCCGCAACCAGCGGCGCCACCACAGCAAGTTCTCTCCCTACGAGTGCGGGCTGCCCTCGGAGATCCAGCGGGGCTTCCGCTTCGGAATCAGCTTCTACCTGATCGCGATGCTGTTCATTCTGTTCGACATCGAGGTCATCTTCATCTATCCGATCGCCGTCCAGCTGCGCGCGTTCGGCGACTTCGCGCTCGGCGAGACGATCACGTTCGTCGTGCTGCTCACGATCGCGTTCATCTATGTCTGGCGGCGAGGAGCCCTCGAATGGAAGTGAAGCGAGAGCTTCTGGGGCCTTCGGTCCCCGGCATGAATCCGGCCCAGGACTTCCGCGCCCGGCAGCTCGCCGCGCGCGACATGCTGCGAGGCGACCTGGAGGGCGAGGCGCTCGAGCAGTACGTGAACGACAGCGTGCTCACCACCACCGTCGACAAGGCGGTCGCGTGGGCCCGCGGCAACTCCTTCTTCCCGCTCACGTTCGGCCTCGCCTGCTGCGCGATGGAGTGGATGCACGTCATCGCCAGCCGCGTCGATCTCGCGCGCTTCGGCTGGGAGGCCTCACGCGCCTCGCCGCGTCAGGCGGACCTGATCATCCTCTCCGGCCGCGTGTCGGTGAAGATGGCACCGGTGGTCCGACGCATCTGGGACCAGATGCTCGAGCCCAAGTACGCGATCTCGATGGGCGCATGCTGCTCCTCGACCGGTGTCTTCAACAACTACGCGCTCGTCGCGTCGGACAAGTTCATGCCGATCGACGTGCACGTCCCGGGTTGCCCGCCCCGCCCGGAGGCGGTCGCCCACGGGATCATCCGGCTGCGTGAGAAGGTCCAGTCGACCGACAAGCCGGGCTGGCGCGAGCGCTACGACGCACTCGGCACCGAGGAGATCCTCTCCCCGGAGGTCATCGCGCGCCAGAGCGCCGCCGACTCGGCGATCGGCGTGTTCCCCGGAGGGGACACCGCAGGTGCCTGACGCGACCGGCCTCGAGCTGATCGCCCACGAGCTGCGGGACGGGAACTCGGAGGCGATTCTCGGCACCGAGTACGCGCACGATCGCGCTGTGCTGCTGGTCGAGGCCGAGCACGTCCAGTTCGTGATCAAGGCCCTGATGGACAAGGGCTACACCTTCATTCCCTCGGTGCACGGCGTGGACTACTACCCCGAGGACGAGCCCCGGCTGGGCGTCCTCTACGAGATGATGGACATGCGCGAGGTCGACCGCATCTCGGTGAAGGTGCGCGTCTCCTCGGAGGATCCGCGCGTCCCGTCGATTGTCGACCTGTTCCCGGGGGCCAACTGGGACGAGCGCGAGGTCTACGACATGTTCGGCGTCGTTTTCGAAGGGCATCCGGACATGCGCCGGATCCTCATGCCCGAGGACTTCGAGGGACACCCGCAGCGGCGCGACTACCCGATGGGCGGCGAGCCGGTGCTGTTCACCTACAACGAAGAGAAGAACTACGGCAAATGGCAGTAGAGCTCGACACCTCCGACTACCGCCGGCGCGAGGAGTCGGTCTCCTACTCCGTCGAATCGGCCGGAATGGGCGAGACCCACGAGCTGCTGACGATCAACATCGGGCCTCACCATCCCGCCACACACGGCGTGCTGCGGCTGCTGGCCACCCTCGAGGGCGAGATCGTCCGCGACTGCAAGCCGATCATCGGCTACCTCCACACCGGGATCGAGAAGACCGCCGAGGACAAGGCCTACTGGAAGGCGATCCCGGTCATCGAGCGGATGGACTACATGTCCTACTACTTCAACGCCATGGCGTACTGCGGCGCGGTTGAGAAGCTGCTCGGGGTTGAGGTGCCGCCCCGCGCCCAGTACCTGAGGGTCATCCATCTGGAGCTCAACCGGATCGCCTCGCACCTGCTGTGGCTCGGCACAAGCGCGCTCGACCTCGGTGCGATCTCGATGTTCTGGTACTGCCTGCGCGAGAAGGAGACGATCCTCGACCTGTTCGAGATGTCCAGCGGCCAGCGGATGCACACCCGCTACTTCCAGGTCGGCGGCGTGATGGAGGACATCCCGCGCGGGTTTGCGGCCAAGCTGAAGAAGTTCATCGACGAGATGCCGACCCGGGCCGACCAGTACGCCGACCTGCTGGAGAAGAACCAGATCGTGTTCGAGCGGCTGCACGAGACCTGCACCGTCGACGAGCAGACACTGCTGAAGCTCGGCATCACCGGACCGCTCCTGCGCGCCACCGGTAATCCCTGGGACCTGCGCAAGGCGGCGCCGTACTCCAGCTACGACCACTTCGACTTCAAGATCCCGGTGGGCACCGTCGGCGACAACTACGACCGCTACCGCGTACGCCAGGCCGAGCTGTACGAGTCGACGAAGATCATCAGCCAGGCGCTCGAGGGGCTGCCCGAGGGCCCGCACATCACGACCGACCGCAAGGTCGCGCTGCCTCCGCGCCACGAGCTCGCGACCTCGATGGAGGCGCTGATCCACCACTTCAAGCTCGTCACCGAGGGCTTTCGGGTGGCACCGGGAGAGGTCTACTACCCGATCGAGTCCCCTCGCGGCGAGCTCGGCTGCTTCGTGCGGGCCGACGGTTCCGCCAAACCCGCACGTGTCCATATGCGCGACCCGAGCTTCCACAACATGCAGCTGCTCGAGCCGATGGTCGACGGGGCCTACGTCGCCGATCTGATCGCCGCGCTGGCGATGCTCGACCCGATCATCGGGGGAGTCGACCGATGAATCCGTCCCCAGCCGACACCGTCCCACGCTTCGCCCACGGCAGCCGCGTGCCCGGCTGGGACGACGCCGTCGACCTCACCAAGGATCCGGCGACGATCCCCGATCCGGCGACGACGCCCGTCCCCGAACAGCTGCGCCGCGACATCGACGCCGCGATGGCCAAATACCCCGACCGTCGGTCGGCGGCGATCCCGGCGCTGCATGCCGCCCAGGCGATCCACGGCTGGTGCTCGCCGGAGGCGATCGACCAGGTCGCGTGCGTCATGCAGCTCACCCCCGCCTACCTGCAGGCGGTGGCGACGTTCTACGACATGTTCGAGACGACGCCGCGTCCGCTGCATCACGACGTCTACGTCTGCACGAACATCAGCTGCTCGCTGCTCGGCGGCGACGAGATGCTCGACGCGCTGATCGGGGCCGCCGGCGGGCACGAGTCGGTCCACGTGCGCTCCTTCGAGTGCCTCGGCGCGTGCGACATCGCGCCGATGGCCTCGATCGACGGCGAGTTCGTCGGCCCGCTGATCGAGGAGGATGCAGCGACGATCGTGCAGGACATCCTTGCCGGCCGCCCGGTGCTCAAGTCCAAGCAGCTGCGGTTCCGCCGCTGCCAGGACGACGGCACCGACCCCGGCCAGACGCCCTCGGCGCCTCCGCAGGAGTTCGTCGCTCCCGCCGACACCCCCCGCGCCGACACCGTCGGTCTGACGAGCGCCGACCGCTCCGAGGACCGCCCCGGCCCGAGCGCGGCGATCGAGACCACTCCCGAGATCCCTTCCGAGGACGACGAGTAATCCATGCCCAAGCTCCTGTTCGACAACATCGACGAGCCCGGCCTCAACACCCTCGAGGTCTACCGGCGCCGCGGCGGCTACGAGTCGCTGAAGAACGCCCTCGCGATGTCCCGCGAGGATCTCCTGGCGACGATCATGGACTCCAACATCCGTGGCCGCGGCGGCGCGGGCTTCCCCGCCGGGCGGAAGATCTCGTTCCTGCCCAAGGGCGAGATGCAGAAGTACCTGGTCTGCAACGCCGACGAATCCGAGCCCGGGACCTTCAAGGACCGCGAGCTCATGCAGAAGAGCCCGCACATGCTGGTCGAGGGGATCATGATCGCGGCCTACGCGGGCAACATCTCCAAGACCTTCATCTACATCCGCGGCGAGTATGAGATGCAGGCCGAGATCCTCGAGGCGGCGATCGCCGAAGCGGCCGGCGCCGGGCTGATCGGCGAGAACATCCTCGGCACGGGCAACAACATCTCGCTCGTCCTGCATCGCGGCGCAGGCGCCTACATCTGCGGCGAGGAGACCGGACTGCTCGACTCCCTGGAGGGCAAGCGCGGCAATCCGCGGCTGAAGCCGCCGTTCCCGGCGATCGAGGGCCTCTACAACGGGCCGACGCTGATCAACAACGTCGAGACGCTCGCCACGCTGCCCGCGATCGTGAAGATGAGCGGTGCGGAGTACGCCAAGCTCGGCGTGGAGAACTCGGCGGGCACGAAGCTGGTCTCGATCTCGGGCGACGTCAAGCGCCCGGGCAACTACGAGATCGAGCTCGGCATCCCCTCGCGCGAGATCATCTACGGCCTCGCGGGCGGCCCCCCGAGCGGCAAGCCGGTGAAGTTCTGGTTCCCCGGGGGCTCGAGCTCACCCGTGCTCACCGGCGACGACCTCGACCTCGGCTACGACTTCGACACGATGGCCAAGGCAGGCACGATGCTCGGCTCCGGCGCGATCATCGTCGCCGACGAATCACGGCGCGTGCTCGACACGATGCTCAAGGTCGCCAAGTTCTACGCCCACGAGTCCTGCGGCAAGTGCGTCCCCTGCCGCGAGGGCACGAACTGGACCCACAAGATGGTCCAGCGGATCTACACCGGCCAGGCCACGCCGATGGACCTCGACATCATGGCCTCCGTCCAGACGCAGATCATCGGCAACTGCCTGTGCGTGCTCGGCGACGCGATGGCGATGCCGATCGGCTCGATGGTCCAGAAGTTCCGCCCCGAGCTCGAGGCGGAGATCGAGGCCGCGCGCCAGCGCAACTTCGGCAACGAGGCCGCCGACATCGTGGCGCTCGGCGTCGCCGACGAGCTCGCCGGCCCGCTGCCGGTCCACTAGTTCCCGCCTCCCACCCCCGTCACCTCCCCCACGCCGCTGTTCCCCCGCCACGCCTACTAGTCTCACGCCCGCCCTGACGCCATGCCCCGCCCTGAGCAGAACATCATCACGCTGACCATCGACGGTCGGGAGATCGAGGCGATCGAGGGCGCGATGCTCGTCGACGCCGCCAAGCAGGGTGACGTCGAGATCCCGTACTTCTGCTACGAGCCCAAGCTCGGGCAGCCGGTCGGCGCCTGCCGCATGTGCCTGGTCGAGATCGAGGGCATCCCGAAGCTCCAGACCTCCTGCTCGACGCCGGTCAAGGACGGCATGGTCGTCCACACCCAGACCGACCGCGTCCGTGAGGCCCAGAACGCGATCGTCGAGTTCCTGCTCGTCAACCATCCGCTCGACTGCCCGGTCTGCGACAAGGGCGGCGAGTGCCCGCTGCAGGACATCACGTTCGGCTGGGGGCGCGGGATCTCCCGGATGGTCGAGCCCAAGCGCCACTTCCAGAAGCCGCTCGCGCTCTCGCCGCTGGTGGCGATCGACCGCGAGCGCTGCATCCTCTGTTACCGCTGCGTGCGCTTCTCCCAGGAGATCTCCGAGGACTACCAGCTGATCTTCACCGAGCGCGGCGCCCACACGTACGTCGGCACCCACGACGGCCACCCGTACGTCGCGCCGTTCAGCGGCAACATCATCGAGCTGTGCCCGGTCGGCGCGCTCACCTCCCAGCCCTATCGGTTCCGGGCCCGGCCCTGGGACATCGAGAGCGCAGGCAGCATCTGCACGCTGTGCCCCGCCCAGTGCAACGTCTCCTTCACCGTCCGGGACGAGCGCGCGATGCGGGTGCTCTCGCGCGACAACGAGGGCAACAAGGATGTCGACGACGGCTGGCTGTGCGACAAGGGCCGCTTCGCCTACCAGGCGATCCACTCCGACGACCGGATCACGCGGCCACTGGTGCGGGACGGCGACGAGCTGCGCGAGGTCTCCTGGGAGCGCGCGATGGAGACCGCCCGGGGCCTGGCCAAGCATCCCGGCCGCACCGCCGCGCTCGTCGGCGGTCCCGTCTCCAACGAGGAGGGCTTCCTGCTGCAGAAGATCCTCCGGGAGGGCCTGCACTCGAACGACATCGATTCGCGCGGCGGCGGTGAGATCTCCTCGGTGAACGCCCGCGCGCTCGCCGCGCCCGAGCTCCAGGCATCCGTGTCCGACATCGAGTTCGCCCACACCGTGCTGCTGCTCGGCGTCGACCCGCTGGAGGACGCTCCGATCCTCGACCTGCGGATCCGCAAGGGCGTGCGTCGCAACGGCGTCACGCTCGCGGTCGCGACCGCCCGCCCCACCCACCTGGAGCGCAACGCCACGCACATCGCGCGCTACGCGCCGGGCCAGGAGCTCGACTTCCTCGACGCGCTGCACCGCACGATCGTCGGCGCGGACGATCCGACCCGCCCGGTCGGGCAGACCGTCGCCGACCTGGCCACGCAGCTCCGCGAGGGCGGCGAGGACGTCGTGATCCTCTACAGCGAGCGGCTCGCGGAGCCCGCGGCCACGCTCGTCGCCCAGATCGCCGCCGGTCTCGGACTCGCCGGCCGTGAGGGTGCCGGCGTGATCGCGATCCCGGCCGGCGCCAACGGCCGCGGGCTGCGGGAGGCCGGAGCCGTCCCGGATGCCGGGCCGGGCTACGCGCCGATCGCCGAGGCCGGGCGCTCCGCCGCCGAGATCGCGCAGGCGGCCGTCGACGGCGAGGTCACCGCCCTCTGGCTCGTGCAGACCGATCCGGTCCGCGACCTGGAGAATCGCGAACTCTGGGAGCGCGCGCTGCGCTCCGCCGGCTTGGTCGTCGCCCACGCCTCGGTCCTCACCGAAGGACTGCGCGAGCACGCCAACGTCATCTTCCCCGCCGAGTCCCACGCCGAGAAGGAGGGCACGGTCGTGCACCCCGACGGTCGTCTGCAGCGGCTGCGGATCGCGATCCAGCACCCCGGCGACGTCCGCCCCGGCTGGCGCGCGATCGCCGAGCTCGGCGAGACGTGTGGGCTCGAGCTCCCGTACCGACGGTCTGCCGACGTGTTCGAGCAGCTCGTCGCGGCGGTCCCGTTCTACGCCGGAATCACGCTCGACGAGATCGGTGGCACGGGCGTGCGCTGGCCCGAGCGCGGCGCGGCCTCCGCGTTGCCCGCCGCCGCCGGTTTCGCACCGCTCCCCGCCACCAGCGACGCGTTTGCCCCTGCAGCGACCAACGGCCACCTCGCGTTCGGCACCTACCGGCCGCTCTGGGCCGCGCCCGAGGTCGAGATCTCACCGGCGCTGCAGTACCTCGTGCCGCGCCAGTCGGTCGAGCTCTCTCCCGCCGACGCCTCGCTGCGCGGGATCGCCGACGGCGAGGAGGTCGTCGTCTCCCAGAACGGCACCCGCCTGGCCGCGACCGCGGTGATCCGCTCGAGCGTCCCGGACGGGGCCGCGTTCCTGGCCGACGGGATCGCTGACGGCAGTGCCAACGCGCTGACCGGGCGCCTGATCGAGGTGGTGAAGGCCGGATGAACCCCACGATCGCTGCCGTGAACTACTTCGAGCCCTGGTGGGTTCAGATCATCAAGGCGCTGATCATCTTCGGGATCATCTTCGCCGTCCTGCCGATCCTGATCATCTACGAGCGCAAGCTGATGGGCCGCATGCAGAACCGCTACGGACCCAACCGCGTCGGCCCGTTCGGTCTGCTCCAGCCGCTCGCCGAGATCGTCAAATTCGCCACCAAGGAGCCGTTCCGCCCGACGACGTCGATCGGCTTCCTCTTCCGGATCGCGCCGATGATCGCGATCCTCACCGCCGTCACATCGCTGGCGATCATCCCGTTCGGCAACGTGCAGCACGTCTTCGGGCAAGAGGTCGGGCTGTACGGGATCGACGTCTCCGTCGGACCGCTGTTCGTGTTCGCGTTCGGCGGGATCGCCTTCTACGGGATCATGCTCGGCGGTTGGGCGTCGGGCTCGAAGTACTCGTTCCTCGGCGCGATGCGCGGCGCCGCCCAGCTGATCTCCTACGAGGTCTCCCAGAGCCTGGCGCTCGTCGGCGTGATCATCACCAGCGGGACGCTGTCGCTCACCGGGATCGTCCACGCGCAAGCCGGCATGTGGTACTTCATCCCGCAGCTCGCGGGCTTCCTGATCTTCATGACGGCGTCGTTCGCCGAGACCAACCGCGCCCCGTTCGACGTCGTGGAGGGCGACTCGGAGATCGTCGGCGGCTACTTCACCGAGTACGGCGGCACGGCGTTCGTCGCCTACCTGTTCGCCGAGTACGCGAACATGATCGTCGTCTCCGGCCTGGCGACCACGCTGTTCCTCGGCGGCTGGCTGATGCCGTTCGGGATCCATCCCCCCGGCTGGGTCGACCCGATCGTCGTGCTGGCGAAGATGTTCCTCGTCTTCACGTTCTTCATCTGGGTCCGGACGACGCTGCCGCGCCTGCGCTACGACCAGCTGATGTCGTTCGGCTGGAAGATCCTCCTGCCCCTGGCGACGCTCAACATGCTCGTCACCGCGATCGTCGTGGTCGCAAAGTAAGGAAGGCCTGAACCCTATGACTCCCTACGACCCCAGCTCCGATGTCGTCGAGGTGTTTCGCGCGCCCAAGCCGGGCGCCGCCCGCGGCCTCTATCGAACCTTCGGCGAGACCCTCCGAGGCCTGAAGACGACCTTCGTGCGGATCCCCGAGGGCGTCACCACGATCCAGTACCCCGAGCAGAAGACGCCGGTCTATCCGCGCTACCGCGGCCGCCACAAGCTGCACCGCTTCGAGGACACCGGCCTTGAGAAGTGCGTGGGCTGCTCGCTGTGCGCCGCCGCCTGCCCGGCCGACTGCATCCGCGTCGTCGCCGCCGAGAACACACCGGAGAACCGCGTCTCGGCCGGGGAGCGCTACGCCGCTGTCTACGAGATCAACCTCAGCCGCTGCATCTTCTGCGGCTACTGCGAGGTCGCGTGCCCGTTTGACGCGATCACGATGGGCCACGACTACGAGATGTCGGATTACACCCGGTCGGACCTCATCTTCACCAAGGAGATGCTGCTGGCCGAGCCGATTGAGCGCACGCCGCTGAGGCGTGAGGGCGAGTAGCCCGGCGAGGACGGCGTTCGATGTCGCAGGTCATCTTCTTCATCGCAGCGATCGGCGCGCTCAGCGGCGCGATCGGCGTGGTGATGGTGCGCAACCCGTTCTATGCGGTGCTGTCGCTCGTCTGCCACCTGATCAGCCTGGCGGCGCTGTTCCTGCTGCTGCGCGCCCAGTTCGTGGCCGCCGCACAGGTGGTCGTCTACGCGGGCGCGGTGATGGTGCTCTACGTGTTCGTCGTCGCCTATGTCGGCGACCTGGACGAGCCGCTGCACCGGCCAGGCGGCGCGCTGAAGGTGCTGGCGCCACTGTTCGGGCTGTGCCTCGCGGTCGAGCTGTTCTTCGCCGTGCTCGGCACGGCGCTCAAGGGGATCGGCACCGCCGGAGCCCACTTCTCACTCGTGTTCGGCACGCCGGCGCAGATCGGCACCGCGTTCCTGACGACCTATCTGTTCCCGTTCGAGGTCGCCTCGCTGCTGCTGATGGTCGCGGCCGTGGGCGCGATCGTGCTCGCTCGCCGGCGGCGGGGCCTGGACGACGACGGCATCGACGAGGAGCTCCACGCCCGGCTGCGCCCGGCCTACACCGGCACGATGGCCGAGTCGATCGGCGTGCCCGCACGGACCCCGCAGCCACCTTCACAGGTCGAGGTCCGCACGGGCGAACGCGTCGGGGCCACCGGCGGAACGGGTGGCGGCAGCGATCTCGAGCCTGACCCCCGCGAACGCAATCAGAGGGGCTGGTAGTGGACATCGGCTGGTACCTGGCCGTCTCGGTCCTCGTCTTCGCCATCGGGGCGGTGGGCGTCCTGATCCGTCCCAACCCGATGGTGATCCTGCTCTGCCTGGAGCTGATGCTCAACGCCGCCAACCTTGCGCTGGTGGCGTTCAGCCGCATGTGGGGCGGCGACGGCGGGCAGGTCTTCGCCCTGATCGTGATGGTCGTCGCCGCCTGTGAGGTCACCGTCGGCCTCGGGCTGATCGTGGCTATCTACCGGCGCCAGATGGCGATCGACGTCGACGAGCTAAACGAGCTTCGCGGATGAGCACCGTCTCCTACGGCTGGCTGATCGTCGGGTTCCCGCTGATCGGCACGACGCTCATCGGCCTCGGTTACAAGCGCCTGGGCCCGATCGCCGGCTGGGTGGCCTCGGCGATGATCGGCCTCTCGTTCGTCGCCTCGGTGATCTGCCTGGTCTCGATGCTCGGCCTGCCCGAGCACGCGCGTGAGCTCACCTCGTCGCTGTGGAACTACGACGTCGGCCTCGGCCTCGACGCCAAGCTCGGGATCCTGGTCGACCCGCTGTCGCTATTCATGTGCCTGGTCGTCTCCGGAGTCTCGACGCTCATCCACATCTACTCGATCTCGTACCTGAAGTCCGACGAGGGGCGGGCGCGCTACTTCGCCTACCTCAACTTCTTCGTCTTCTCGATGCTCGTCCTCGTGCTGGCGGGCAACTTCCTGCTGCTGATCGTGGGCTGGGCGTTCGTCGGCGCGGCCTCCTACCTGCTGATCTCCTTCTGGTACCGGCGCACGACCGCGACCAAGGCGGGCATCAAGGCGTTCGTGATCAACGTGCTCGGCGACGTCGGACTGGTGCTCGGCACGTTCTTCATCATCCGCCACACCCACTCGCTGGACTTCCTCACGTCGTTCGCGGCCGCGCCGCACGTCTTCCATCACAACTCCACCGATCTGGTCGCGGGCTGCCTGCTGCTGCTCGTCGGCGCCTTCGCCAAGTCCGCGCAGGTGCCGCTGCACACCTGGCTCCCGGACGCGATGGAGGGCCCGACGCCGGTCTCCGCGCTGATCCACGCCGCGACGATGGTGACCGCCGGCGTCTACCTGATCGCGCGCATGCACCCCCTGTTCCAGATCGCGGTCACCGCCGCCGACGTCGGCGCGATCATCGGCTGCGCGACGCTCGTCATCGCC
>DASXZK010000017.1:0-75242 GCA_036501965.1 Solirubrobacteraceae bacterium
GCAGGGCGACCTTGACAGCGAGCTTCAGCAGTCGAAAGGCGATGAACACAGGTCGAACCGTATCGGTCGCCGACCGGCGGCCCTGACGGTCGGCGCGCGGGTACACGGGGTCTCGCCGGGCCCCAGCGGCGGTCTCGCGAGACGCGAGGTTGATGAGAATTGAGCCGCGGAGCGGAGCTTCATGTGGATTTGGCGCGCCCAGGGGGGCTGAACTTGCCCCCAAAGCTGCGGCAACCCGGATTGCGCGCATCGTCGCGTCATGATGTGTGTGCGGCCGGCCCGTCTCCCTGTCCAGGGAAGCTGGCCCGGTTGCAGTCCACACTTCGATGGTCAGAAGATGGACACCCCCGATGTTCTTGTGTGAACCGTCACTTGAGCACCGGGGCAGGCGCTACGATACAAAGGCGAGTAAATGGATCGAGAAAGGTCATTTGCGCGAACCGCCCGAAATGGCGGGGCTCCGGGCGAGAGATCTCGCCACCGAGCCGGTGCAGAGTGAGAAATTGCACACAACGTTAAGTCTGACCGGATGCGGCCGACCGAAGCCTCCGCTTGGTAGGCTGGTCGGAGTTGCGGACGGCGACTATTCGCGACAGGCCGGGACACGTTCCCATTAACCGTGTACGCACGAGTTAACGTCGATGGAGTGTTCCTCGTGGACCTCCTGAAGTGTCCGAAGTAGTTCTAAGAACTCTCCGGAGTTCGAAACATTCAGCGAGGTCTGCTGTTGCAGTGTGTAGGTGACGCGCCGGTGCGCGCGTTCTGAAGGTTACGGCGCCGGCGTGCGCCGGCCAGGTGACGACGCCGGCGTGTGCCCGTCGCTGGGCCAAGCCAGTGTCAACCAAAACTGTCGAGTAACGCGAACCAATGATCCGGGTGCATCCATGAACGTCTATGCCACGAATCGGCCGCGCCTCGTCGCAGCGGAGGAGCGAGCCGCTACGACCCGACAGACGATGCTGTCGATCGTCATGCCGGCCTACAACGAACGCCGAACCATCGCCCGCGCGATCGCCGAGGTGATGAGCGCGGCACTGCCGTGCCCATTCGAGCTGATCGTCGTCAACGACGGCAGCACGGACGGGACGACCGAAATCCTGCAGGCACTGAACCACCCCCGTGCCAGGGTGATCAACCACCCGCGCAACCTCGGCAAGGGCGCCGCGCTCCAGACCGGAGCGGAGGTGGCCCGAGGCACCCACTTCGTGCCCTTCGACGCCGACCTCGAATATGAGCCCGGTGACCTCGCGCGTCTGCTTGAACCTGTCATGCAGGGTCGGTGCGAGGTGGTGTATGGGGTACGGCTGTTCGGGACGAACACTCGTTATCAGTCCTATAAGCACGCGTTGGGGAATCGTGCACTGACGCTCGCGGCGAGCCTCATGTACAACGCGTCGCTGAGTGACATCCACACATGCCTGAAGCTGCTGCCGCTCGCTCTGTTCCGGGAGATGAACCTCAGAGAGGACGGATTTGGGCTCGACACGGAGATCACGGCGAAGCTGCTGCACCGCGGAGTGAGGCCGTTCGAGATTCCGGTGAGTTACCACAGTCGCTCAGTCGCTCACGGCAAGAAGATCACCTGGCGGGACGGCGTCAAGTGCCTGCAGGTGCTGGCCCGCGTGCGATCGGCACCCAAGCAGACAGGATCGTCCCAGGGCGTCGAGGATCCGCTGGAGGCGCTCGCCGTCTCGACGCTGATCCTCTCCGAGCTCGAGACGACCGACGACGCCGCGGGACGCCGGGCGGCCGAAGGCTGAGCGGCTGTCGGCTTCCAACATCCGGCCAACTCCGCCGGCTGGACTGGCGGAGTGAGGAGCGGCGCTCGATTCGAGTGTTGTGGCGCACACTGTGCGTGCGCGGCAATCGACGATCATGCGCTCCCGTCTGGCGATCACCCTCTCCGTCCTCGCGGGCGTCCTGCTTGCCCCAGGCATGTGGGCGATCCCTGCCGCCGGCTCGGCGAGAAGCTCGGGCGAGCGCGCCGCGGTGCCCGGGCCGGGCGCCGGCGCGTCCGCGGTCGCCGAAGCACTCAGCGCGCGCATCCGCGCGTCAGCGGCAAGCGACAGCAAGCGCGACTGCGTGTACTCGGCGAACTCGGAGAGGGTGCTGGCCCGCTTCGAGGCGCTCGTGCATCGCCGGATCAACTGCGTCGAGGTGTATGACAACGAGTCGCAGACCTGGGCGGAGTGGGCGCATCCGTGGTTTCTCAACGATCAGCCGGGCTATGCGTGGGCGACGTGGGCGACCGCCGCCGCCGGTCGCCAGCTCGTCTTCGATCAGAGCCTGATCCCGACGAGGCTCGCGCACACGGCGTGGCGGGCGGCGTGCGCCCGCGGAGCGTTCGTCTCCGACGCACGGGCCCTCGCGCGCAACCTCGTCGCGGCGGGTCTGTCGCACAGCATCATCCGCCTGGCGGGCGAGATGAACGGAACCTGGAACATCGACAACGTCGGCGAGAGCCCGCGCCAGATGCGGGAGTGGGCGGCGTGCTGGCGCCGGACGGTCCTCGCGATGCGTCACGTGCCGGGGGCGACGTTCACAATCGACTTCTCGATCAACGCCGCGGTCCGGCCGCTGGCACTCCGCACGTTCTATCCCGGTAACCGGACCGTCGACATCATCGGCATCGACGCCTACGACCAGGGGATCGGCCCGGGCCCGAACCGATGGGAGTCGATCTATGACCGGCCAGACGGGATCGGCGCCGTGCTGTCGTTCGCCCGGTCACATCACAAGCCGCTGAGCATCCCCGAGTGGGGCCTGGCGGGCGCCCGGGACGGCGACGGCGGGGGAGACGATCCGGCGTACGTGCGTGGAATCGCAGACATCGTCCGCGGCGATGACGTCGCCTACCAGTCCTACTTCTTCAATCACGGGTTCGCCACCGAGCTCGCCCGGGATCAGCGGAGCCTGCGGCTGTATCGGACGTTGTTCGGCGCCGGCTGAGGCCGGCGGCGGCCGCTCATCCTGCCGAGCGCGGCTCAGGCGATGTCGCTGCGGCGCCGCAGCCGCTCAGGCGGTTTGCCCCACCGGCGCCGCAGGAAGTCAAGGAGCCCGAGCGCGGTTCCGGCGAGCCGATCGGCGGTGATTCGCCACAGCGCCCTGTCGCGCCACCGGGCGCGGATCGGGTGCGGCAGGCTGTTGAAGCAGCGGCGTCCGGCCTCGATCAGCTGGCCCGCGACCCCGATCGCGCGGGCGTCGGCCCACCCGAACGCCAAGCCGTTGCGGGTCAGCAGGTAGGCGTGGACCGCATGACGGCGTGAGGATCCGGGCCGGGTGACGGCGACGGCGTCCTCGGCGACGACGACCCGCCAGCCCGCGCGCCGAGCTCGCAGGCAGAATTCGGTCTCCTCCCAATACATGAAGAACCGCTCCTCGAAGCCGCCGATCGAGCGCGCCATCTCGGAGCTGACGAGCATGATCGTGCCGTCGATCGCGTCGCGCTCGGACACGTCTGCCTCGCCTCCGGTCGCCGTGATGTGACGGGCCGTCCCGGAGGCGACCATGACGCCGGTGCTCCACGTCGTCCCGTCCTCGAGCGTGAGGCGAGGTCCGACGATGCCGATGCGCGGATCCCGGGCTGCGGCCCGCAGCATCGCGGCCACGGCGCCGTCGCCCAACCGCGCGTCGTGGGTGAGCAGCAGCCGCCGGACAGCGGGGCTCGGTGATCGCAGGGCGGCGTTCAGACCGCCCGCGTAGCCGCGATTGTCCTCGAGCGCCAGGAGCTTCACTCCGTCCGGGACGGGCGGCGTCCAGTCGTCGTCGGGACCGAATGGATTGTGGACGATTGTGATCTGATCGGGACGCAATCCGTCGCGGGTGAGCAGGTCGTCGACGAGCGGCGCGAACTCCTCGTCGTGCCCGTAGCTGAGGATGACGACGCCGAGACTGGCGCGGTCCTCGGAGCCGGTCATGCGCCCGCGCGGGGGTCGGAGCCGAGACGGCGCAACTCGCCGAGCTCGCCGAACATCGTCGCGCTCTCCATCGCGAGCTGCACGTACGGGAAGGCGAGCGTTCCGGGGTCGCGATCCTGGGCGGCGCGGCGTGTCCACCCGAAATAGAGCGCGAGCGGCGAGACGAGCGCGCACAGCAACGCTGCGCGCCGGCGGCTCATCAGGGCGGCGAGCAGCGCAGCGCCGGAGATGAGCGGGAACGGGAACGCGATCAGGCCGACGTCGTCGTGGGTCCGCGCCATCCGAGCCGTCCCGCCGCCATAGCGGTGGGCCCGGCGAAGGACGCTGAGCAGCCCCGCATCGAAGCGGTGTGCGACCACCGCAGAGCGCTGATAGACGATCCGCGCACCGCCCGCGCGGTTGTGCAGCCGGCGGCACAACTCCGTCTCCTCCGAGACGCGGTGACTGCTGGCGAACCCGCCAACCGACTCCAGCGCGGAGCGGCGGAACGCCATGTTCCCCCCCGCGACGCTGAACAGCCCGCTGCCGCGTGGGTCGGTGTCGGCATGGGCGATCGAGCGCAGGTACAGCCACAGCCGGAACCAGCGGTTGGTCGACCGCATCAAGTCGTCCGAGAGCGGGCTCCACGGGTTGCGGATGGCGAAGAACCGGGCGATCACGCCCGGCTCGGTGAGGGGCTCGATGTGCCCGCCGACGCCGTCGGTCGCTGCTTCCGAGAACGGCGCGAGGATCTCCTGGAGCCACTCGGCCTCGGGGAGACAGTCATCGTCGGTGAAGGCGACGATCTCGGTGGTGGCCGCCGCGACGCCCGCGGCGCGAGCGGCGCCCGGACCCTGGTTGCTCGCCAGACGCACGACGCGCGCGCCCGCGGCCCGCGCGAGGTCTGCGGTCCCATCGGTCGAGCCGTCATCGACCACGATCAGGTCGTAGCGCTCAGGGGCGATCGTCTGCCGGCGCAGGCGTGCGAGCGTCTCGCCGATGTGACCGGCGCCGTTGTGGGAGATGACGATCACGCTCGCGACGGAGGGGGCCGGCTCCTCGTCGACGGCGGGGGCTGCGGGATCCGGCGCGGGTGGCCTCACCGACGCCACCGCCAGGCTCGCCGGCAGGTCGGTCGCGGCCTGGGCGGTGGCGAGCGCGGCCGTCTCGATCGCGGGAGGGTCTGCGGCGGCCTCGTCCTGCGCTGCGGCCGGCGTGCGACGGAGGATCGACGCCGGCGACACCACGCCGCGGCGGATGAGCGCGGACCCCCAGGCGAGCAGGAACAGCGCGCCCGTCCCGAGCAGGACCACGGCGGCGGTGAGCCGGTCGTCGATCGGCACGGCGCCGGCGAGCGCGGTCGCCGCGGCGCCGAGCGCGACCGCGAGCATGAGCAGCCAGGTGCAGAGGCGATCGCCGGTGAGGTTGCGCCACCGCAGGATCGACGTTCCCAGCCAGGCGTCGACCGTGTGCAGCAGCCAGAAGCTCGAGATGATCTGCCCGAGTGCGGTCGCCGCGATCACGCCCCAACCTCCCACGAGCAGCCCGAGCGCGATCGTCAGCGCGATGTTGAGCACGAAGCCGAGGATCGAGTAGTTGCGGTCGAGGTCCGCCCGTCCGGCGCCCATCGCGATCGATGTGCCCGCGCCGGTCGCGAGGTTGACCGCGTAGCCGCAGCCCAGGATCAGCGCGATCACGCCGCTCGGGCGGTAGTCGGCCCCGACCCAGACGAGGACGAACACATACGAGAGCGCGAACAGCGCGGTGAGCGGGACGAGGCCGAGCAGCAGAGTCGACCGGTACGAGCTCTCATACAGTCGCGCGACGGCCTTGCGGCCCCCACGCGAAAACGTCCGCGCCGCCTCCGCGCTGAGCGGCCCGAACGCGGTCACCGCGAGCGCCCGGATCGCAAGGGTGATGCGAGAGCCGATCTCATAGAGCCCGACGAACTTGAGGGAGGCGAATGCGAGCAGGACGGGCTTGTCAGCCTGCGCGTTGACGACGGAGACGAGTTGAACGCTCTGCATCGACAGCCCGTAGGACCACAGGCCCCACAACTCGCCGCGCCGCGCGGCGCGCGGCGTGAGCCGCAGATGCCAGCGTCTGCGGTAGATCACATAGGCGACGAGCAGACCGGCGAGCCCCGAGGCCGCGGTGGCGATCGCGACGGCGCCGATGCTGCGTGTGAATGAGAGCGCGATCACGACGATGACGCTGTAGGCGACCTGATTGGTGACCGAGGACGCGTTGGTGAGATCCCAGCGGCCCATGCCCGATGGGAACGCCTGGAACACCGAGGCAAGCGACGTGCATCCGACCGAGAGCGCGACGGCGAGCACCGCGGGCTTCCAATCGGCGAGCGAGCCGAACGCGTGCGCCGGGAGGGCCATCAGGGCAAGCGCGACCCCGGCGACGAGCACGACTGCGAACGCGGTGGAGCTCCACAGCGCCGACGCGGCCTTGCGCCGGATCGCATCGACATCGGATTGCTCGTCGTGGTGGCCGATCGCGCGCATCACCGTGGTGCCGACTCCGAAGTCGAACACCGCCGCGTATTGGCTGAACGCCGAGATCAACGCGACGAATCCGAACGCGTGCAGGCCCAGGCGGATCACCACGTACGGGGTGACGAGCAGCCCGAGCCCCAGACCGAGCGCCGTGCCGGCGAGGTTGAGCGCCGAGTTCTGGCGCAGGCTCAGGCGGCGCCGGCCGCGCGACGGGCTGCCGGCTCCGAGGCGCAGCCCCGGCGCTGACTCGTTGGCCACCGAGATCGAGGGCATGATCGGTCCGTCTCCGGTGCGGCGGCGATCAGGGGACGTCGGGAGCGAGCGCGCGCCAGGCGCCTCTCAGCACTCCCGCGCCGAACGCAACGTTGTGGGCGAACGTGAGCAGGGGACGCCGCCGCAGGTTCTTCACGATCGGGACCGCCGCGGTGGCGAGCACCCGGCGGTCGCCTCGCGACAGCACCACTGCGAGCAGGAACAGCGGGTAGAGGACGGCGATCGGATCGTCCTTCATGACCCGGGAACGGTGAGCGGGGTGCTTGGCGTACAGCTTGAAGCGCGCCTGTCCGTACACACAGCTGCGGCGCAGATCGTCGCCCGTCGCACCCCAATCGTGACTGACGAGTGCGGAGGGCTGATGACGAATGCGGTAACCGGACGCCACCGACCTCCACGTGAAGTCGACATCGGACCCGTAGCCGAAGGACTCGTCGAAGCCGCCGACCGTCTTGAACACGCTTTTGACGATCGCGAGGTTGATCGTGGGTGCCTCTCGGAGATATTCGCTCGTGCCGCGGAAATCCAGGTCGTGGTCGCGGATGCTCCCGCGTCCCGACGCCGCGTGAGCGCCGGCGACGATCTGCTCGCCCTCGTCCCGGATCGGCGCAGTCATCCGCCGTAGCCACTCGGGGCCGGGCACGCAGCCAGAGTCGATGAACACGACGACGTCCCCTGCGGACTGTGCGACCCCGACGTTGCGCTGCTCGGGAATCGTCGCCTTCATGCCGCGCGGCTCAAACGCGATCCAGCGCACCTGGCTGTCGTCGACCCGGTGGGGGGTCCCGGGTGTCGCGTCGACGACCAGCACCTCGCTGACACCTGGATACTGCCGTGACTCCTCGAGGAGGTTCTCGACAGTCACCGCGACCTCTGGATCGTCCTTGGTGATGGTGACGATTGATACCGACGGAAAGTGTGCAGAAGTTGACATTCTCAGTTCACTGATTCCTGTGGTTCGGCCTGAGTGGACGTTATCGGGGCGTCACTCTCTGTCATGGTGAGCATCGCCCGCTTGGTGCTCTGCGCCATCTCGTCCCAGGTGCCCAGCTCGGCCGACCAGCGGAGGCTATGCGCCGAGAGCTCGGCCAGCCGGTGCTCCTCGATCGCGTCCACCGTGCGCAGGGCCTGCGCGAGCGCCTCCCGGGCCTGCCCGAGCCGCATGCCGGGCACGCTGTCGAAGGCCCGTAGATCGGGGACCGCGAGCGGGATCCCCATCTGGGCGCCGAGGACGGCGGCGCCGCTCGTGGTGGCGCGGCGATAGGGGAGCCATTGGAGGTCGTGCTCAGCGAACAACCCGGGGAGCCCCTCCTCGGGGATGTGACCGAACCGGAGACGCACCCGGTCGGGGTGCCGGCGCCGGAGCTCGTCGAGACGGGTCCGCAGCCGCGGATCCGCGCAGACGCCGGCGACCGTGAGCTCGACGGTCGTCGTCGCCGCGACGTCATCGAACGCCTCGATCGTCTCCTCGATCCCCTTGTAGGCAGAGATCCGTCCGAACACCAGCAGCCGGCGAGGGAACGCGTTGCGACGGCCGGTGGCGGCCGGTGGATCGAACGCGGGGTGCGCCAGGACGACCGACCGCCGCGGCCGCCCGACGACGTCGCGCAGCTCGGCGAGCGCCTGCTCGGAGTGGGCGATCACCAGGGAGGCGGTCCGCAGCAGCCGGCGTCTGGCAAGCCGGTCGTCGGGGAAGACGGTTTCATGGGGCAGGACGTTGTGCAGGGTCCAGACGATCCGGACTCCCGTCAGGCGGGCGCAGGCGAGGACCAGGAGGTACCAGACGTAGCCGGCGCGGCGCAGAAGCCCGTTGCGCCCCGATCCGGTGAGAGCAAAGCCGAACACCCAGTGCAGGTGCAGGATGCGGGCGCCTCGCAGCCGCCACCAGACCAGCTCTGCCGGCAGCAGCAGCAGATTGACCGTGTGCGACGGACCAAGGTCGCCGATGTAGCGAGAGCGCACGCCGGCCCGCAGCAGCGCGTCGTAGAGGAACGACTGATACGGATTGTCATCCCGCGGGAACACCAGGATCTCCGGATGCTGTCGGGCCGCGGTCATCTACCGCCTCGCGTATCCCGCCGAGTAGCCGTTGGTGTACACGCGGTTCCAGAAGTGCGGCACGAACGCGGGCCATCGGTACGTCGTGGTCGTCGAGTTGAGTTGTCCGCTGACGACTCCGGACCGGACGTTGCGCTCGTCGGCGTAGATCCACCCGTACTTGTCCAGCGTCCCCGGCATGATGTTGATGAACATGCCTCCGACACGGCCGGTGGCGGCGGTGATCCGCAACTGGCCGTAGCGATCCGTGTACAGCAGCGCCTTGCCGGCCGCGTGATCGACCCACCGAGCACCCGTGATCTCAGGCACCGTGACGAGGAACTGGTCACTCTCGGGCCCACTGTTGCTGAGGTTGGCGGTCAGGTTGCCGCCGAACACACGTGCACTCAGGCCCGAAGTGACGAAGAACGTGACGATCAGCGCCAGCGGCGCCAGGGAGGCGACCATCGCCAGTGGCCTGAAGCGGTGCCGGCAGAAGTCGAGCAGCCAGGCGATGCAGATCGAGAGCGGGGCGAACGCCTGCAGGAACGCGCGCTCCTGGTTGTACTGGTTGGCGATCGTGCCGCTGACACGGATCACGACCAGGCCCCCAAGCGTGCCGATCCCGATCAGCGCAAGCGCCCTGAGTCGTGGGCTCTCGGTGCGGCGGAGGGCGAGCCACCCGCACGTGATGACCCCCAGCAGGTTGATCAGTTGCGTGACGATCGTGTTGAGCAGCGTGACGGCGTGGGCGACGTGCGGCGCGCGGACCGCGGGGGTCTGGCCGGCGACGCCATGCAGTCGCCAGCGGGGGTCGCCTGCGGCCTTGAGCGGGTGGATGAAATCGTCGTGGTGCCGGTACTGGGAGACGACGAGTTGCTGGAAGCGGTTGGGACTCACCGCGCTCGGGACGTTGCCGGAGATGTAGGACCCGATCCCGCTGTGCGTCTTGCTGCCCGGGAGCAGCGAGAAGCCCTGACTGCGCAGCGCGGTGAAGACCGCGGAGACGTTGGCGGTCGAGTGCGTGACGAGCACGTACCACACGAGCGCCCCGATCCCGAGGACGACGACCCCGAGTGCGAGATCGCCGAGCGGAAGCCCACGTCTGCGCATGAGGACCCGCATCGCCACTCCGACTACCAGCGCGACGGCGAGCATCAGGATCATGAAGTACGTCGTTCCGTAGTGGGAGACCACCATCCCGAGGGCGAACACGGCGATCACCGTGCGTCGTTGCCCAGGCCCCATGTCGAGGTCGGCCAGCGCCGCGAGCAGCGCGACCAGGAAGATCAGGGCGATGATCTGGCGCGCGATCGCCGGCATCTCGGCGAACAGGTAGCTCTGGACCGACAGCAGCATCGCCGCCACGAACGCGGAGCGTCGTGAGACGAATCGCGCGGCGATCGCGAAGATGCCGACGGGAAAGAATCCGAGCAGCGCCGGGTAGACGAACTTGAAGACGAACAGCGGCGCCGCCCCGCTCAGCTCCGACAACATCGTCGGCAGCGTCGTGAGGCTCATCATCGAGTAGTAAGCGGGGTTGTGCGGGTGGATGTCCCAGCGGTGAGCCCCGAGCACGCTCACGTAGTCGTGGTACTCCGCGAGGATGTCCGAGCCGTAGACGAATCGCCCGCGCAGCGAGAAGGAGAACATCAGCGCGACCGAGACGAAGTAGAGGATCGCGCGGGATCTTCCGGCGTCGAATCGGTCGGCGCCGAAGGCCCCCAGCAGGAGCGTGGCGCCGGCGAGCGCGACGGCGGCGGTGGCGGCGTCGCCGCCATGGCTGTTGGTGAGCCACAGGGCGCCGAGTGCCGCCAGGGCAGGCAGTGCCGGGAGCATGCAGGTGAACGCGCGGAGCCGATCGAGGCGCGGCACGTAGAGCAGGAAGTCAGGGCCCGAGCGCAGACGGGCGGCGATGATCAGCGCCACGCCGATCGCGGCGAGGCTGCAGGCCAGTGGCAGGCGCTCCAGCGGGCGCGCGACGCCCCACCCAGGACCGACCGAGTTGATCAGCAACGCGGCGGCGATCAGGACCGCGAGCGACGCCGCGGCGCCGTAGGCCGGGTTGGCCCGGACGAGCTCGGGCCGCAGTCCGACGGCGCGCAGCAGCAGCACCCCGGGCAGCCAGAGCAGCAGCAACAGCTCGATGCCGTTGACGAGCCACAGGGAGTGCACCCACGCCAGCCCGACGGTCGCCGCCAGCGCGACGATCGCCGCCAGATCTCCGACGAACCACGGCCGCCGGCCGCCCACCGGGCGGGCCGTGCTCGCCGGCCGCGGAGCGGCCTTCGCCGTGGACGACGGTGAGATCGAGGTGGATGCGCTCATGTCCGTCCGGCCCCCCGATCGCCGGAGCTGCGCGCAGCGCGCAAACCGCCGCCCACCACGGTGGTCAGAGGGGCCGCGAGGCGGCCGCCGAGGTACGCGGACATCATCAGCGTCCCGGCGCCGATCGCGGCAAGGACGCGAGAGGGCGGCTCGCCGTCGAGGCGGAACTTCCGCTGCAGGTGGGCGGCGCTGACCGCCGCGCTCACCGTCATCGGAAGGGCGGCGGCGCGGAACCGGCGCACGCGCGCGGCGGCGGCGATCGACGCGAACCAGGCCAGGAACGCCAGGTCGGGAGCCCGGATCACCCGATAGCGGAGCAACTGGCGGTGGGCGCCCTGTCCGCTCTCAAACATCCACGACAGCGACTTCCAGAACCCCTTGCCCTCCTCGTGGCGCACCGTGAGGTCGTCGATCGTCGCTGCCCGGAGCCCCGCCTGTTCCAGCGCATGAGACAGGGCGATGTCCTCACCGTTGCGCAACGACCCTTCGAAGCTGACGCGTTCGAACACCTCGGAGCGGAACAGCGCGTTGTTGCCGGTGATCGACTTCGTGCTGTGCGTGGGCTTGGGCTCGAACCCGAACGTCCGGTAGATGAACATCGCGTCCCCGTCGGGGATCGGGATCCCGGACACGGCGTCACACGAATCGAGCGCGACGACGCAGCGCGCATACCAGTCGGGCGGCAGCTCGATGTCGGCATCGACCATCGCCACGTACCGCCCGGCGGCCGCGCGGACCCCGGACGCGCGCGCAGCGCCGCGCCCGAGATTGGTCTCGTGGCGGACGACGCGAGTGGCGGGGTCGATCTCCCGGTAGCGCTCCGCGATTGCCGCGGTGGCGTCGGAGGAGCAGTCGTCGACGACCACGATCTCGTAGTCGCCGGTCATCTGTTGAGCGCTGATCGATTGCAGGGCACGCTCCACACGTTCCTGCTCGTTGAAGGCGATGATCACGAAGCTCGCCTCGATCATGCGGGGCCTTCGGTCAGAGGAGCGATGCCGAGCGCCCGCAGCACGGACTCCGCGGTCGTGTCCCAGTCGTACTCGCGTACCCACTCCTCGACGGGCTGCCGCGGACTCACGGGAGCGGACAGCAGGCGATCGAGCGCAGCCGCGAGCGCAGGCGTGGACGGCTCGCAGACCGTGCCGGTCCTCGAGCGCTCGACGAGCGCACGTGCGAGGTTGTCGGGCGCCGAGGTCGTGATCACCGGCGTGCCACAGGCGATCGCCTCCAGCGCCGAGATCCCGAACCCCTCGCGCTCGGAGGGGAAGGCGAAGCATCTCGCCGCCTTGATGCGGGCGATCACCTCGGAGTGCTCGGCGATGTCGCTGCGCAGCTCGACGCGGGACTCCAGCCCGAGCTCCCGGATCTGGGCGGCGAGGCGGTCGCGCTCTGGTCCGTCGCCGATGATCAGGCAGCGGTAGCTGTGCCCGTCCGCGACGAGCAGCGCGACCGCGTCGATCAGGCGATCAAAGCGCTTGTGCGAGAGCATGCGGCCGACGCTGACGATGTCGACCGGCTCCGGGCTCGGAGCGATCGCGCGGATCGACTCCGCATCGATTCCGTTGGGGGCGACGACGACGGGAACGCGGCCGGAGACGGCGCGGCGGACCCGCTCACCGGTCTCAGGAGAGGCGGCGACGATCCGGTCGGGGAGGAGCATCGCGATGCGCTCGATCGACCAGGCGATCGCGCCGGCCGGACCGAGGTACCCGAGCCACTGGGCGCGACCCCAGGCCTCGTGCCAGGTGACGATCAGCGGCACGCCCCTGATCCAGGCGACGATCCGCAGCACGAACAACTGGATGTAGGGCATGTGGTCGGCCTCGATCGCGTCGACGCGTCCCCGCACCAGGCGCAGGCAGGAGAGCGCGAATCCGACGGCCTGGCGGATCGAGCGCCGCTCGCCCGAGTACAGCGGCAGGTAGGGGCAGATGGCCCGGTAGAGGACGCCATCGAGCTCGACCTCATCCGCGTCGCTCTCCCACCAGCGCATCGTGTAGACGCGGACGTCGGCGCGGGCCGCGACGCGGGGAGCGATCTGGCGGTAGCGCTCCTCTTTGCCGCCCCGATTGAAGGGAGCGATCGCGTCTGTGACGAATGCGACAAGCGGCCGTGGCGTGGCGGACGCCACCTCGGGGCCGTCCGGGCGCTCCGGGTTGCTCCCCATCTCAGTGCCCCTTCGTCGTGGACGAGGGACATGCGATCCAGTAGCCGATCGACTCACTGGGCGACTCCATGGCAACCGTCTCGTGGACCCTGTGACGTGTGCAACGAACGGTGATCGTGCGGCGGATCACCCGGGAGTGACCCGCTGCGAGACGGACCCGTCCGCGCGCGGCAGGTGAGTACCCCTGAGTCGAGATCGTCCAGTGCAGGGTCCTGGAACTCTGCTCATTGTTGACGAGAACGAATGAAAGGTGTGCATGTGCACGCTTCGAGACCACGTAGTCAGGAAGCGATCGCGGATTGCGGAAGTACAACTGCACATATCCCGTCGGGGGTTGTGAGATGTGTGACCGACGCAGGAATGCCCGCCCGCTCGAGCCCTGGGCCCAGACGATCGCCGCGGCGACCACGCCGAGCAAGATGGTGACCGCGAGGGCGCGGACGGCTGTTGTTCGTGAGATTCGGATCTTTGGGGCGTCAGCAGTCATGGCATGGGGCAGCGCCCGTAAGCGTGCTCTCGTCGCTTCAACCGGCGGGACAGGCGATCGTCTTCTATAGACAGTGGCGCGGGACCTCATCCACGTCGCGGGCAACGCATCGACACTCTCGTCGCCGCAGCCGCAGTTCAGACCTCCACGGATCGCCGAATCGAGGGTAGCGAGCACAACATGACGAATTTCCTAAAGAGGACGCTGACGAGACGGACCCTGAACGCGTGTGCGCTCGCGGTGGCGGCATATGGATTCGCGGCGTGGGCGTATGTCGCGGCGAACGCGCTGATCACCCCTTGGGCATTGCACCTTCCGCTCACCCATCTGGCGCGCTGGCCCAGGACGGACACCTTCGGCGCCGCCAGCTTCGCCGCGTCGTTCGTGGCATTCCTCGCCTACGCCCTCAGTCGGCCATCCTGCCCGGGCCGCCGCGGCGTCGATCGGTCACCGCCCGGGCCATGAGACGCCGCGCCGCGACGCTACGATCATCTCTCTCGTGCGAGTCCCTCCCCGCACAGAGGCTCGTCGGGCGCCTGGCGACCGACCCCTGAGCAGGCCGCGGCGTGGTTGGTTGGCGCTTTTCGGAGCAATCGCGCTCTGTTGCGTCTTCGGCCTCCTCCTGCTCCTTCGTCCCGCACACCACGGGACGCGACACTGCGTGTACACAGAAGGGGGTATCAGCGGATTGCGGGCATTCGAGCAGGTGGCGGGCGATCACGGGATCGAGTGCACGCAGGTGTTCAACGCCTCGGCCACCACATGGCAGCAGTGGTCGCACCCGTTCCCGGTCGCGACTACACAGCCGAACATGAACTGGGCGGCGTGGGTGCACGCCGACCCGGGTCGGCAGCTCATCCTGAGCCAATCGCTCATCCCCCTGGGCATGGAGGGGCAGCCGTGGCTGTCACTCGGGAGCCGTGGTGCGTACACCCGCTATGCCGTCGCGTTGGCGCACGATCTGATCAACGCCGGACTTGGCCGCATCGTCATTCGGCTGGCGCCTGAGGCCAACGGCACCTGGGAGCCCTATTCGCTTCCGTCGACCGCGGCGGGTCTCGAGCAGTGGCGCGAGTTCTGGCGGCGGACGGTCGAGGCGATGCGCTCCGTTCCCGGCGCGCACTTCGCCTTCGAGTGGGATGTGAACGCGCTCGTCCGACCGACGCCGCTGAGCTCGTTCTATCCCGGCGACGACGTGGTGAACATCATCGGCATCGACGCCTACGAGCCCGTGACATATCACGGCGGCTGGTCCTATCTGGACCACGGCGCGGATGGGGTCGGCAGCGTGGCGCGATTCGCCAAGGCGCGCGGGAAGCCGCTGAGCGTCCCCGAGTGGGGTGCGGTGTCGAGCGCTCCCTCCGTCGGTGCCCCCTACATCCGGGGCCTCGCCGACGTGCTGCGCGATCAGCGAAGCGCATACGAGTGCTACTTCTTCGCACGCCAATACGAGACCGCGATCACGGCCAGTCCGACGCTGAAGGCGGTCTACCGGAAGAGCTTCGCTCACCAGTGAGACGCGTCGGATCATCAGGCACGTTGGGTGTGCGGGCACTCCCCAGGGACTTCTCGCGCAACCCGTGGCCACTGGATCGAGCGTCACTTGTCGTGTTCCGGTGTGGTCAGGAGGTCCGCACTCGTGGAGTCCTGCTGCGACTGCTCTGGTGGATTCTCGATCTGGTGTACCTGCGGCTGCTCATCGGAGCCGAACTGCCCTCGGCAGTCGAGGCGGGCCCTGGCCTGCGCCTGCCGCACGCCGGTCGCGGCGTGATCCTGCATCCGACGGCCCAGCTCGGTGAGGATGTGACGCTCTATCACCGGGTGACGCTCGGCAACAGCGGGCCCGCCGACCGGGCGCCAGTGCTCGGCGATCGTGTCTACGTCGGTGCGGGCGCGACGATCATCGGCGAGGTGACAGTCGGCGATGACGTGGCGGTCGGAGCGGGCGCGGTCGTCACTCGCGATGTCGACGCACGGACGACGGTCGCCGGTGTGCCGGCTCGGCCGCTCTCCGGGGCGACCGGTACGCATCGGGCACGCGGCGGGAGTGACAGATGACGCATCAACCACTCACACGAGGCTGACCGGTCAATGCGGCGGATCAACAGCCTGGACGGCCTGCGCACGCTCGCGGTGCTGCTCGTGTTCGTCGGGCACGTCGACCAGAGAGCGCTTCCCGGGGGTTACATCGGGGTCGAGGTGTTCTTCATCATCTCGGGCTACCTGATCACGAGCCTCTTGCTGCGAGAAAACGCACACACGGGCACCATCAAGCTGCGCCATTTCTACATACGGCGGATGTTGCGCCTATGGCCGGCCCTGCTGTTGTTCGTAGTGGTGGTCACCCCGATTGCCGTGCATGACCGGATCGGCCAACCGGTCCCGGACGGTCTGGCGGCACTGTTCTACGTCACCGATTTCTGGGGGAACGTCGGTGATCACTTCAGCCTGATGCTCCACACGTGGTCGCTGGCGGTCGAGGAGCAGTTCTATCTGGTGTGGCCCGCGCTGCTGGCGATCGCGCTGCGCCGCGGCTGGCGCCGCGGGCGGCTGGCCGGCGGGCTCGCGGTGGTCGCGGTGCTGGCGATCTTCGTCACGTACTGCACGACGCGAACGAGCGTGCCGATGACCCAGTTCCTCCCCAACGCGCATGTCGCCGAGTTGGTGTCCGGCGTCCTGCTGGCGCTCGCGCTCGACCGCGGGCGAGGGCTGCCTGCCGCTCTGCGTCCCGTGACCGGAGAGACCGCCGCCCTCGCGGGGCTCGTCGGGCTGATCGTTTTCGAGGTGGCGGTCCCGGCTCGATGGTGGGCCTGGCCGCTGGCGGTCGTCGCGGCGTGGCCCGTCGTCGCGCATCTGGTGGTCGACCACGACGGCGCGATCGCCCGGCTGTTCGCAAGGCGCGAGCTGGTATGGCTCGGCCGCCGCTCCTACGGCTTCTATCTGTGGCACTACGCGATCGTCGAGCTCCTGCTCCGCAGCGCCGACCCCCTGGCGGCAGGCGTGCTCGGCTTCGTTCTGACGCTCGTGATGTGCTCGCTGTCCTACGCGTTCTGGGAGCTGCCGTTCCTGCGGCTCAAAGACCGCTTCGCCGGGGTCCACGTAGCCGAGCCAGACGACGTCCCCGCGCCCCGCGCCGCTGTCAAGGCCTAACGAGTACCCGCGTCTCGCGGAGACGCGCTGCCGGTCGAATGTTCGTCCAGCGATCGGCCCCGCGTTGGCTCGGACGGACGTCGAGGGCGATGAACCCGGAGCCGTCACCCGCCCTCCCGGAGGCTCTCTGGCCTGCCGGGCGCCGTTGCCAGGAGCCCTCGAATGTCCGTCCGCGCGCTGTTCTGCCGTCTCGCCCTGTGGGCCGCCGCCGGTGCCACGAGCCTCGCGCTCAGCGCCACCGCCCACGCGGCCACGACGCCACCGGGCAAGAGGCAGGTCTGTGCGTACTCGCAGAACCAGACCGGGATGCTGCCGGCGTTCGCCGCGCTCGTGGGCCGCGCCACGGTCGACTGCGGGATGGTCTACGTCGACAGCCCCGACTGGGCCGGCTGGGACAGCCCGTGGTTCCTGCACTACTCCGATCCCAACGACAACTGGGCGGGATGGGTCGCGGGCAGCCCGGCGAACGATCCGCGGCAGCTGATCGTGAACACCACGTTGATCCCGTCGAACCTGGCATCGGTGGACTGGCGGGCGCAGGGCGCCGCGGGGGACTTCGACGCCTACGACCAGACGCTCGCCCAGAACCTGGTCAGTGCCGGCCTGTCGAACGCGATCATCGTCCTGGCTCCCGAGGCCAACGGCAACTGGGAGTACGACTACATCGGCACGAGCCCGACCCAGATTGCCGAGTGGATCCAGACCTGGCGCAATACTGTCATCGCGATGCGCTCGGTGCCCGGGGCGCACTTCCAGTTCGTCTGGACGGTCAACAACCGCGTCCCGGCGACGCCATTCGCGGGCTACTACCCGGGGGACGATGTCGTCGACATCATCGGCGACGACGCCTACGACTCCGGGACGACCGGCGATGCCAACGACTGGAGCGAGGTGTCGGCCGGCGTTGACGGAATCGACGCGCTGGTGGCATTCGCGCAGTCGCACGGCAAGCCGGTGGCGTTCCCCGAGTGGGGCGTTGGCGTCCGGAACACGAGCAACCTCGCCGGCGGAGACGATCCGGCGTACGTCAACGGCTTCGCGCACGCCATCGCCGCCAACGACGTCGCCTTCCAGAGCTACTTCTACAACCACGAGTGGGAGACCGAGCTGCAGCAGGGCGCGGCGAGTCTGGCCGCCTACCGGGCGGCGTTCGGAGACGGCGGCTGGGCGGTCGGAGCCGACGACGGCGAGAACGTGACCCCGACGCCGGACGGCGGCCCGGCGTCGCCGCCGGCGACCACGAACGGCCAGACCGCGGCGACCCCGGCCGCCGCGTCGCCGGCGGCGCCGGCGCAGGGTGTTGCGGCCACGGCCTCAGCGGCGACTGCGGGCGGCCCGTCGGCGAGCCCGACGCCGGCGGCGGCGAAGACGCCCGCGGCAGCGAAGACGCCCGCGGCAGCGAAGACGCCCGCGAAGGGGGGCACGGCCTCCAGCCGGCGCCATGGGGCGAGATCCCCCGCCCGGTCGCGCGGCGCCTCGCGCCGGCGGCGGCCCGCCCACCGGCGCACGCGTCACGCCCGCCGCCACCGCTGAGGTGACCAGACTCCACCCGTCGGGACTCCGGCGAGCTGCCGTTAAGGTGCGGGCCATGACCGCGAGCCAGCGCAAGCCGCCCCTCGGACGGCGCCTGTGGGAGGTTCTGCCCTGGAACGCGCGCAGCGGGCTGGCCCTGCAGACCGCCGAGTTCGTGGGCCGCCTCCCGTCGCGACGGCTGCGCATGGCCTTCTACCGATGGTCTGGGATGAGGACGGGCGACCGCGTCGTCATCCACCGCGGGCTCGAGTTCCGCAAGCCGGACGAGATCACGATCGGAGACGGCACGATCGTCGGCTTCGACTGCATCCTGGACGGGCGAGGCCGGCTCGAACTCGGCCGCAACGTCAACCTCTCCAGTGAGGTCGCGATCTGGACGATGCAGCACGACCTCCGAGATCCGGACTTCGGAGTGGTGAGCCGTCCGGTGGTCGTGGAGGATCACGCCTGGCTCAGTTTTCGCTGCACGGTGCTGCCCGGCGTCACGATCGGAGAGGGCGCGGTCGTCGCAGCCGGCGCGGTCGTGGCCAAGGACGTGCCGCCGTACGCCGTGATGGCGGGTCTGCCGGCTGTCCAGGTGGGAGAGCGCCCGCGCGATCTCCGCTACGAGTTCTCAGGCCGGGCGGCGTGGTTCGTCTAGGGAGATCGTTCGGAAATGCTGCAAAACCATCAGGATTTGCGAACCGCGGGGCGGGCCCAGGCGGCGCGATGGCATCCTCCCCGCGGTGCGTGAGCTCCTGCAGACGATCCGAATCGACCTCGCCGCGAACTCCGACGCCCGGGGCAAGATCGCGATGGTCCTGTTCCGCCTCTCCTCCGAGCCGTCGTTCCCGCGCATCGTCCGCGGGCCGATCGGGATCTTCTATACGGTCATCGTGGCGTGGGGGTTCGGGATCGAGCTTCCGCCCGGGACGCGGGTCGGACCGGGATTGCGCCTGAACCACTCGATCGGCACCGTCGTCAATCACGACGCAGTCATCGGCGCGCACTGCGACATCAAGCATGGCTGCACGATCGGGGTGCGCCGCTCGGGAGAGGGCTCGCCGGTTCTGGAGGACGGCGTCGTGCTGGGCGCCGCCACCCACGTCGTCGGCGCCATCCGGCTCGGAGCGGGGTCGGAGACCGGCGCGGGTGCCGTGGTGCTGCAGGACGTGCCCGCGGGATGGATCGCGGTTGGCAACCCGGCACGGGTCATCGAAAGGCGCGCGCTGAGCGCGGACGTCACGTTGAGCACGCCGCTCTCGCCCCCGGACGAGTCGCTGCTCCGCGCCGACCTGGCCACGCCGTCCAGGCATTCTCAGACCGCCACCCCGGTGAACGATCCGGGGCCGAACTCCGCGTCCTCGGACACCGCGTAGTACCGAGCACTCGACCTGCCGGCGGCGTGGGTCCCGCCGGACCCCGCTCTACGCTCGCAGACGGCATGCCCGACCTTCCCGACGGCGTCCGGCGCGACCATCCGCTCGCCCGCCTGACCACGATCCGCACCGGTGGCAGCGCCGAGTTGTTCGCCCGCCCCGGCACCGTCGAGGAGCTGTGTGCGCTGCTGGCCTGGGCGGCGGCGACCGGGATCGAGGTAGGGGTCGTCGGCTCGGGGTCGAACCTGCTGGTGGCGGACGAGGGCGTCCGCGGGCTGGTGATGAAGCTTGATCGCGATCTGTCCCACATCGAGCAGGACGGCGACCGCTTGGAGTGCGGGGGTGGAGCACGGCTGCCCGCGGTGTCGGCACACGCGTCGCGGGTCGGGCTGTCCGGGATCGAGTTCGGGGTCAACATCCCGGGCACGGTCGGCGGCGCCGTGCGGATGAACGCCAACGCCTACGGCGGCGAGCTCGCCCACACGCTGGAGTGGGTCGACGTGGCCAGTGCCGGCGGGGTGCGGCGACGGCCGCCCGGCGAGCTCGGGTTCGCCTACCGCCGCTCGTCGATCGCCCCCGGCGAAATCGTGGCCCGGGCACGGTTCGCACTCACCCCGGCACCCCCGGAGACGGTCAAGGCGACGCTCGCCGAGTTGCGGGAGCGACGCCGCGAGGCCCAGCCCTCGGGGATCAAGACGTTCGGCTCGACATTCAAGAATCCCGACGATCCCCGCGCCGAGGGACGGAGCGCGGGCATGCTGCTCGACGCGGCCGGCTGCCGAGGGCTGCGGTTCGGTGACGCGTCGATCTCCGAAAAGCACGCCAACTTCGTCGTCAACGACGGCCATGCGAGCACCGCCGAGGTGATTTCGGTCATGACGGCGGCTCGCGACCGGGTCCGCGAGCGCTTCGGGATCGCGCTGCAGCCGGAGGTGCAGACGCTCGGGCCGGTCGTCATGCCTCAGGAGTGGCGGCGCTCGTGAGCACGGCGAGCCGCCATCGAGCGCTCCCGCGGCTGCGGCTGCGGTTGCCGCGCCCGCGCCTGCCGCGCCCTGGGGGGCGCCGCTGGCTGCTGCGGCTGCTGGTGACGGTGCTCCTGCTCGCGGCGCTGCTCACCGGCGCCTTCTTCTGGGTCCGCCAGTCCTCGTTGGTCGCCGTCCAGCGTGTCACCGTCACGGGCGTGACCGGGCCGGACGCCAGTGCGATCCGGCAGGTCCTCGTGCGGACCGCTGAGCGGATGACGACGATGGAGATCGACCGCCGGCGCCTGCGGGGGGTCGTCTCGCGGTACCCGTTCGTTCGCTCGCTGCGCGTCAGCGTCCAGCTGCCCCACTCGGCGACGATCGCGGTTTTCGAACAGGTCCCGGTCGGGGTGCTCAACGGCACCACGGTGTCGGCGCACGGCACGCTCCTGCGCGGGGTGAGTGCGAGGAGCCAGTCGCTGCCGACGATCACCGCCTCGAGCACCACCGACGGGGGGACGGGGGACACCATCGCCGGCACTGCGCGCGCAGACGTCTACCTGCTCGCCGCGGCGCCGTATCCGATCATCGCCAAGCTGGGGACCGCGGGGTGGCAGCCCGGCCGGGGACTGGCGGTCACGCTCCGGGGCGGACCGGTCATCTACTTCGGCGACGACACTCAGCTGGCGGAGAAGTGGCGATCGGTGATCCGTGTGCTCGCCGACCCGAGCTCTGCCGGAGCGAGCTACATCGACGTCACCGACCCGAGCCGGCCGGCCGCCGGCACGGGTTCGGACACGCACGCGACAGAGCCGTCGGCGAGCGCGTCGGCCCTCACCGCGACGACGGCGCAAACGGCGAGCACGGCGGGCGTTACGACCACGAACTAAAGCTCAAGTAGAGGTTGAGGTTGCGCTTTCCGGCAGCCTTGGGTCATAATCGAGACTTCCTCGATCTGCAAAGATCGTTGCGCACGGCTGCTTGCCGTTGACACCCCGTGCGCTCAGGGCATACCGTGCATCACGCTGCGCATCAGGTCTGCGCACCCACAACACTCAACCCCATCTAGAGGGTCGGTCGAAAGACACATGGAAAGCGGAAGCTATTTGGCAGTCATCAAGGTCGTCGGCGTCGGCGGCGGCGGCACCAACGCCGTCAACCGCATGGTCGACGCCGGGCTGCGAGGCGTCGAGTTCGTTGCCTGCAACACCGACGCCCAGGCGCTTGCGATGTGCGACGCCGACATCAAGCTGAACATCGGCCACCAGCTGACCAAGGGTCTCGGCGCGGGCGCGAACCCGGACGTCGGCCATGGCGCGGCCGCCGAGTCGCGCGACGAGATCAAGGAAGCGCTCAAGGGCGCGGACATGGTCTTCGTCACCGCGGGCGAGGGCGGCGGCACCGGGACGGGTGCGGCGCCGGTGATCGCGGAGATCGCCAAGAACGAGATCGGAGCGCTCACCGTCGGCGTCGTCACCCGCCCGTTCTCGTTCGAGGGCACGCAGCGTGGAAAGCAGGCTCAGGAGGGCATCGCGCGACTGCGCGAGAACGTCGACACGCTGATCGTCATCCCGAACGAGAAGCTGCTGTCGATCGTCGAGCGGCGCACGACGGTGCTTGAGGCGTTCCGCGAAGCCGACAACGTGCTTCGTCAGGGCGTCCAGGGAATCACCGACCTGATCACGATCCCCGGTCTGATCAACCTCGACTTCGCCGACGTGCGCACGATCATGCACGAGGCCGGCAGCGCGCTGATGGGCATCGGTACGGCGGCGGGCGAGAACCGCGCCTCGGAAGCGGCCAAGATCGCGATCTCCTCGCCATTGCTCGAGGAGTCGGTCGAGGGAGCAACCGGGATCCTGCTCAACATCACCGGCGGCAATGACCTCGGTCTGTTCGAGGTCAACGAGGCCGCGGAGATCGTGCAGAGCGCGTCGGACTCCAACTCGAACATCATCTTCGGCGCGGTCATCGACGACACGCTCGGGGATGAGGTCAGGGTGACGGTGATCGCGACCGGCTTCGACAAGTCGGGCGGCGGTGGCGTCGGCGCGATCGAGGAGCTGCGTCCGGTCGAGCCCAGCTCGCCGCGGCGGCGCGACGTGCGGATGGACGATCGCCAGCGCTCCTCGCTGGAGATCTCCGACGACGACATCGACATCCCGTCGTTCCTGAAGGACCGGTAGGGGCGCGCGGCGGCATCTGCTTAGCTGCCCGCCGTGTCAAAAACTGCGCTTATCACCGGCGTCACCGGCCAGGACGGCTCGTATCTCGCTGAGCTGCTGCTCGACGAGGGATACGAGGTCCACGGCATGGTCCGCCGGTCCTCCACCGAGAAGTTCGACCGCATCGAGCACCTGCGGGACAAGATCACGCTGCACCAGGCCGACCTGCTCGACCAACGCTCGCTCAGCGATGCACTGAAGGCCTCCCGGCCGGATGAGATCTACAACCTCGCCGCGATGTCGTTCGTCGCGGTCTCGTGGATCCAGCCCACGCTCACCGCCGAGTTCACCGGCGTCGGCGTCACCCGGATCCTCGAGGCGATGCGTGAGGTGTGCCCTGAGGCCCGCTTCTACCAGGCGTCCTCCAGCGAGATGTTCGGGAAGGTCCAAGAGGTCCCCCAGAACGAGGCGACGCCGTTCTATCCGCGCTCCCCGTACGGGGTGGCCAAGGCCTACGGGCACTTCATCACGGTCAACTACCGCGAGTCCTACAACCTCCACGCGACGAGCGGCATACTTTTCAACCACGAGTGCATCAGTGCCCTGACTCCGCTGATCGCCCGTCAGAACGGGACGGTGCGGGTGTGCGTGCCGGGAGATCTCGTGCCGCTGCAGCGCAAGGGCCGGAGCGTCCAGGGGTTCACGCCCGAGGCGCTGCTGGAGGTGTGGGACGGGGAGGATTGGACCACCATTACGGCGATCACCGCGACCCGGCGGCGCGCCACTGATCCGGACCACCAGCTCCTGTCAGTCGAGGCCCGTGGCGGGGTCGTTACGGCGACCGCCCACCACCACGTGCTCGACGCCGACCGCGAGATGTTGCGTGCCGACGAGCTCGACGAGGCCTCGCGTGTCGCGCTTGCCGACGCGTGGCCGGAGTCTCAGGATTGGACGTCGATCACTCCTGAGCTGGCTGAGTTCCTCGGCTTGATGGCCGCTGACGGATGCGTCCCGGCCGGTGCACATCATGTGGACTTCGCCAACAACGACGATGGGCTGCGATTCCGCATGACCCAGCTCTGGTCGAAGCTGTTTTTGGGCCGCGCGACCGCGAGCTCCCTGCGCTCAGGCTTCGATCCGACCCGCTCCGTCGAGCATCTGCGACTCATCGGCGCGCCGAGCGCGACTGACTGGCTGCGCGAGCAGCTCTACACGCGGAGCGGGCTCAAGCAGGTTCCGCCGCTCGTCCTGAACGCAGGGCCGGACGCCCGCCGCGCGTTCCTCACCGGCTACTACGCCGGTGACGGGCTGAAGCGCGGCAACGGGGACTCGGTGAAGACGAACAGCCCTGTCCTTGCCCAGGGCGTGTGCTGGCTCTACGGCCTCGACGGACGCGATGCCTCGGTGTACGCGGAGCAGCGCGCGGGCCGGACCTACTACCAACTGAACCTGCCGACCGCGGTTCCGGTGGGAGCCAAGGGTCAGCACCTGCGCCGCGATCCCGCCGAGGTTCGGCAGATCCGGGACGCGCAGCTGGACGACGACGAGTGGGTGTTCGACCTGGAGACCGAGAGTGGCGTGTTTGTCGCGGGAGTCGGCCGGGTCGTCGTCCATAACTCCCCGCGACGTGGCCTGGAGTTCGTCACCCGCAAGATCACCTGGCACGCCGCCGCGATCAAGCTCGGGCTCACCGACACGCTGAAGCTCGGCAACCTGGACGCGCAGCGCGACTGGGGATACGCCAAGGACTACGTCAAGGCGATGTGGCTGATGCTCCAGCAGGATGAGCCCGAGGACTTCGTGATCGCCACGGGGGAGACCCACTCCGTGCGCAGGTGTCTGGAGATCGCCTTCGACCAGGCCGGCATCGAGATCGGAGATCACGTCCAGATCGATGCCTCGCTGAGGCGGCCGGCCGAGGTCGACCAGCTGATCGGTGACCGCTCCAAGGCGGAGCGGATGCTGGGCTGGGCCCCGGAGACGAGCTTCGAGCAACTGATCCGGCTGATGGTCGACGCCGACTATGAGCTGCTCGCGGGGCGCGCGCGGCCGTGAGCGCAGCGGAGGGCTTGCCGCCGGGCGCGCGGGCTCTCATCACCGGAGTCACCGGCCAGGACGGATCGTTCCTCGCCGAGGAGCTGCTCGGCGAGGGATACGAGGTGTTCGGACTGACCCGTCGCGATCCGTCCACCGATCTCGGATGCAGCGAGCCGCTGCGCGACCGCCTGGCACTGCTGCAGGGCGACGTTCTCGATCCGAGCACGCAGGCCCGTATCACCGAGCTCGCGCCCGCGGAGATCTACCACCTCGCCGCGCCGACGTTCGTGCCGGACTCCTGGCGGGACCCGGCGGGAACGATGGCCGCGATCTACGGGTCCGCGGCCGCGCTGCTCGCGCTCGTCGCCGAGAGACTGCCGGGCACCCGTGTCTTCGTCGCCGCCTCCGGCGAGATGTTCGGCGAGGCGACGACGAGTCCCCAATCCGAGGACACCCTCTGCCGGCCGCGTACCCCCTACGCGAGCGCCAAGCTCGCCGCTCACGAGCTTGTGGGCCAGTTGCGCGCCCACCACCGGCTGTTCGCTGTCTCCGGGATCCTCTACAACCACGAGTCCGAACGCCGACCCGACCGGTTCGTCACGCGCAAGATCACCCGCGGAGCGGCGGCGATCGCGCTCGGCCGTCGCCGGACGCTCACGCTCGGCGACATGACCGCGGTCCGGGACTGGTCGTTCGCCGGTGACGTATTGCACGGGGTTCACCTCGCGCTGCGACACGAAACACCCCGGGACTACATCTTCGCCAGCGGCGTCGGCCACACTGTCGAGGAGTTCGTGCGCGTCGCCTTCGCACATCTCGGGCTCGATCCGGCTGGACACGTCGAGATCGACCCATCGCTGGTGCGCGCTCCGGAGTCGGTCGCGCCGGTCGGGGATCCCGCGCGCGCCCGCGAGGCGCTCGGCTGGGTGCCGACCCACGACTTCGTGCAGCTCGTCGCTCGCATGGTCGACGCGGACGTCGCGGAGCTGTCGGCGTGAGGCGCGCCGCAGCGGCCCTGGCGCCGCTCCTCGCCGCCGGTCTCGCCTGTAGCGCCGGCGCGGCGCCGGCCTCCGCGACGGTCGTCGGCAACGGTACGCCCGCGGGCTGTACCTCGGCGGCCGTCGTCGCCGCCGTTGCCAAGGGCGGCACGATCTCGTTCGACTGCGGTCCGGGCGCGGTGACGATCGACATGGCGCAGACGGCCAAGGTGGTGAACACGAGCCCCAGCGTGGTGCTGAACGGCGGCGGCAAGGTGACCCTCAACGGCCAGGGCGCGCAACGGATCCTCTACATGGACACGTGCGATCGCAAGCAGGTGTGGACGACGCCGCACTGCCAGCAGCAGGCGACGCCCAACCTGGTGATCGAGAACATCACCTTCCAGGACGGCGACTCCAGCGGCGACGGCCAGACCGGTGGCGGCGCCGTGTACGCGTTCGGGGGCCGGCTGACGATCCAGAACTCGACGTTCGTCGACAACCGCTGCGCGCCGGTGAGCGGCCCCGACGTCGGCGGCGGGGCGGTCGCGGCGCTGTGGCAGGACCACAGTGCGGCGGTGAAGATCGCCGGTAGCCACTTCACCGGCAACGTCTGCGACAGCCCCGGAGCGGGCGGTGGAGGCGGCGGCGTGTTCTCCGCTCAGAATCGCCTGGCGATCAGCGGCTCGACGTTCGCCTCCAACAGCTGTGCCCCGACGGGGCCGGATGTCGGCGGCGCCGCGGTGCGCGCGTACGTCATGAACGCCCCGGTGAAGGTGACGGGCTCGACCTTCAGCGACAACGTCTGCTCCAACGGCGGCGCGCTCAGCTCGATCGACGCCTCCTGGACCGTCGCGCACAGCACGTTCACCGGCAATCAGGCGATCGGCACCGGCGCCAACCCTCCGGCCAAGGGGACGCCCGGTGGTGGCAGCGGCGGCGCGATCTACAACGACGGCAACAAGATGCACCTCTCGCTCGTCGACAGCACGCTTCAGAACAACACCGCCAAGGAGGGCGGCGGCGCGATCTTCTTCGTCAGCGACAACCGCACCGGCACGCTCTCGATCACCGGCAGCCGGCTGGTCGGAAACCCCAACCAGGGGTTCCAGACGCCCGGTCTGCCAGGCATATTCTTCCTTGGGGCGCACCGGCCGACGATCCGCAACTCGGTGATCAAGCCCTGATCCCGCGGGGCATCGCCGGGTCGGGGCGGATCTCCCCGGAGACCGACTAGCCTGCCGTCCATGCCCCCTGCCGCCGAGACGCTCCGTCGCAGTCCGCTGCACGATCGTCACCTCGCGGCCGGCGCCAAGCTGATCGAGTTCGCCGGCTGGGAGATGCCGGTTCAGTACGCCGGGATCCGCGCCGAGCACCGGGCCGTGCGCACCCACGCGGGCGTCTTTGACGTCTCGCACATGGGCGAGATCGAGACCTGCGGTCCGCAGGCTCCCGAGTTCCTGCAGCACCTCCTGTCCAACGAGGTGCGCAAGCTGGCCGAGGGCCGCGCTCAGTACAGCCTGCTCTGCCGAGAGGACGGTGGTGTCCTGGACGACCTCTTCACCTACCGCCTGGCGGACTGCGTCTTCTTGACGGTGACCAATGCCGCCAACCACGCGCGCGACCTCGAATGGTTCCGCGCGCAGGCCGAGGGCTTCGACGTCGACGTGATCGACCGGATCGATTCCTTCGCGATGCTCGCGGTGCAGGGACCGGACGCCCGTTCGATCCTCGGAGAGCTTGCCGACGGGTCGCTGCCGTCGCGCTTTCACTGCTGCGAGCGGACGGTCGCCGGGGCGCCGATGCTGGTGTGCGGCACCGGGTACACCGGCGAGGACGGTTGCGAGCTGCTGGTCGACCCTGCTCAGGCTCCCGGGGTGTGGGATGCGCTGCTGGCGGCGGGCGTGGAGCCCGCCGGCCTCGGGGCTCGGGACACGCTGCGTCTGGAAGTCTGTTACCACCTGTACGGAAACGACCTGATGGTCGAGCGCGGACCGATCGAGGCAGGCCTGGGATGGGCCTGTTCAGAGCGGACCGGGTTCATCGGGGCTCAGGCGGTGGCGCGCGTCCGCGCTGAGGGGCCGGCCGAGAAGCTGTGCGCGTTCGTCATCGACGGGCCGGGGATCGCCCGCCAGGGCAACGAGGTCCGTGGCGGTGGCGCGGTCACCTCCGGCACCTTCTCCCCGTCGCTCGAGCGCGGCATCGGCATGGCGTATCTGCCGGCCGGGAGCGCTGAGCCCGGGACGCGGATCGAGATCGACGTGCGCGGCAGCCGGCGTCCGGCGACCGTGGTGAGGAAGCCCATCTACTCAAGCAAGGAGCGTTGACACGTGGCCGAGGCGAGCTATCCCGACGACCTGCTCTACCACGCCGAGCATGACTGGGCCCGGGTTGAGGGTGATGAGGCCGTGTTCGGAATCACCTGGTATGCCCAGGATGCGATGGGTGAGGTGGTGTTCTTCGACCCGCCGAAGGTGGGTGCGCGGGTGACGAAGGACTCGTCCTACACCGAGGTGGAGTCGGTGAAGGCAGTGTCGGATGTGATCTGTCCGCTGTCAGGTGAGGTGGTGGCAGTGAATGACGAGTTGTCGGATTCGCCGGAGAAGATCAATGAGGATCCCTACGGTGAGGGGTGGCTGGTGCGGGTGAAGCTGTCGGATCCGTCTGAGCAGGAGGCGCTGCTGGACGCGGCCGCCTATGAGGCGACTCTGTCGTGACGCGGTACACGTCCGCAACCGACGCCGATCGTGAGGAGATGCTCGCGGCGATCGGCGTGTCCGGCATCGAGGAACTGTTCGCCGACGTGCCGGCGTCGTTGCGGCTGTCGGAGGGGCTGGCGCTGGATCGGGGGCTCTCCGAGCAGGAGGTCTATTCCGAACTGCGGGCGCTCGCGTCGCGCAATGTGTCCTGTGAGGACGAGGTCTCGTTCCTCGGCGCGGGCATGTACGACCACTATGTGCCGGCGTTGATCGATTCGATCCTCAGCCGCTCGGAGTTCCTCACGCCATACACGCCGTATCAGCCCGAGGTCTCCCAGGGCGGGTTGCAGGCGATGTTCGAATATCAGACCGCGATCTGTGAGCTGACCGGGTTGCCGGTGTCCAACGCGTCGGTGTATGAGGGGCCGAGCGCGGTCGCGGCGGCAGGGTATATCGCCAAGCAAATCGATCCCCACCCACCACGTGGGCGGTTCGTGGTGTCAGGTGGGGTTCACCCGCACGCGCGTGAGGCGCTGTCGACGCTGGCGCACGCGTGGGAAATGGAAGTAGTACAGGCCCCGCTGCTCGACGGTGTGACCGTGCTGCCGGATCTGGATGACACGGTGAGTGCCGTCATCGTGGCGCAGCCGAACTTCCTGGGCGCGGTGGAGGATCTGGAGGCGCTCGCCGGGGCGGCGCATGAGGCGGGCGCGCTGTGCATCGCGGCGTGCGACCCGCTGCCGCTGGCGCTCTTGCGCACCCCGGGTGAGTGCGGAGTCGACATCGCGGTGGGGGAGGGCCAGACGCTGGGCAACCGCCTGGACTACGGCGGACCGTCGTTCGGCTTCTTCGCCACCTCGCAGGAGCTGATCCGACGGATCCCCGGTCGGATCGCGGGGGAGACGGTCGATCTGGATGGCAAGCGCGGGTTCGTGCTGACGCTGCAGACGCGCGAGCAGCACATCCGCCGGGAGAAGGCGACCTCGAACATCTGCACCGCCCAGGCGCTCAACGCGCTGGCCGGAGTGATCTACCTGAGCTGGCTCGGGCGCGAGGGCGTGGTCGAACTGGCGGAGCTGTTGCTGCAGCGCACCGACTACGCCCGCCGGACCTTGACCGCCCTGGATGGCGTGCACGCGGTGCATGAGCGGCCGGTGGTCCGTGAGTTCGCGGTCTCGCTGGATGCGCCGGTGGGCGCGGTGATCGAGCGGTGCGTGGCGGCGGGGGTGAACCCGGGGTATCCGCTGGACGGGGAGGGCGTCGAGAACGGGCTGCTGGTCGCGATCACCGAGCAGCGCACGCGCGCGGACATCGATCGGCTGGCCGAGGTACTGGGCGGAGCGGTTGCCGCAGAGCGCGGGGCCGACCGGGCGCGCGCGGGAGCGAGCGCATGAGCGTCGAGGTCAGCGCCTCCTCTGAGGGTGTGGTCAGCTCCAACGCCGCGGCCGATGACCAGCTGACGATCTATGAGCGCTCGCGGCCGGGGCGTCGCGCGTTTGTGCCGCCGCCGTCGGAGGTGCCCGAGCGTCCGCTGGACGAGCTTCTGCCGCCCGCGTTGCGCCGCGCGCAGGGCCCGCGGCTGCCGGAGGTCGCCGAGCCGGAGATCGTGCGTCACTACAACCGCCTGTCCAAGCGCAACTTCGATCTGGATACCGGCTTCTATCCGTTGGGGTCGTGCACGATGAAGCACAACCCGAAGCTGCACGAGCGGCTGGCGGCGCTGCCCGGGCACTCCCGGCTGCATCCCATGCAGCAGCCCGCCCGGGCGCAGGGCGCCCTGGAGCTGATGTGGCGCTTGCAGGACGCGCTGGGGGAGATCTCCGGGCTGCCGCACGTCTCGCTGCAACCCTCGGCGGGGTCGCACGGGGAGCTGGCCGGGGTGCTCCTGACGCGCGCGTACCACGAGGACCGCGGCGAGCAGCGGAGCAAGGTGCTGACCCCCGACACCGCGCACGGGACCAACCCCGCGACGGTGACGATGGCCGGCTATGAGGTGGTCAAGGTCGGCACCGACCCCGACGGCAACGTCGACATCGACGATCTCCGTGCCAAAGCCGACGAGGATGTGGCGTGCCTGATGCTGACCAACCCCTCGACGCTCGGGCTGTTCGAGCCGCAGATCGAGCAGATCGCCGAGATCGTCCACGGGGTCGGCGCGACGCTGTACTACGACGGAGCGAACCTGAACGCGATCATGGGGATCTGCCGGCCCGGGGACATGGGCTTCGACATCGTGCACTTCAACCTGCACAAGTCCTTCACCCAGCCCCACGGGGGTGGCGGACCGGGCGCGGGCCCGATCGCGGTCTCCGATCGCATCGAGCCGTATCTGCCGCGCCCCCAGGTCGTGCGCCGTCAGTCCACCTCCAACGGCAACGGCGCGCACCCGCCGTTCTACGACCTGGACTTCGACCGCCCGAAGTCGATCGGGCGGCTGCGCGGCTTCCAGGGCAACTACGGGGTGTTCGTGCGCTCCTACGCCTACATCCGCTCGCTCGGCGCCCCGGGTCTGAAGGACGTCTCCGAGACGGCGGTGCTCAACGCCAATTATCTGCTGGCCAGGCTGCGAGCCCTCGGGGTGCTCGAGGCGCTGCCGGCCGCGTACGAGCGCCTGTGCATGCACGAGTTCGTGCTCTCCGGCGGGCCGATGAAGCGCGACCTGGAGATCCGCACGCTCGATCTGGCCAAGCGGCTCCTGGATCACGGCGTGCATCCGCCGACGGTCTACTTCCCGCTGCTGGTCGAGGAGGCGCTGCTGATCGAACCGACCGAGACCGAGACCAAGGAGACCCTCGACCGGTTCGCCGAGATCGTGGCGGAGATCCTCACCGAGGCTCGCCAGGATCCCGCGATCGCGCGTGGCGCCCCGTACACCACCCCCGTCCGTCGCCTCGACGAAGCCGCAGCGGCACGGCGCCCCGTCATCCGCCAACCGCTGTGAGCACCCGGTACGTCGTGTACGGCGCCGGCGCGGTCGGCGGAGTGATCGGCGCCCGGCTCAGCCAGGCCGGACACGAGGTTGCGCTGATCGCCCGCGGAGCCCATCTGGAGGCGATTCGCTCCCACGGTCTGCGGCTGCTCACGCCGATCGAGGACGTGACTCTCGAGATCCCCGCAGCGGCCGATCCGGCCGACCTGGACGTGGGGCGCGACGGCGATGTGGTGCTGCTCGCCGTCAAGAGCCAGGACACGCTCGGTGCGGTTGACCAGTTGCGCGCCGCCGGCGCCGACGCGGTGCCGGTCGTGTGCGTCCAGAACGGCGTCGAGAACGAGCGCGTCGCCCAGCGTCGGTTCGCCGACGTCTACGGTGGCTACGTGCTCGCGCCCACCAATCACCTCGAGCCGGGTGTGGTGGAGGCGACCGGCGCCAACCTCTCCGGCTTCCTGTACTTCGGCCGCTACCCGTCCGGGAGCGATTGGCGGTGCGAGGAGATCGCCGAGGCGCTGTCGGGCGCACGCTTCGTCTCTCACGCCGTCGACGACGTGATGCGGCTCAAGCACGCCAAGCTGCTGCTCAACCTCGCCAACGTGGTCGGGGCGCTGTTCGCCGAGGGCCCCGAGATGTCCGATCTGGAGGCGCGAGTGCGCGCCGAGGGCGAGGCTGTGCTCGACGCGGCTGGCATCCTGCACGACGACCCCCACGCCAGCGACCGCGAGACGCGCTGGAAGGATCTCGGCGTCTCCGCGATCGAGGGCCGGATCCGCGGTGGCTCCTCCACCTGGCAGAGCCTCAAGCGGGGGACCGGCGCAATAGAAACGGATTACCTCAACGGCGAGATCTCGCTGCTCGGCAGGCTCCACGGCGTGCCCACGCCGCTCAACGACGCACTGTGTCGCCTCGCCGATGCGCATGCCCGCCGTGGCGGCGGCCCCGGCGAACTCTCGCTGGACGAATTCCTGGGTGCGCTCGCATGAGCGCGGACGGATCAGCGGGCCGCGCCGCCGCCGACCCGGTGATCGCCGCCCAGGCCCGTGAGATCGCCGAGCGTGCGATCGACACCGAGCTGGCGGCGCTCGTCGACATCTCGTCGCCGTCGGGTGATGTCCACGGGGCGCAGGCAGCGATCGACGTCTGCATCTCGCTGCTGCCCGAGGGCGCCGCCATCGCCCGGCCGGACTGCTCGACCCCGGGCTGTGCCCCCGACCTGGTCGCCCGGCTGGCCGGGACCGGCGCCGGGCGGCTGGTGTTGCTCGGCCACGTGGACACCGTGTTCGCCCACGAAGAGCATGCCCCGCTGCGCGACGAGGGCGACCGGCTCTACGGCTCCGGGACGATCGACATGAAGGGCGGTGACATCCTCGGGCTCGGCGTGGCCCGCGCGCTCGCCGCCGATCCGTCCCAGTTCGCCGAGATCGCCGTCGTGATGGTGTCCGACGAGGAGTGGCGCGTGGACCCATTCCTGCGCGTGGAGGAGTTCGCCGGGTTCGACGCCTGCCTGTGCTTCGAGGGCGGGTACGTCACCCCCGACGGCGAGGAGGGGGTGGTCGTGCGACGCAAGGCCGCCGGCACACTGCTCGTCGACGCGCACGGCCGCGCCGCGCATTCGGGCTCGGCCCCCGACCAGGGCCGCAACGCGCTGTTGGCGCTCGCGCGGGTCGCCGACCACGTCGCCGGCTTCCATGACCCCGACGGCCCAGACCAGCTCTCGGTCGTGCCCACGGTGATGCGCTCGGGCGAGGCGTTCAACGTCGTTCCTGCCCGGGCCGAGCTCATCTGCGACATGCGCGCCCGGGGCCTGGAGGCGTTCGAGCCGGTGCTCGCGTCCGTGCCCGCCGAACGCGACGAGGTGGCGATGACCACGCGGATGGGCCGCGCGTGGCCCGGGATGGACGCCGAGGCCGAAACCGCAGGGCTGCTGAACGCGGCCGCCGCGCGGATCGGGCGCTCGATTGTTGGAGTACCGCGCGGCGGCGCCTCGGACGCCAGCCACTTCGCACAGGCGATCCCGATGACCGTCGACGGCCTGGGCCCGCGCGGAGGCGGCGCCCACACCCCTCAGGAGTTCGTGCTGCGCGACGCGCTGCGCAGCCGCGCCGAGGTCGCCCTGGCGCTCGCCGGCGAGGCCCTCGCCGCCGCCGGCTGAGCCGGCCCCGGCGAAGCACGGAGTAAGAATCGGCGGGCGAGGCGCTGCCGCGTGCGATCCTGGTTGCATGCGCAACCGTCTCACCCCCAGCCGTGATGCCCGCTCGGGGCTGACCCTGCTGCTCGGGATGGTCGTCCTGATGTGGATCGTGGAGGCCGTCAACGCCGTTGATCACCGCGGCCTGTCCAATGAGGCCGGCATCTGGCCTCGCAACCTCGACCACATGTGGGCGATCTTCACCGCGCCGTTCCTGCACGAGAACTTCTATCCGCACCTGTTCGACAACACGATCCCGCTGGTCTTCATGGGGGTCATCATCGCGCTGCGCGGCGCCCGCCGGCTCGCCCTGGTCACGCTGATCGTGATCGTGGTCAGCGGGATCGGCACGTGGCTCATCTCGCCGTCGGCAAGCGACACGTTCGGTGCGAGCGGACTGGTCTTCGGATACGCGACATATCTGCTCGCCCGCGGGATCTTCAATCGCAATCTGCTCGAGATCGGGGTCGGGCTGGTCGTCGGCGTGGTCTGGGGCGGAGTGCTCGTGGCCAGCGTCGTGCCGCACGCCGGGGTCTCCTGGCAGGATCACGTGTGCGGCGGGGTGGGCGGCGTCATCGCCGCCTGGCTGCTCTCGGCACCGCGCGGCCGGGCGCCGCGCGGGACAGGGTCCCATGGTCGCCGCGAGCCCCGGTCCGGGAGCGAGCGAGTGCCCGCTCAGCCGGTCGGCGGGCGTGATCTGCACGCCGCGCTCGATCGCGTCCTCGATCACTGAGCGGCGGGCCGCCCCTCGCCGGGGCAATCGTATGCATTCATGTGTGCGCCGTTGACGCGTGGGTAATCACGGTCCGTTGAGCAACCGTTTCCGATCCGGCGCCTGACGGATCGAGGGAGGGGAGAGGACCATGCCCGAGCAGGAATCGACGCGCGACGCGGCCCCCGATTCTGGCTTTCGCGACTCGTTCAAGTGGGACGTCATCCGCTCGACGCCGAAGTACGCGTATCTCGTCGCCGGCGTGGCGGCGGTCGGCGGAATGCTGTTCGGATACGACATCGGCGTCATCTCCGGTGCCGAGAAGCTCCTGACCAGCCAGTGGCACCTCAGCTCCGGGGCGGAGGAGCTCGCCGTCTCGGCGGTGCTGATCGGCTCGATCATCGGCGGCGTGTTCGCCGGTCGGCTCGCGGATCGCGTGAGCCGCCGCTTCGGGCTGGTCACGCTCGCCGTGGTCTACTCGGTCGGTGCGGTGGCGACCGCACTCTCTCCCGGGCTCGTGCTGTTCGACGTGTTCCGCATGGTCGTCGGCTTCGCGGTCGGGGCATCTTCGATGATCGTGCCCACGTACATCGCCGAGATGGCGCCGGTGCAGATCCGCGGCGGGCTGGTCATCCTCCAGCAGCTGGCGATCTCCGGCGGGATCTTCCTGTCCTACATCGCCGACTACGTGTTCTTCAAGCTCGGATGGGGCTGGCGGCCGATGTTCGCCGCCGCGGTGGTCCCGGGCGTCGTACTCGGCGTCGGGATGTTCTTCATGTCCTACTCGCCGCGTTGGCTGGCGATGCACGACCGCTGGGAGGAGGCGGAGGAGGTCATGGGCCGCGTCAACCCGGACCACTGCGAGGAGGAGATGCAGCAGCTTCGCGACGACCTCCAGCACACGAAGGGCGCGAAGCTGAAGGAGTTGCTCGCGCCGGGCGTGCGCGGGGCGCTGGTCGCCGGGCTTGGCCTCGCCGTGTTGCAGCAGTTCGTCGGCCCCAACACGGTGCTCTTCTACGGGCCGACGATCTTCGGATACGTCGGCATCTCGGCGGGCTCGGACGGGCTCATCCCGGAGATGCTCGTCGGCGCGGTGTTGTTCATCTGCGTGCTGCCGACGATCGTGCTCGTCGACGTGATCGGCCGCAAACGACTCTTCTACCTCGGCCTCGCGGGGATGGGCTCGATGCTCGTGCTGCTCGGTCTGGCGTTCGCCACCGGCGTGCAGAGCTGGGGCGTCGGGGTGCTCATCATTCTGCTCGTCTACATCGGCGCCTACTCGCTGTCGATCTCGCCGCTGTTCTGGCTGATGACCGCCGAGCTATTCCCGAACCGGCTGCGCGGCGTCGGCGCCAGCGCCGCCACGGTCGCCAACTGGTCGGCCAACCTGCTCGTCTCGCTGACCTTCCTCACGGCGATCAACGCGTTCGGCAAGGACGTCGTGTTCTGGATCTACGCCGCGTTCGCCGCGGTGGGGCTGGTGTTCGTCTGGCGGTGCGTCCCGGAGACGAAGGGGCACACCCTGGAGGAGGTCGAGGTCTACTGGACCCACGACCGCCAGTGGCCCGAGGAGGACGACGCCGAGAGCCGGACGCCGGTGGGGGCCGCCGCGGGAGGGTGAAAGCGCCGCGCTCGGTAGGCTCGAGCGACCGTGCGCATCTTCTCGGGCATCCAGCCGACGGGTCGCAAGCACCTCGGCAACTACATCGGCGCGATCACCCAGTACGTCGCCGGTCAGGACCGCGGCGAGGCGATCTACTGCGTCGTGGATCTGCACGCCCTGACCGTCGCCTATGAGCCCGAGCAGCTGCGAGCCGCGGTGTACGACACCGCCGCGCTGCTGCTCGCCGCCGGCCTTGACCCGGAGCGCTGCGTCTTCTTCCGCCAATCCGACGTCGTCGAGCATCCGGAGCTCACCTGGCTGCTGATGAGCGTCACCGCGTACGGCGACCTCACTCGCATGACGCAGTTCAAGGACAAGACGGAGTCGAGCGCGGCGCGCAACCTGGCGACGGCCGGGCTGTTCAACTATCCGGTGCTGATGGCCGCCGATGTCCTCGCCTACCGCGCGCACGAGGTGCCGGTCGGCGATGACCAGCGCCAGCACGTGGAGCTGATGCGAGACATCGCCGAGCGCTTCAACTCCCGCTTCGGCGAGACGCTGGTCGTCCCCGAGGCGCGCATCCCCGAGGTCGGAGCGCGGATCATGGACCTGAAATTCCCCGACCGCAAGATGTCCACGAGCTCCGGCAACCCCGCCGGCACCGTCTATGTCACCGACGAGCCCGATGCGATTGCCAAGAAGTTCCGCTCGGCGGTGACCGACACCGGCGCCGAGGTGCGACGAAGGCCTGACAAGGCCGGCATCTCCAACCTGATCGACATCCTCGCCGCCGTCCGCGGATCCAGTCCCGAAGCGATCGAGCGCCAGTTCGTCAGCTCGCAGTACGGGGCGTTCAAGACGGCGGTCGCGGAATCGGTGATCGACTATCTCTCTCCGGTCCGGGAGCGCTACGACGAACTGCGCGCCGACGAGGCGGGCCTCGAGCGGGCGCTCGCACTCGGCGCCGCCAAGGCGCAGGCGATCGCCGCCGTGACGCTCGCCGACGTGCGCGAGGTCATGGGCGTCGGCTCGCGCGTGCCCGCCGCCGCGCCCGACTGAGCCTCGACGCCGGTCCCGGCGCCCTGTGAAGCGGTCCGGGCGCCCGGTTACTGTTGACGGGGTGACGCTGACCTACCTCGACCTCGACCTCGACGTTTTCGCGGGGCCGTTCGACTTGCTGCTCACGCTGATCCTGCGTGAGGAAGTCGACCTCATGGAGGTCGACCTGGCAGAGATCGTGATCGCCTACATCGACCATCTCGAGCGCCGTGGCGAGCTCGATCTGGAGGCGGCGACGGAGTTCCTGGTGCTGATCGCGGCGCTGCTGGAGCTGAAGTCGCGCCTGCTGCTGCCCGGCGAGGAGATCGAGGAGCTCGAGCTGGATCCCGGCGAGGCCGCCGAGGAACTCGTCGCGCGGCTCGTTGCCGCCCAGCGCTACCGGACCGCGGCCGACTACCTCAGGTCCCGGCTGGAGCGCGAGCAGGGCTATCGCTTCCGCTCCGCGCCGTTGCCCTCCGAGCTCCGGACTGCTCCGCTCGCCGACGCCGCGGCGGTCTACGACCCCGTCCAGCTGTCGGCGGCGATCGGCTCGCTGCTCGAGGTCCCGCCGCCCGTCGATGTGCGCCACATCACGATGGTGCGCGTCACCGTCGCCGAGCGTCTCGCGCATCTGCGCCAACTGCTCTCGCGCGGCCGCTTCACGTTCTCGGAGGCCGTTGGCGACGGCGACCGGGTGACGGTCGCGGTGACGCTGTACGCGTTGCTCGAGCTCTACAAGCAGGGCGAGGCGACCTGGGAGCAGCCCGAGCCGTTCGCGGAGATCACCGTCAGCGGCTCGGCCCGGGCGAGCGCGCCCGCGCCTGACGTTGGGCTCGCGGAGCGGAGGCTGACCGCGTGAGCGCGACCGGGGCGGAGGAGATGACCGACGCTGAGCGCCGGTCCGTGGAGCTCGGCGAGCTCCCGCGGATCCTCGAATCGCTGCTCTTCCTCACGCCGGAGCCGGTGAGCATGGACGCGCTCGCCGAGGCCGCCGACGTGGAGACCGACGAAGTCGAGGACGCGCTCCGGGCGCTGCGCGCACATTACGAGCGCGACGGCCACGGACTCGTGCTGCGCGAGCTGGCGGGGGGCTACGTGCTCTCCAGCCACCCCGATGCCGAGGTCGCCGCGCGCCGCCTGTTCGCCAAGCCTCGCACCCCGCCGCTCACCGCCGCGCAGGCGGAGACGCTGGCGATCATCGCCTACCTGCAGCCGGTCTCCCGACCTGAGATCGCCCGCATCCGCGGCGTCAGCACGGAGTCGGCGGCGACCACCCTGCTGGAGCGCGGCATGGTCGAGGAGGCCGGTCGCTCCCAGTTCGGCGCGGTCATGTACCGCACGACCGAGCTCTTCCTCAAGCTGTTCGGGCTCGAGGGCACCGGCTCACTGCCCGAGATCGAGGGCTTTGACCCCTCGCCCGAGTTCGAGCAGGAGCTCCGAGACCGTCTGCTGCGCGCCGGCGAGGTCCGTGCCGGAGTCGCCGGGATCACCGCCACCGGACCGACTTCCGTGCCCGACCTGGACGCGAGCGCGGTGCCCGATTACGAAGGTCACCACGAGGCCGCTGATGCGGCGGCCGCCCGCGCACTCGCCGGGGCGCCGGACGACGAGCCGGCCGACGACGACTGACGCCCGACGCCGGCTGACAGGGCCGCACGGGGCCGCACGGGGCCACGGGCGTCGTCGGTCCGACGGGTTCGTGTCCCCGAGGCGCCGGTCTGCGGTAAGCATTTCCTGATCAACCTCACAGCGGTGAGCGTGTTGGTCTGATGCAGTTGCCTTCTCGCCTCCGGGGGCGGGTGCGGGAGTTCCTGAGGACGCGATCCAGGCGGCCCGCGCTCCGCGTGTCGAGGTGAGAGCAACGGGAGCGCAACGAAGGGCGGAGGCGCCGGCCTTCATCGGTTGGGTGCGAGATATCCGTCCTCTGGGGACAAATATCTCGAAAATGGGCGCCTGCCAGCGGATCTCATCTCGCAAACCAAGGGTGTGACGATCGCGTGTGCGAGATCCCAGCCCGCTGACGGCCCATTCCTCGCACGCACCGACCGCCGCCGCGGTGGGTGCGAGAAAGCGCCCGCCCACGCCACACGATCCGGCAACGGCGGCCGCGAGGGACGCTCAGCGCCCGAGGAACCGCAGCAGCGCCTCGGCATCGCGCTCCAAAGCCCGAGCGACCGAGTCGCTGAGCGGAGCAAACGGGGTGAAATCGACGCCCGCCCCGCCGAACCGCCAGGCGCCGACGGCTCGACCCCCGGCGAGGCCGATCCCGCGAAAGATGCCGCCGGAGATGACCGCGCTCCCATGGCTGCCGAGCACCTCCTCGCGAGAGCGCCAGCCGAGCAACAGCGGCTCGAACGCACCGAGCAGCCGGGGCGGGGGCAGCCGGAGCCGGCCCGCGCCCGACCCTCGGGCTCCGCCCGACCCTCGGTCCGCACCGGGCTCCACCGGCTCTCTCGCGGCCGTTGCGAGCTCCACCAGCCCACCGTCCACCTCGACGACCTGCGAACCGAGCACGTTCAGTGCCGCGCGCACGCGGCCCAGCGGGGCGGCGAGCCACTTGGCCAGGTCGCGCGGGTCCGCCGGCCCGTGGCCCGCCAGGTAGCGCCGGGCGATCTCGGCGTAGCCGCGCTCCGGCTCACGCAGCACCGCGCTCACCTCCGCCGGCGCCTCGGGCATCCAATCGGCGACCCGCGCATATAGCTGCTCGGTGCCGTCCCCCGCGACCGGCCCGCGCACCAGCACCCCGTCGAGCGAGGCACGGAACAGAACGTGGACGAGGCCCTGGCCCTCGGCGGGAATGCCCGCCGCGAGCAGCCGCTCACGCAGCACCGCCCGCGACAGCGGGCCGTCGTCGGCGAGCCAGCGGTCAACGAGCGCCACGGCACGGTCGGCGCGCGCCTCGTCGATGCCGAGCTGGGCCAGCCTCGTCATCGCGCCGGTTCGCTGCCAGGGCGCGACCAGCCCCTGCAGCAGCGGATAGTCCTCGCGGGCGACGAGATGCAGCGTGCCGCGGTTCAGCCAGGTGACAAGCAGCGAACGCTCCTCGCCGAGCGCCCGGTCGACGTCGGCGCCCGTCGTCCCCCGGGTGCGAGCGCGGATTGCGAGCCGAAACCCCCGAGGATCCTGTCCCTGGGTGGCCAGCAAACGCCTGGCGACAGTCACCGGTCCCTGAGCGCCGGTCCCCAGCGGCGGCCCCGCGAGCCCTTGCGCGACCAGGCGCCGCCGCAGCAGGGCAGAGGCCCGCCGTCCCGCGGCGATCGGCGGTCGCTCAGTTGCCACCGCGCGCGGCGAGCTGGCCGCAGGCGGCGGCGATGTCGCGGCCGCGCGTGAGACGTACCGTCGTGCCGATCCCGTGACGGCCCAGTTCGGCCGCGAACGCGTCGATCGCCTTGGGCGATGACCCCTCGTACGGCGAGTCGGTCGGATTGAACGGGATCAGGTTGACCTTGAACATGCGCGCGTCCAGCGCCTGCGCGAGCTGGCGTGCCTGTACGTGGGAGTCGTTGACGCCGGCGAGCATCACGTACTCGACGAACACCATCCGTCGCTTGCGTTCATACCAGCGCCGGCAGGCGTCCAGGACCTCCGACAACGGATATCGATCGTTGACCGGCATCAGCTCCGAGCGCAGGGCCTCGTCGGCAGCGTGCAGCGAGAGCGCCAGGCGGACGGGGGCCGGGTGCTCGGTGAGCCGGTCGATCCCGGGGATCCAGCCGACCGTCGAGATGGCCGTGCGCCGATGGCCGATCCCGATCTCCGGAAGCAGCTCGCAGGCGGCGAGCACGTTGTCGAGGTTCATCATCGGCTCGCCCATGCCCATGAAGACCGCGTGGTCGACGTCGCCCATGCGGCGGAAGTGCAGCGCCTGGTCGACGATCTCCGACGTCGTCAGGTTGCGGCCGAATTTCATCGTCCCGGTCGCGCAGAACGAGCAGGTGAGCGGGCAGCCCGACTGAGAGGACAGGCACAGCGAGCGCCGTCCGTCGCGATAGCGCATCAGCACCGCCTCCAGGGGCCGTCCGTCGGCGGTGTGCATCAGTGCCTTGACCGTGCCGTCGCGCGCGTGCGCCTCCTGCACGACCTCGAGCGAGGAGAACGGCACGCGCTCGGCGAGCGTTCCACGCAGCGCGAGCGGCAGATCGGTCATCGATTCGAAGCCGTCCCCGCCCGAGGCCGCCCAGCGCCAGATCTGCCGCGCGCGATAGCGTGGCTCGCCGAGCTCTGCGAGTGTGCGGTCCAGTAGTGCGAGGTCCATCGGACCACTATGGAAGCAGCCGCGCCTGCAATGCTCGGTGGATGCGCCTCCAGAAGTTCATGGCCACCGCCGGCGTGGCCTCTCGCCGCGCCAGCGAGACGGTGGTCGCCGCCGGCCGGGTCACGGTCAACGGCGAGACGGTCACCGACCCGGCCCGCGACGTCACCGATGTCGACGATGTGCGGGTGGACGGACGGCCGATCAGCGTGTCGGATGGGGGCACGCAGGTCGTCTATGCGGTGCACAAGCCCGCCGGGGTCGTCTCGACCGCGTCCGATCCGCAGCGGCGGACGACCGTCGTCTCGCTCGTCCGCGTCGCCGCGCGGCTCTACCCGGTCGGGCGGCTGGACGCCGACAGCACCGGCCTGATACTGCTCACCAACGACGGCGATCTTGCCCATCGCCTCACGCATCCGAGCTTCGAAGTGCCGAAGACCTACCGCGCCCGTCTCGACGGATCGCCCATCACCGACTCCAAGATCCGTGCGCTGCGCACCGGCGTGACCCTCGAGGACGGCCGCACCGCACCCGCCCGCGTCCGGCGAGTCGGTGCGCCTGCGGACAACGTGATCGAGCTCACGATCCACGAGGGCCGCAACCGGCAGGTCCGACGCATGTGCGAGGCCGTCGGGCACCGGGTGCGGACGCTCTCGCGGGTCGCGTTCGGACCGCTTGAGCTCGGCGCGCTGCCGGTCGGCGGCTCACGCCGTCTCAGCCCTGCCGAAGTGGATGCGCTGCGGCGCGCGTCACAATCCTGAGGCTCCTTCCATCGAGATGTCGACCTCCACACCCGCCTCCACCGTGACGGCGCAGCCCGCACGGCCGGGCCTGCGCGCCCGCGACGCCCGTGCCCGTCTGCAGCGCCGCCTCGGACCTCGCGCCGGGATGGCCGGCGTTGGCGTGATCACGGTGATCACCCTGCTGATGGTGCTCGACGCGACCGCCGGGCCGTCGATCCTCGTTCCGCGCAGCGGCTTCGCCTACCCCGGATGGGAGGCCGGCCCGCTCGAGCATCTGCTCCCGGAGGTGCTCAGCAATCGCTTCGTGGTCCAGGACCTGATGAGCGCCGCGCTCGCGGTGCTGTTCGTCGCGTGGCTGGTCGTCCTCGGCGCGCTCCCGTCACTCAGCCGGCGCACGATCTGGACCGTCGTGATCGCGCTCAGCGTGATCCTGCTGCTCGGCCCGCCGACGCAGCTCACCGACATGTTCAACTACCTCGGCTACGCGCGGCTGGGCGGTTTGCACCACCTCGATCCATACACCCACCCGATCTCCTCGGAGACTTATGACCCGGTCTTCCTGCTGAGCAGCTGGCATGATCTGAAGAGCCCGTACGGTGAGCTGTTCACGATCCTCAGCTATCCGCTCGGGCTCATCTCGCTGAGTGCGGCCTACTGGATCGTGAAGGCCGTGACGGTGGCGCTCAGCCTGTGCTTCCTGTGGCTGATCGAGCGCTGCGCCATCCGGCTCGACGTCGATCCCCGCCGGGCGGTCGCGTTCGTCGCGCTCAACCCGATCTACATCGTCTACGCCGTTGGGGGCTTCCACAACGACTTCTTCATGCTCGTGCCGATGATGGGCGCGCTGCTGCTCGTCCTCTCCGGGCGCGACCGCGCCGCAGGGGCATGCCTGATGGCCGCGATCGCGGTCAAGTTCACCGCCGTGCTCCTCGGCCCGTTCCTGCTCATCCCGCTTGCGACCTGGCCGCGGCGGCGCAGGTTCGTCGAGGGCGGGTTGATGGCGCTGATCCCGATCGCCGCGGTCAGCCTCGCGCTGTTCGGCACCTCACTGCCCAACCTCTCCCAGCAGAGCACGCTGCTCACGAACTTCAGCGGCCCGAACCTGGTCGGGCTGATCTTCGGCGTCGGCGGTTCCAAGACGGTCCTGCACATCGCGACCGTCCTGTTCATCGCCGTGATCGCCTACCAGCTGGTGCGCCGGCGGGGCCGCTGGCTGGAAGGCGCGGGCTGGTCGACGGTGGCGCTCGTGCTCAGCCTGTCCTGGGTCGTGCCCTGGTACGTCGTGTGGGTGATGCCGTTCGCCGTGCTGGGGCGCTCGAAGGGACTGCGGTGGGCGTCGGTGTTGATGACCGTCTGGCTGCTGCTCACGTTCGCGCCGTCGACCACCCAGTTCATGAACGACCACAACCTCAGCCTGCTGACGATCACCCACGCGGGCCGGGCGGCGCTCTCGCTGCAGCACCGGCTCGCGTACTGACCATCGTCCGTGAGACCCCGTCGCCGTCTCGACCGCTTTGAGCTGGGAGCGCTCCTGCTGCTCGCCGCGCTCTCGATGTGGGACGTCGCCTCCAACCTGGTGATCGCCCACGCCCACGGGCTGGTCTGGACGCGCACCGACGGTTTCTTCGCGGTCGACCAGCTGCAGTACCTCTCCTGGATCCAGTCCTCGGCACACCACTGGCTGATCGGCGATGAGTTCGTGCTGCGGCCGACGCCGGCCGACTACCTGCAGCCCGCCATCCTGCTCTCCGGTCTGCTGGTGCGGCTGGGGATGGCGTCGTGGCTTGCGCTGATGCTGTGGAAGCCGGTCGCGGTGGCGGCAATCGCGCTCGCTGCCGTCGCGATCTCCCGTCGCTGCTTCGAGCGGACCTTCGACCGGCGGGCGGCGCTCGTGCTCGCGCTGTTCTACGCGTCGCTGAGCGACGTGAACCACTCTCTCGGGGTGATCGGGGACATGATGTCGATGTGGCAGTCGTGGGGGTACCCGTTCGGGCTGATCGCCGCAGCGCTCATCACGGTCGGCCTGATCAGATACGCGGACGCCCGGGATTCGACCCCGCCCACCCCGACGACGGTTGTCCCCGGTCTGCTCGGGGCGCTCGCAGGCGCAATACACCCCTGGCAGGGCGAGCTGATGTTCCTGATCGTGGTGATCGCCGAGCTCTGCCGGGCCCGCGCGACGCTTGCGGCGGTCCGCCGCGGCGAGGCCACACCGCTCATCCGCATGATTGCGATCACGCTGCTGCTGGTGGCGTTGCCGCTGCTCTACTACTTCGGGCTCGGCCACCTCGACGAGGTCTGGCGCGCCGGACAGCAGCGCGCGCGCCACTCGTTCTCGACGACCGCGACGGTGATCGCGGCTGCGCCGCTGCTCGTGTTCGCATTGCTGGGCTACCGGGGCGCGCCGAAGGACACCCTCGAGCTGCTGCTCCGCGCCTGGGTCCCCGCGGCGGTCGTGATCTGGCTGTTCGCGCTCACCTCGCTCGGCGCCACGCCGCTGCACGCTGTCGGCGGTCTGCCGCTGCCGATGGCGGTGCTGGCCGTGCGCGGGGTACATCGCGCCGGGCTCGACCGACTGCCCCGCGCGCGGCTGGTCGCGTGCCTGGCGATCGCGGCGGTGACGATCCCGGCAACCGTCTACTGCATGGAATACGCCCACACGTTCATCGAGCCGCAGCCGAGCAGCGGCGACTACATCGCGCCCGCCGAGAGCGCCGCGCTCGGCTACCTCGCGGCGAGCCGTATGCCCGGGGGGGTGCTGACCGCGCTCCGGTTGGGGCAGACCGTGCCGGGGGTCACGGGACGCGCCACCTACCTCGGCGACTGTCTCTGGTCTGAACCGCGCTGCGACGTGCGCAAGCGCAACACCGCCGCGCTCCTCGCAGGGCGGATGAGCGCCGCCCGTGCACGGAAGTTCGTCGCCTCGAGCCGTGCCCGCTTCGTCCTCGGCGGCTGCGGGGCGGACCGCGCCCGGGTCAGCTCCCAGCTGGCGCCGCTCCTCGCCACCACGCGGCGGTTCGGCTGCGCGACGGTCTGGCAGCTGCGCGCGGGCGGCGTGAGGCGCAGCTGACCTTCGTGTCAATATGGGCGCCCTATGCGTCTGTTCGCGCTCCGAGGCGCCAATAGCGTCGAGGCCAACGAGAAGGACGCGATCCTCGACGCCACCGACGTGCTCATCCGCGAGATGATGAGCCGCAACGCGCTCGCCGTCGACGCCTTCGTCAGCTGCATCTTCACGCTGACGCCGGACCTCGACGCGGAGTTTCCGGCGGTCGCCGCGCGCCGGCTTGGCTTTGACCGAGTCCCGCTGCTCTGCGCGCGGGAGATTCCGGTGCCCGGGGCGCTGCAGTCGGTCATCCGCGTCCTCGCTCATTACTACGCCGATCCCGAGCACGAGCCCCAGCACGTGTACCTGGGGGCGTCGCAGGCGCTGCGGCAAGACCTCACGTCAGCGCAATAGACCGGTCAATAACCTGAGCGCGTCATGCCGATCGAGTTCGGAGAGCGCATCCGCCGGATCCCCGCCTACCCGCTCGCCGCGGGGTACAGCCTCGGCGAGGACGTGGCGATGCTCGCCTCCAACGAATCGTGCTTCGAGCCTCATCCGGATGCGATCGCGGCCGCTCACGAGGCGCTCGCCGGCGTCAACCGCTACCCGGACCCCTCCTACCAGCCGCTGCGCCGGGCGCTCGGCGACCGCTACGGGATCCCGCCGCAGCGCATCGTGCTCGGCAACGGCTCGTGCGACATCCTGCTGAGCGCCGGGGAGGCGCTGCTCGAGCCCGGCGCCGAGATCGTCTACGCCTGGCCGGCATTCTCGGTCTACCCCCATCTGGGAGCTGCGTCCGGCGCGCGGGCGATCGAGGTCCCGCTCGATTCCGAGGACCGCCACGACCTCGACGCGATGGCCGCCGAGATCACGGTCGCCACCCGGCTCGTGCTCGTCTGCAACCCGAACAACCCGACCTCCACCTCGCTCGCACTCGACGAGATCGAGAGCTTCCTCGGGCGCGTGCCGTCCCACTGCGCGGTCATCCTCGATGAGGCCTACTGCGAGTTCGCGCTCGTCCTCGGCGACACCTATGCCTCGGTCGAACTGTTGCGCAGCCACCCGAACCTGATGCTGCTGCGCACGTTCTCCAAGGCCTACGGGCTGGCCGGGCTGCGGGTCGGCTACGGGCTGTGCGGCTCCGAGGCACTGCGCGCGGCGATCGACCAGGTGCGCCAGCCGTTCTACCTGAACACACCCGCGCAGGCGGCTGCCGTGCAGGCGCTCGGCCATCAGGACGAGGTCGAGCGCCGCGTCGCCCACACCGTCGGCGCCCGCATCGAGCTGAGCGAGGGCCTGCGCGGGCTCGGCTGCTGGGTGGCCGAGTCCGATGCCAACTTCGTGTGGACCCACCTTCCCGACCCGGATGTCGAGGCCGAGATCGTCAGCGGCCTGAGCGAGCGTGGCGTGCTCGTCCGCGCCGGGTCCTCGCTGGGACGGGCCGGCGCGCTGCGGGTGACGATCGGGACCGAGGCGGAGAACGAGCGCTTCCTCGGAGCGATGGGTGAGCTCCTCTAGCGCCGTGCCGACGGCGCCCGCGTTCGAGGTCCGCTCCGACGCCGGCGGGGGCCCGGCGGCGGACGGCCAAGCCCTTCGGCTGTGGCGGTGGTGGGTGTGGGTGCTCGTGGCCGCCGCGGTCCTCGGCGCGGCGGTGGCAGTGGTCCTCGGCACCGGGATGACCCCGTCGTTCGACGCCTACGGCTGGCTGGTGTGGGGCCACCAGCTCCTGTACGGGAACCTCAACCTCAATGCGGCGCCTTCCTGGAAGCCGCTGATGATCATCTTCACCCTGCCGATGGCGCTGTTCGGTACCGGCGACCTGCCACCGCGGCTGCTGGCGATCGTGACCACCGCCGGGACGCTCGCAACGGCGCCGTTCGCGGCGCGGATCGCGTATCGGCTGCTCGTGACCGACCGAGGGCCGACGCTGACGCGGCGGGTGCGGATCGCGGCCTGGATCGGTGGGCTGGTCGCCGCCGTCGGCGTGCTCGGTCTGCAGGGCTATCCGATACCGGCCGGCGGGCCTCCTCAGAGTCTGTGGCGGCTCACCTTCATCGCCGACTCCGATCCACTGTGCGCGGCGATCGTGCTCGCCGCCTTCGACGCCCACCTTGCGCGTCGTCCCAAGCTCGCCTACGTGCTGCTGTTCTTCGCCGGCCTCAACCGGCCCGAGGCCTGGGCGATCATCGGGCTCTACGGGCTCTATCTGATGTGGAAGGTCCCCGGGACGCGCGTACTGGTCCTCGGCAGCTGGGTCCTCACCGCGGTCGCCTGGTATCTGCCGACGGCCGTCGCGGCCAAGTCGATCTTCCAGGCGAGCAAGCTCGACCAGGGCAAGGCCAGCACGATCGCCGGCGAGCCCGTGCTGCCGGTGCTCCATCGATGGGCCACCTTCTACGAGTGGCCGATGCAGGCGGCGGCTCTGCTCGGGGTGGTGTTCGGCCTGCTGCGCCGGGATCGCGGGGTGCTGCTGATCATCGGCGCGTGCGCGGTGTGGCTCGCGGTCGAGATGCTGTTCGCGCTGCACGGCTTCTCGGCAGTGGCCCGGTACATGATCGAACCGGCGGACCTGATTGTCGCCGTGGGCGGCTACGGGATCGCGCAGGCGCTCGCCGGATCGTGGGAGGGCCTTGACCGCCGCTTCGAGCGCTGGACACTGACGCTGGCGGCGCCGCTTGTCGCAGTCGGGCTCATGGCCGGTCTCGGGTACTTCCTGCACATCCGGCAATCGCGGGTTCGCGCCATGGTCCCGGCAGTTCGCAACTACGGCAGGGTCAAGCACCATCTCACCGAGGCGGTCGCGCGGGTGGGCGGGCCGGCGGCCGTGCTCGCCTGCGGGCCGCCGGCGGCCAAGAACCAGTTCCAGACGCAGATGGCCTGGACGATGGGCCTGAACGGCAACCAGGTCCTGTTCAAGCCCTCGTTCCTCATTCGTCACCACACGCGGATGGTGCTGTTCACCCAGTTCGGCGCGAACAGCTGGCGGGTCCGCGCCTTCAACATGCCCGCCTCGATCGCGGCGCGGTGCGATCGACAGATGGATGTGACGATCTCCTGAACGCACTGGTGTGTGCCGGCTCGCGTCTGGTAGAACTAGCCGCGCGCATGAGCGACCGGACCCACACCTCGGACGGCAGCGAGTTCCTCGACGGGTCCTGGTTCTACGCCTACGCGCGCTATTACGCCTGGCGATTTAGCTAGGCGCTCGGCCCACTCCCAGACGCCGCGAGCCGCGCGGCCGCACCGGAGGTCGGGCGCCGACACCGCTCCGCGCGGGTCCGTTCTCGGACCCGCTCCCGCTCGCGGCTCGGGCAGATCGACCTTCACGCGTTGTAGAAAGGGAACCGAGTGAGATGCACACGATGAGCGCCGCGGCGCAGACCGGCGAGGAACCTCTCGATGATCACGGGGTATTGCTGACGATGTCCGATCCCTCCACGCGCAGCGGCCGCATCCGCGACCAGCGGATCCTGCGCCACGTCCCGCTGTCCGCCCCCAGCCAGTTGATGGAGGAGATCCCGCTCTCCGACGTGCATGCCGAGGTGCTGCTGCGCGGCCGCGCCGACGTGCAGGGCGTGTTGCGTGGCGAGGACGACAGGCTGCTCGTGGTCGTCGGCCCGTGCAGCGTGCACGACGTCGACGCGACCCGTGAGTACGCCGAACGCCTGTCCGAGGAGGCGGCCGAGTACGACGAGGATCTGTGCATCGCGATGCGCGTGTACTTCGAGAAGCCGCGCACGACGATCGGCTGGAAGGGCCTGATCAACGACCCGCACCTCGACGGCTCCAGCGACGTCAACACCGGCCTGCGCATGGCGCGGCAGCTGCTCGTCCAGGTCCTCGGCGTCGGCCTGCCGGTCGGCTGCGAGTTCCTGGATCCGATCACCCCGCAGTACATCTCCGACGCGGTCTGCTGGGGGGCGATCGGCGCGCGCACGGTCGAGAGCCAGATCCACCGCCAGCTCGGCTCGGGGCTGTCGATGCCGGTCGGCTTCAAGAACCGCACCGACGGCGACGTGCAGGTGGCCGTCGACGCCGTCCGCGCCGCGCGGGTGGGGCACGCGTTCGCCGGCATCGACGACCAGGGAACCCCGGCGATCCTCTACACGACCGGCAACCCCGACTGTCACGTGATCCTGCGCGGCGGCCGCGGCGTCACCAACTACGACGCCGCGTCCGTGCAGGCCGCCTGCGAGCGGCTGACCGCGGTCGGCCTGCCCGAACGGGTGATGATCGACCTCTCCCACGACAACTCCGGCAAGCGGCCCGAGCTCCAGCCGCGGATCGCGGGCGAGGTCGGCGACCAGATCGCCGCCGGCGACGGTCGCATCGTGGGCGTGATGATCGAATCGTTCCTGGTGGAGGGCCGTCAGGACCACGATCCGGCGAACCCCGACCGCCCGCTCGTCTACGGCCAGTCGATCACCGACGGGTGCATCGGCTGGGAACAGACCGTCGACGTCCTCGACGGGCTGGCCCAGGCCGTCCGCGCCCGGCGCGCACGCTGACCGGACGACGACTCCGCGGTGAGCGCGTCCGGACCGGTGAGCCAGCTGAGGATTGCGGTGCTCGGCGTCGGACTGATCGGGGGTTCGGTCGCGCTCGCCGCCCGGGAGCGGCTGGACGCGGAGGTGATCGGCTGGGATCCGGTGGCGACGGCGGTCGATATCGGTCTGGAGCGCGGCGCGTTGCACCGCGCGGCCGCGTCGGTCGCTGATGCCGTCGCCGGCGCCGACGCGGTGTTCTGCGCGGCCCCGGTCGCACGCCTCCAGGAGCTCGTTGCCGAAGCGCTGCAGGCGGCGGGCAGCGACTGCGTGGTCACCGACGTCGGCTCGACCAAGCGCGCGGTCGCGGCGGCGTTCGCCGACCCACGGTTCGTCGGCGGACATCCGCTCGCCGGTGCCGAGACGGCCGGTGTGGCACACGCGCGGGCCGACCTGTTCGACGCCGCCATCTGGTACCTGACGCCGCGGGAGTCGACCTCCGGAGTGCTCTACGAGCGGCTGCACCGGTTGCTGCGGGGGATCGGCGCTCAGCCGGCGGCGATCGATGCCGACACCCACGACCGCGTGCTGGCGGCCGTCTCGCACCTGCCGCACGTGCTCGCCAACGTGCTCGTCGCCCAGGCGGCGGCAACGTTGCACGCGGACGGCGAGCGGCGGGTGGGCGGGGACGATGTCGCGCCGAGCTTCCGCGACGCGACCCGCGTGGCCGGAGCACCGAGCGCGATCTGGACCGACATCTACCTGGCCAACCGCGACGCCCTGTTGCGCGAGATCGACGGGACGCTCACGCGGCTGCAGGACGTCCGGGGGGCGCTTCAGGCCGGCGACGCGGATGCCATCACCGCCTGGAACGACGCCGCCGCCGAGGACCGGCGGACGCTGCTGGAAGCGCACCTCGCCGGCGAGCAGGTCTTCCAGCTGCGCGCGTCGGTGCCCAACCAGCCAGGCGTCGTGGCGCGCATCGCGCTTGAGCTCGGCCGCGCCGGCGTCAACATCGCCGACATGGCGCTGTCGCCCGCGCCGGACATGAGCGAGGGCGTGATCGCGCTGTGGATCGCGGGGGGCGAGGCTGCGGGACGCGCTGCATCGCTGATCGCGGCGCTCGGGTTTGCGGTGGCCCGCCCGTGAGCATCCCCTTGGGTGATGGGACCGCCGTGCGGGTGGCGCCCGGATCGCCGCCCGCGCGGTGGTCGCTGCGCGTCCCCGGGTCGAAGTCGCTGACGAACCGTGCGCTGCTGCTGGCAGGAGCCGCCGCGGGCGCGACGAAGCTGCTCGCCCCGCTGATCGCGGACGACACCGAGGTGATGATGGCCGCCCTGCGCCAGCTCGGCGCCCGCGTGGACCGAGTCGCCGGCGCCGACGGTGACGACGTGACGGTGCAGGGGCTGGGCGGACCGCCGGCCGCGGCGGCAGATGGGACCGCGGTCGACTGCGGCATGGCCGGAACGGTCGGTCGGTTCCTCGTGCCGGTGCTCGCCGCGGGCAGCGGTCGCTTCGAGGTCGACGGCCACCCGCAGCTGCGTCGGCGCCCGCTCGGGCCGGTGCTCGCCGCGCTGCGCGCCCAGGGCGCCGAGATCGAGGGCGAGTCGCTGCCGCTGTCGGTGACCGCGCACGGGCTGACCGGCGGGGTGGTCGACGTTGACGCCTCGGTCTCCAGCCAGTTCCTGTCGGGACTGGCGATCGCCGCGCCGCTCGCCCGCACGGCCACGACGCTGCGCTTCGGCGCGCTGGTGAGTGCGCCCTACCTCGACCTCACGCTGGACACAATGGGTAGGTTCGGGGCCTCGGTGACTCGTGCCGACGGCGCGCTTCAGATCACGGCGGGCGGCTATCGCGCCGTCGACGCATTCGAGATCGAACCCGACGTCTCGACCGCCTCCTACTTCCTGGCCAGCGCCGCGGTCACCGGCACCACAGCGACGCTCCCCGGCCTTGACCTCGACACCACCGGGCAGGGCGACATCGAGCTCGTCTCGCATCTGGAGGCGATGGGCTGCGAGGTGTCCGCGCGGGCGCCGCTGTCGCTCACCGGACCGCCGCGGCTGCGCGGTGTGCAGGCCGACATGAACTCGAGCTCCGACGTGTTCATGACGCTCGCCTGCGTGGCGCCGTTCGCCGACGGGCCGACGACGATCACCGGGATCGGCCACGCCCGGGTCAAGGAGTCCGATCGCGTTGATGCCACCGCCCGCAACCTGCGCGCGCTCGGGATCGAGGTCGAAGAGGGACGCGACTGGCTGCGCGTCGTACCGGGGATCGTATCTCCGGCGCGGCTGCCGACGTTCGAGGATCACCGCATCGCGATGGCGTTCTCGCTGATCGGCACCCGCGTGGCGATCGAGCTCGAGGATCCGGGCGTTGTGGCCAAGACGTGCCCCACGTTCTTCTCGCTGTGGCCGCGCACCGGCGCGGTCGTCGAGGCGGTGCGATGACCGTCGTCGCGATCGACGGCCCGGCCGGCGCGGGCAAGTCGACGGTTGCACGGGCGGTCGCCGAGCGGGTCGACGGCGTCTACCTCGATTCCGGGGCGATGTACCGGGCGGTGGCGTTGGCGGCGCTGCGGCGCGGCGTCGACCCGGGCTCGGCCGGGGAGCTCGCCGCGATCGTGTCGATCGAACTGGAGCCGGGGGTCGTGATCCTCGACGGCGAGGAGGTCACCGCGCTGATCCGTGACCCTGCGGTCACCGAGGCCGCCTCGGTGGCGGCGGCCGTCCCCGAGGTGCGCGAGGCGATGGTCGGCCAGCAGCGCGCGCTGCTCGCCTCCGGCGGCGACTGGGTCGCAGAAGGGAGGGACATCGGGACCGTCGTGTGGCCGCAGGCCGAGGTGAAGGTGTTCCTCACCGCCTCGCCGCAGGCCCGTGCGCAGCGGCGCGCCGCCGAGCTCGGTCTGCCGGTCGCGGAGGTGCTCGAACAGGTCCGGGAGCGCGACGCGCGCGACAGCTCGCGCGCACATTCCCCGCTGCGAGCCGCCGATGACGCGGTGACGCTCGACACCACCGGTCTCTCGCTCGAGGCGGTCGTCGAGCGGGTGGCCGCACTGGTCGCCGCGGCGCGCGCCTGAGCCCGGGGCATACTGAGTGCGCCATGAAGGTCGCAATCGTCGGATATCCCAACGTCGGCAAGTCCTCGCTCGTCAACCGGCTCACCGAGTCCCGGGAGGCGGTCGTGCACGAGCGCGCGGGCATCACCCGCGACCGCAAGGAGCTGCGCACCGACTGGAATGGCCGCCAGCTGACGCTGATCGACACCGGCGGCGTCGACCTGGAGGACGCGGACGCGATGGCCGCCCAGATCCAGGCCCAAGCGCGCGCGGCGCTCGCCGAGGCCGACGTTGCCGTGCTCGTGGTCGACGCCCGCGCCGGCATGCGGCCGGGCGATCAGGAGCTCGCCGACCTGCTGCGCCGCGGTTCGCTCCCGGTCCTCGTCGCCGCCAACAAGATCGACTCGGTGAAGGACCTCTCGCTCGCCGCCGACTTCTACGCGCTCGGGTTCGGCGAGCCGATCGCCGTATCCGCCGCTCAGGGCCTTGGCACCGGCGACCTGCTCGACCGGATCGCCGCGCTCGCCCCGGAGGCCGCTGACCAGGACGGCGACGACGACGACGCGATCCGCCTGGCGCTGATCGGTCGCCCGAACGTCGGCAAGTCCTCGATGCTCAACCGCTTCGCCGGTTCCGAGCGCGTGATCGTCTCCGAGGTGGCCGGCACGACTCGCGATGCGATCGACCTGCCGATCCGCTTCGGCGAGCGTGACATCGTGCTCGTCGACACGGCCGGCATCCGCCGTCAGGCGAAGGTCGGGGACTCGGTCGAGTACTACACGTCGCTGCGCTCCCAGCGAGCGGCGCAGCGGGCCGACGTCGCGCTCGTGGTCTGCGACGCGAACGACGGGGTGACCACCCAGGACCTGCGAATTGCCGAGCTGGCGATGAAGTCCGGTTGCGCGACGGCGCTCGTGCTCAACAAGTGGGACATCGCCCAGGACGTCGACCTTGACCACGAGCGTGCCCGCGTACTGCGGAAGCTGCGGCTGCGTCCGCGCGTGCTCACCGCTTCGGCGAAGACCGGCCGCCACGTCGACCGGCTGCTGGTGGAGGCCGTCGCGATCGCCGATCGCTCGCGCACGCGGATCCCCACCCCGCAGCTGAACCGCTTCCTCTCTGAGGCCGTGGCAGCCCGCCAGCCGCCGGTCGGCCACGGCGGCGTGGGCGCGCGCTCGGGCCACCGGTTGCGGTTGCTGTTCATGACGCAGACCGCCGAGCGCCCGCCGCGCTTCTCGATTCAGGTCAATTCGCGCGCCCGGGTGACGCGTGACTACGCCTACTTCCTGGAGAACCGCCTGCGCGAGCGCTACCGGCTGGAGGGTGTGCCGGCGATCATCGATTTCGTCGAGCGCGGTGAGCGGGGACAGGGCGGCGCGGGTGGGGACCGTATCGACGGCCGGCCCCGGCGGCGGACCCCGGCCTGAGACGACTCGCGCCGATGATCGCGCGCGTGCAGCCGCTCACCCGCACACGCGCGGTGCGCGGGCCGTTCGACTACGCCGTCCCGGTCGCGATGGCGGCCCAAGTCGCCGTCGGGTCGCTGCTGCGGGTGCCGTTCGCACGGCGCTCAGCGCTCGGGGTGGTCGTCGAACTGGCCGATCGATCCGAGCTTGCGCCCGACCGGCTGGCCGAGCCTGAGCGCGTGATCGGCGCAGGGCTCACCCCCGAGCTCGTGGCGCTCGCGGAGTGGATGGCGCGCGAGTACTGCTCCACGACCGCGCGGGCACTGTCGTTGATGCTGCCCGCGGGTGCCGCCGCGGGGCGCGGGGCCAAGCGCGCTCTCGCGGCCACGCTCACCGCCGAGGGCACCGCGGCGATGGAGTCGCTGACAGGCGCTGGGCATCTAAGCGACGCCACACGTCGTTTAGATGCCCAGCGCCCCCTCACCGACGGGCAGCAGGCGTTGCTGCACGAGCTCCACGAGCGAGGCGGCACCGCGCTTGCCTCCGAGCTCGGCACCGAGGCGCTGCGCCGCCTGGAGCGCCGCGGGCTGGTCACGATCGCGCAGCGGATCGTCCCGCGCCGGCCCGCCAACCTCACCGTCGGCCGGGCCGACGTCGTCCCCCCGCCGCTCACCGCCGACCAGCGCATCGCGGCCGACGCGCTGCTCGGCGCGCTCCGGGAGCCCGAGGGAGCGGCGGGCGAGGAGTTCCTGCTGCAGGGCGTGACCGGTTCGGGCAAGACCGAGGTCTACCTCGCCGCGGTGCAGGCGGCGCTCGACGCCGGGCAAACCGCGATCGTGCTCGTCCCGGAGATCGCGCTCACGCCGCAGGCGCTCGGCCGCTTCCAGGCGCGTTTCGGCGATGTCGTCGCCGTGCTGCACTCGGCACTGTCGGACGGCGAGCGCCACGACGAATGGATGCGGCTGCGCGTCGGCGAGGCGCGCGTCTGCGTCGGACCGCGCTCCGCCGTCCTCGCGCCGCTGCGGGACGTCGGTCTGATCGTCGTCGACGAGGAGCACGAGAGCTCCTACAAGCACGAGGGCGATCCGCGCTACGACGCCCGGGGAGTCGCGCGCTGGCGCGCCCGCCACCACGGCGCGCTGCTCGTGTTCGGCTCGGCGACGCCGCGGCCGGAGACGGTGCTCCAGATGCGCCGGCTGTCGCTCCCGCGCCGCGTCGACGGCCGGCCGATGCCGCCGGTCGAGGTGCTTGACATGCGCGAATCCCACCAGCCGCTGCACCCCGAGACCCGGATGGCGCTCGCCGACCTGCGCCACGGCGGGGGCAAGGCGATCATGCTGCTCAACCGCCGCGGCTGGTCGAACTTCCTCTCCTGTCGCTCCTGCGGCCACGTCTGGCTGTGCCCGAACTGCGAGGTCGCGCTCGTCCTGCATGGAGGCGGCCCGGCGGCGCAGTCGTTGCACGGATACGTCGCCTGCCATCACTGCGGCCATCGCGAACCGATCCCCGAGCGTTGCACCGAGTGCGCCTCGGTGTCGGTCGCCCGGCACGGTGCCGGTACTGAGCGAGTCGAGCACGAGCTGCGCGAAGCCGTCGGCACCGACCGCTTCCCGGTGTTCCGCCTCGATGCCGGGGCGGCGACTCTCGAGGCACGGGCGCGTACGCTGCAGGCGTTCGAACGAGCGCCGGCGGGCGTGCTCGTCGGCACTCAGATGGTCGCCAAGGGCCACGACTTCCCCGACGTCTCGCTCGGCGTGGTGCTCGATGCCGACCAGACGCTCCGCTTCCCCGACTTCCGCGCCGAGGAACGGACCTTCTCGCTGGTCACCCAGCTCGCCGGCCGGATCGGGCGCGGGGGCGGGGGAGGGGAGCCCGCCGCGCGCCAGGGACGGGTGCTCGTGCAGACGCTGGCGCCCGACGCGCGCCCGCTGAGCTTCGCCGCCGAGCACGACTCCGACGGATTCGTCGCCGACGAGCTCACCCGCCGCCGTGCGCTCTCCTATCCGCCGTATGCGTCACTGATCCGAATCATCTGCTCCTCCGAGGAGGAGGCGCCCGCGCTCGAGGCGGCGACCAAGATCCACGCCCGGCTCGTCCACGGTGAGGCGCTGCTGCTTGGTCCCGCCCCGCTGTTCCGGCTGCGGGGGCGCTACCGGACCCAGATCGTCGTCAAGGCGCGCGAGCGACGGCCCGCGATCGACGCCGTCGGCGCCGCCGTCGATGAGCTCGGCCCGCCCGCGGCTCGCGCCGGCGTGAACGTGAGTGTCGACGTCGACCCCCAGTAGCGGCCCCTCCGTAAACTGGATGTGATGGCCGAACATGTGACAGACGCCGAGCTCGAGGCGGTGGAGGTCGAGCCCGAGGAGGACGAGCCGGTCGAGCTCGACCCCGAGGTACGCGCCCGCCGTGACCGCGCGCTCGCCCACGTCCGCAAGTTCGGCGACCCGGTGCTGCGGACCCGTGCGCGCGACGTCGATCGCTTCGACGAGGAGCTCGTGCGCGAGGTCGCGCAGATGGGCGAGCTGATGAACGACGCGATCGGCGTCGGGCTGGCCGCCACCCAGGTCGGGGTTCTGCACCGGGTGCTCGTCTATCGCGTCCACCCTCAGTCGCCGGTCGCCGCGCTGGTCAACCCCGAGCTCGAATGGGCCGGGCGCGACACGGAGACGCTCGAGGAGGGCTGCCTGTCGCTTCCGGGCGTCCATGTCCAGGTCGAGCGCCCGGTGTTCGTGGGTGTCCGTGCGCGCAACGAGCACGGTGAGCCGATCCTCGTCGAGGCCTCCGGGCTGGAGGCGCGGGTCATCCAGCACGAGATGGACCACCTCGACGGGGTGCTCGTGCTCGACCGGATCTCGCGCTCGGAGCGCAAGGAGGCGATGAAGGCCCTTCGCGCCGCGCTCGGCGACGGCTAGTCCGTCAGGCACTCATGCGGACCGTCTATCTCGGCACCTCGCCGTTCGCCGCCGCCGTGCTGCGTGCGCTCGCCGCCAGCTCCCACAGCCCTGCGCTCGTCCTCACCCGCCCCGACCGGCCCCGAGGGCGCGGGCGCCGGCTCGCCGCGCCGCCGGTCGCCGACGCCGCGCGTGAGCTCGGCCTCGAGCTCGACCAGCCCCCATCTGTCAACGATGAGCCGGCCCGCGCCCGAATCGCCGCTGCGGCGCCCGACGCGCTGGTCGTGTGTGCGTTCGGCGCGCTCATCAAGGAGCCGCTGCTCTCCGACCACGAGGTCCTCAACGTCCATCCCTCGCTACTGCCCCGCTGGCGTGGCGCGGCGCCGATCGAACGGGCGATCATCGCCGGCGACGCCGAGACCGGCGTCTGCATCATGCGTCTCACCGCGGGCCTCGACACCGGGCCGGTGGCGCTGCGCGGCGAGGAGCCGATCGAGCGCGGCGACACCTACGGCACGCTCTCCGAGCGGCTCGAGGTGCTGAGCGGCCGGCTGCTGATCGAGGCGCTCGACGCCTGGCCGGCGGGGCTTCGGTTCGAGGAGCAGCCGGAGAGTGGCGTCACCTACGCCGAGAAGATCACCGCCGAGGATCGCAACCTCGACGCGACCGCGCAGGACGCCGAGGCGCTCGAGCGTCGCGTCCGTGCGCTCAGCCCCCACATCGGCGCGGCGCTCTCGCTCCCCGGTGGTGACCGGCTCGGGGTGTGGGCGGCCCACGCACGCCCAGACACCCCCGGCGATCCGCCCGCCGGGGAGATCGACCTTTCGCAGCCCGCGCCGGTGCTCGGCTGCGCGGGCGGCGGCGCGCTGGTGCTCGACGAGGTCCAGCCCGCCGGGGGGCGGCGGATGGACGCCGCGGCGTGGGTCCGCGGTCACGGACGCCGGTGAGCGGCCCCGCCGCCGGTCGCCCGGCACCCAGGAACGCGATTCCCCGACCGGCGGGGGACATCTCGCCGGCGCGCGTCTGCGCGTTCACAGTGGTGCGGCGCGTGTTCGAGCAGGGGGCCTACGCCGACCGCGCGCTCACTGCCGAGGCGCGCGACCTCGGTCCGCGTGATCGATCGCTCGCGACCGCGCTCGCGTACACCACCGTGCAACGCCGGGCGACGCTCGACCACGTGCTGTCGGCCCTGTCCACCCGGCCGCTGGCGCGGCTCGACCCGGCGGTGCTCGCCTCGCTGCGGCTCGGCCTCGCGCAGCTGCTGCTGCTCGACGGGATCGCCGATCACGCCGCGGTGCACGAATCGGTCGAGCTCGCCAAGCGCGACTCCCACGGCGCCGCGTCGTTCGTCAATGCCGTCCTGCGCCGTGCCGTCCGGGAAGGCCCGGGCCTGCTCGCCGGCCTCGACGACACCACGCCCGCGCGCGCCGCTGTGCTGCATTCGGTGCCGGAGTGGCTTGCCGAGATGTGGTTCGCCGAGCTCGGGCCGGTGCAGGCCCGCTTGCTGCTGGCCGCGGTCAACCGACCGCCCGAGTCGGCGGTGCGCGTCAACACGCTCGTGGCCACGCCGGCGGGGGTGGCGGCGGCACTGCCGGTCGCGAGTCATCCCGCGGCGCTTGACGAGGGACTCGTGCTCGAGGGTCCGTTCGACCTCGAGGGCTCGGCGCTGTGGCGTGACGGGGCGATCATGGGCCAGTCGCGCGGTTCGATGGCGCCCGCACACGTGCTCGGGGCCCAGCCGGGCGAGAGCGTGCTCGATCTGTGCGCCGCGCCGGGAGCGAAGACGGGCCAGCTTGCCGCAATGATGCGCGACGAGGGGCGGCTGCTCGCGGTCGAGCGCCACCCCGGCCGGGCGGCGGCACTGGAGCGCACCCTCGGCCGCATGCGGGTCCACTGCGCCGAGGTCGAGGTCGCCGACGCCGGTCTGTTCGTGCCCGAGGAGAGCTTCGACCGCGTCCTCGTCGACCCGCCGTGCAGTGGCCTGGGCACGCTTCAGTCGCGACCCGACCTCCGCTGGCGGGTGACCCGTGAGCGCGCGGCGGCGCTGCCCGAGGTGCAACTGCGGATCCTCCGAGCCGGGGCGCGGCGGCTGCGGCCCGGCGGAACGCTGGTGTACTCGGTCTGCACGATCTCCCGGGCCGAGTCCGAGGAGGTGATCGAGCGCTGTCTCGCGTCCGAGCCCGGGCTCGAGATCGCTCCGATCGCCGGCGTGCCGGACCCCGGACCGTTCCAGCGACTGCTCCCGCACCGAGACGCCACCGACGGGTTCTTCATCGCGCGGATGCGGCGCACCGGCCCGGCGCCGCCAGGGTGACCGGTTACGCTAGGCGGACGGCCATGAGTGAGCGCGCGGTCAACCTCGGTCCCGAGTGTCCCCATTGCCACGAGCCGTGGCTACGACCGACGACGGTCCCCGGCCGCTACCGCTGCGTCTATTGCCTGCAGCGCTACGAGCTCGTCTCGGTGTGCCCGAACTGCGGTGAGCACTCGACGATCGTGCGGATGTCGAGCACGGCGCTGGTGGAGTGCAACCACTGCCGCGCGTCGATGCTCGTCGCGGTCTGAACGCGCGGCGACGCATATCCTCAAGCGGAGATGGCGCCCCACGACTTCCGCCCGGTCACGCTCACGGAGCGCCGCATCGCGCCGTCGATCCTGTCGGCGGACTTCGGCCGGCTGCGCTCGCAGGTGGGCGACGTACTCGACGCGGGCGCCCGGATCATCCACGTCGACGTGATGGACGGCCACTTCGTCCCGCCGATCACCTTCGGTGCGGTCGCGGTGCAGGCGATCGCCGACGTCGTCCACGACGCGGGCGGACTCATCGACGTCCACCTGATGGTCGATCGCCCCGAGCGTCACATCACGGACATCGCAAGCGCGGGCGCGGACTCGATCACGATGCACGTCGAGGCCACCCCGCACGTCCACTACTCGCTGCAGGCGATCCGCGAGGCCGGGTGTACGGCCGGCGCGGCGCTCTGTCCCGCAACGCCCGTGGAGACCGTGGCCGACGTCGCGGGGGAAGTGCTCGACCTGGCGCTCTGCATGTCGGTCAACCCGGGGTGGGGCGGGCAGAGCTTCATCGAGAACTCGCTCGACAAGCTGCACCGGCTGCGGCGGATGCTGCCCGACGAGGTCGGGGTCGAGGTGGACGGCGGCGTCAACGAGGAGACGGCCCCGCGGGTCGCGCGGGCCGGCGCCAACCTGCTCGTCGCCGGCTCAGCCGTGTTCGGCTCCGCCGACCCCGCCGCCGCCTACACCGCGCTCGCGCAGGCCGCCGGCGCGGTCTGAGCCGGTCGCGTAGACGCCCCACAGCAGCAGCGCGAGCAGCGCTGCCGCGCCGCAGTATCCGAGCTCGACACGGGTCACCCGGGAGCCGATCAGCGGCGCGATCTGGAAGGCGAGGAACAGTGCCGCGCTGAGCAGCCAGCAGGCAGCGGCGCGGCTCGCCTGGCCGCGGGCAAGCGCCGCCTGGTTGAAGGTGCCGGCGATCAGGTGCATCCCCATGCCAAGACCGACCGCCGCCAGGCCGAGCCGCTCGTAGTGAAAGCCCTTGTGCCCGAGCAGGACCCCCATCACCGGCGGCCCGACCGCCAGCAGCCCGACCGCCACCGCGAGGCCGAAGCCGCCGGTCAGCGCGACCGTGGTCGACACCGCGCGGCGGACTCCGGCCCCGTCGCGGCGCGTCTCCAGTCCGGTCAGATGGGGGAGGATCGACGTCTGGACCGCCTGGAAGAGCTGCAACGGAGCGCGCACGATCAGCATCACGTTGAAGACGAAGCCGACCAGCCCGCCGTTCAGGTCAGTCGAGCCGACGCTCGCGGCGACGACCAGAACCCCGGCGTTCATCAGTGTCTGCTCGGAGAGCATGATCGCCACCACGCTCGCTGCGAAGCCCCCGCCGTGGCGCAACGTAAGCGACGGGCCGGTCTCGGCCTGCTGGGACGCCTCGCCCGCCACGCGGCCGCGGATCAGTGGCAGCGCGAACGGCATGACCGACAGCGACACGAACGGCGCCACCGCCATACCGAGCGCGACGGGCCGAAGCCCGTGGCCGATTCCCACCGCGACCGCCAGGGCGAAGCAGAAGCGGGAGACCGACTCCAGGAAGACGAGAGCGCCGTAGAGGGCGAACGCCTGGTGGCCGGCCAGCCAGCCACGGGCGAAGTAACTGCCCGCGTAGGCGAGTACGCCGACGACCAGCACCCAGTAGAGCGTGCTCGAGCCCCCGAACATCCCCTGCTGGATCGCGTGGCGTGCGGCCAGCGCGACGATCAGGAAGGCGAGCGCAAAGCCGGCCTGAAGCGCTGCCGGAACGCCCAGCGAGTGGCCATGCATCCCTTGTGCCCGGCGCTCAGCGATCGTGCGGGATAGCAACTGCTCGATCGGCCGGTAGATCACCGACAGGATCACGAACATCACCGCCCAGCACAGCGAGATGCGGCTGTAGGCGCGCGGCGACAGGACGTGGCTGGCGGTGGCCAGGTACGCGAAGGTGAAGATCCCGGTGGATGCGATCCCCACCGACAGCACCCGGGTGCCGGCTGCCAGCGAGCGCGGACGGGGGTCGGGATTGGCGGGGGCCGAATCGACGAGCGCCGGGTCTGGGACCGACATCAACCGACCCGAACGAGCACCATCGCCCACGGCAGCGGCGCGCAGGCGCACACGATCTCGCCGTGGGCGCCGAGCAGTCGGCGCAGCGAGCCGGGCGTCCAGTGATGCAGGTGCCCGGGGGTGTTGCCAAGCTGCCTGACGTAGGCGCCGCGCGCGAGGTTGAGCATCCGCCACAGCGGCTCGCGCGGGACCGAGACGAGCAACCACCGCGCCGCCACACGGCTCATCTCGGCAAGCGCCGCCCCCGGGTCGGCGACGTGCTCGAGCACCTCCATCGCCGCCACGAGCTCAAACGACCCGTCCGCGAAGGCGAGGGTCTCCGCCTCCATCGCGGCGAAGCGCAGGTTCGGCAGATGGGCCCGCGCGTCCCAGTGGACCGCCAGACCGGGATCCGCGAGGTCGACGCCGACGATCTCACGGCCGGCGTCGCGCGCCGCCCAGCGTTCGGTGAGCACGCCCTCGCCGCAGCCGACGTCGAGCAGCGAACGGGGCGCGGCCCGATCGAGCAGCCCCGTGGCCGTTCGCTCAAACCGCGCCATCAGGCGCCGGACCACCGGGTTGGACGAGCCGTACTTGTCGAAGGTGTTGCCGGTCGGCACCGCGAGCGGAGCCGCGGGAGCGCTCACAGCTCGACCGGTTCGCGTCCGGGCTCGTAGTGGGAGGGGTCGATCCCCAGCTCGAGCTCGATCCGGCGCACTCGCTCGAACGTCTGCTGGGAGAGCGTGCGCTGCGCGGCGAGCAGGTCGCCGATCACGCCGATCGCGCCGAGCAGCATCGCTGCGTTGAACAGCACCGCGCCGGCGATCAGCGACTGGATGTGGCCGCGGCCGGCGTCTGCCGGGCTCTCGACGAAGAACACGAGAAAGCGGACGAACACGGCGAGCGCGAGCAGCCCCATCAGGATGGCGGCGCTCCAGAACACGCGCAGCGGCTCGTACTGGGAGTAGATCCGGAAGATCGACAGGCCGTTGCGGCGGATATACGCCGGAACCGAAGGGAACAGCCGCGAGGGCCGGGTCGGCGGATTGGTGGCGATCGGCACCGTCTGCACCGCGACGAGCTGCTTGCCCGCCTGGATGATCGTCTCCAGGGTGTAGGTGAACTTCGAGACGACGTGGACCTGCAGCGCCGCCTCCCGGTTGTAGGCGCGGAAGCCCGAGGTCGTGTCGGGCACCTCGGTGGATGAGGCCTGGCGCACCACCCAGGACCCCAGGCGCGACAGGCCACGCTTGCTGTGGGAGAAATGCTCGTTGGAGATGATCTGGCGGTCGCCGACCACGAGGTCGGCGGTGCCGGCGAGGATCGGGGCGACGAGCCGCGAGATGTCAGACCCTCGGTACTGGCCGTCGCCGTCGGTGTTGACGATCACGTCGGCGCCGAGCTTCAGGCCGGCGTCCAGGCCCGCCTGGAACGCGGCCGCCAGCCCTCGGTGTCCGGTGAGGCGGACGAGATGTTCCACCCCGTGCTCGCGAGCGATCCGCAGCGTCGCGTCGGTCGAGCCGTCATCGATCACGAGCCGCTCGACGGTGTCGAAGCCGTCGACCTCGGTGGGCAGGTCGGCAAGCGTCCGGCCGAGCTGGGCCTGCTCGTTGAAGCAAGGGATCTGGATGATCAGCTTCATCGCTTCGGGACGGTACCGATGCGGGGCGTCTCTATCCTCAATTTGCAGCCATGAGCTTCGATACCGACACCGATCGCCGCCACCTCGCGCGGGCGATCGAGATCGCCGAGCACGGCCGGGGTCGCGTATCGCCCAATCCGCTGGTGGGAGCGGTCATCGCCGATCCATCGGGCGTCATCGGCGAGGGCTTTCACGGCGTGCTCGGTGGCCCGCATGCCGAGGTCGCCGCGATCACCGCCGCCGGCGACGCCGATCTGCAGCGGGCGACGCTCTATGTGTCGCTCGAGCCCTGCTGCCATCAGGGCCGCACGCCCCCGTGCACCGAGGCGATCCGTGCCGCAGGCATCGGGCGGGTGGTCGTCGCCTCCGACGATCCCTCGACGCACGCCAGCGGACGCGGGCTCGGGATCCTGCGCGACGACGGCGTCGAGGTCGTGCTCGGCTCAGAGGATCTCGCCGATCGCGCCCGCATGATCAACCAACCGTTCCGCAAGCACGTGCGCACCGGTCGGCCGTGGGTCCTGTTCAAATCTGCGATGACGCTCGACGGCAAGGTCGCCACCCGTTCGGGCGACTCAAAGTGGATCTCCGGCACCGACAGCCGCGCGCTCGCCCATCACTGGCGGGCGGAGTGCGACGCGGTCGTCGTGGGCATCGGGACCGCGCTCGCCGACGATCCGCAACTGACGGCCCGCATCGACGGCGTACAGCGCCAGCCGCGCCGAGTCGTATTCGACGCGCTGGGCCGTCTGCCGCTCGACAGCCGTCTGGTCCGCAAGGCCCGAGAGATCCCGCTCACGGTCGTCGTCTCGAGGGCAGCGCCGCGATCGGCGACGGACGCGCTGGAGGCGCACGGCGCCGACGTGATCGTGGCCCCGGGGGAGAACGAGCCGGCCCGGGTCGTCTCGGCGCTGGATCTGCTCGGTGCCACCGAGATCGCCTCGATCATGCTCGAGGGCGGCCCGCGGCTGGCGGGCGCGTTCCTCGACGCGGGCGAGATCGACGAGGTACGGCTGTTCCTGGCCCCGGTGATCCTCGGCGGGCGGACCGCCCGGGATCCGCTCGAGGGCGAGGGCGTCGAGCAGATCGCCGACGCTCTGCGCGCCCAGTCGCTGCACTGCGAGCACGTCGGCGAGGACATGCTCATCTCGGCGAGGGTCAAGACGTGGTGAGGACCGCGTGTTCACGGGGCTGATCGCCGACCTGGGGGAGATCGTCGGTGCCGAGCGCTCCACGGACGGCGTGCGGCTGACCGTCGCCAGTCGTCTGGTCGGCGAGCTCTCCGAGGGGGACTCGATCGCGGTCAACGGGGTCTGCCTCACCGCGACCGCGATCGACGCCGACACGGGGGTGTTCGACGCCGACGTGATGCACGAGACGCTGCGCCGCAGCTCGCTCGCAGAGGCCAGGGTGGGCGGGCCGGCGGTCAACCTGGAGCTTGCGCTGCGCGCCTCGGACCGGCTCGGCGGCCATGTCGTGCAGGGCCACGTCGACGCCACCGGCGAGATCGTCGCCGTGAGCGAGGATGGGTTCTCGCGCCGCGTCGAGCTGCGCGCACCCGAGGAGGTGCTGCGCTACATCGTCGAGAAAGGCTCGATCACGATCGACGGAATCTCGCTCACGGTCGCGGAATTGAGCGGGTCTGAAACGTTCACGGTATCCCTGATCCCCGAAACCCTGGAGCGCACCAACCTTGGCATCGCCGGGGTCGGCACGATCGTCAACCTGGAGGTCGATGTGCTCGCCAAGTACGTAGAGAGGCTGGTCAATCGATGAGTACGACGAAGATCGAGATGTCGAGCATCGACGAGGCGCTCGAGGAGCTCGCGGCCGGGCGGATGGTCGTCGTGGTCGACGACGAGGACCGGGAGAACGAGGGCGACCTGGTGATGGCCGCGCAGTTCGTGACCCCCGACGCGATCAACTTCATGACCCGCCAGGCGGGCGGCTGGATCTGCCTCGCGCTCACGCCCGAGCGGTGCGACGAGCTCGGGCTGGAGCTGATGACACAGAAGAACGAGAGCAGGCATGAGACGCCGTTCACCGTCCTGATCGAAGCCCGGGAAGGGGTGACGACGGGCATCAGCGTCCACGACCAGGCCCACACGATGCAGGTCGCGGTCGACCCGACGAAGGGCGCCTCCGACATCGTCAAGCCCGGTCACGTCCGTCCGCTGAAGGCGAAGGCCGGCGGCGTGCTCGAGCGCACCGGGCACACCGAGGCGTCGGTCGACCTCGCCCGCCTGGCGGGCCTGAACCCGGCGGGGGTGATCTGCGAGATCCAGAACGAGGACGGCTCGATGGCTCGCGGTGAGGACCTCGCCGTCTACTGCTTCAAGCACGGGCTGAAGATGGTCTCGATCGCCGACCTGATCGCCTATCGCCGCATGCACGACAAGCTCGTCGAGCGCGTCGTCGACACGACGCTGCCGACGTCGTTCGGCGATTTCGTGGCGGTCGGGTATCGCTCGCTGGTGGACAACAAGCACCACGTCGCGCTGGTCAAGGGTGACGTGACGGGCCGCAGCGACGTGCTCGTGCGCGTCCACTCCGAGTGCCTGACCGGCGATGTGTTTCACTCGCTGCGCTGCGACTGCGGTGAGCAGCTGGAGTCGGCGCTGGCGATGATCGAGCGCGAGGGCACCGGCGTGCTGCTCTACCTCAGCCAGGAGGGCCGCGGGATCGGCCTGCTCAACAAGCTGAGGGCCTACAAGCTTCAGCAGGAGGAGGGGCTCGACACCGTCGATGCGAACCTGCGCCTCGGTCTGCCGGTCGACCTGCGCGATTACGGGATCGGCGCTCAAATCCTCGTCGACCTCGGGCTCTCCTCGCTGCGGATCCTCACCAACAACCCCAAGAAGATCTCCGGGCTCATCGGCTACGGGCTCTCGGTCACCGACCAGGTCCCGATCGAGCATGCGCCCAACCCGCACAACGAGGCCTACCTGCGCGCCAAGGCGCTGCGCCTCGGCCACGCGCTGCACCACCAGGGCCTCGCGCTCGACGAGGAGATGCTCGAGCGCGAGGTCGAGACCGACCGCGAGCGGCGAGAGTCGGCCGATGGCGCCTGACGCCGCGGCGAGCCGGTCGCCGCACCGCGTCGCCCTCTGCGTGGCGCGGTTCTACACCGAGCTCGCCGAGGGTCTGGAGCGCGGCGCACGGGAGCGGCTCGCCGAGGAGGGGATCGGCGAGGCGGCCTGTCTCGACGTGCCAGGGGCCTACGAGCTGCCGCTGATCGCCAAGCTCGCCGCGGAGTCCGGTCGGTTCGACGCGGTCGTCTGCCTGGGGGCGGTGATCCGCGGGGAGACCGACCACTACGACTTCGTGTGCTCGGCCGCCAGCGACGGCATTCTGCGCGTGGCGCTGGACACGGGCGTGCCGTGCGGCTTCGGCGTGCTCACGGTCGACACGATGGAGCAGGCGCTGGCGCGCGTCGCGGGTGGCGAGAAGCGCGACAGCGGACGCCACGCGGTCGACGCGGTGCTCGCCTGCCTCGCCGTGCGCGACGAGCTGTCAGGCCAGGCCTGACCGGTTCCTCCCACCCCCCACGGGTGGTATAAACGCGCTCGGGCCGGGGGGTCCAATCGCCAGTCAGGGAGGCAGGGATGAAGCGCTGGTCAACCCGTCGTCGCATGTTCTTCGTGGGCGCCCCGGCGCTCGCTGCCTCGGTCGCGCTCGCCGGGGCGGCGGCCGGCGCGCCAGCCGCATTGGCGGCGCCATCGCAGTCGACCGCGGCGACGGCGCAGTCGAACGGTGGCGCGCCCGTCCCGGCGGGCACGTTGCGCGCGCCGGTGACCGGGGCTCCGATCCTCGGCACCGCCGGGGCAGCTCACATCTCCGCCGCAGCGGCGGCGCCGAGCGCGGTTCCGGCATCCAAGAGCGGCCAGATCGCCAAGCTCAAGGCCGCGCTCGCCTCCATGACCGCGAACTATCCCCAGCTCGCCAATTTCACCCCCGGTCCGCAGGACATCTTCGACTACGACGTCGGCTCACTGTGGAAGCAGGGGATCGACGGCTCGGGGGAGACGATCGCGCTGCTCGAGGGGTGGGACAACAAGAACATCGACAAGATCGTCGCGTCCTTCGACAAGGAACTGGACCTGCCCAACCCGCAGATCAGCACGATCTATCCGGCCGGCCCGCTGCCGTCGACGTGCCCGAAGCGGATGAAGGTGCTGGGCAGCTACGGCTCCTGCAGCGCATGGGCCAACGGAGAGCTTCCGCTCGACGTGATCACCGCCCACATGATCGCGCCGTACGCCAAGATCGTGCTGGCGGTGACGCCGGCCGACACCGTGGTCCCGTCGGACCCCGCGGAGAACGTCGCGCCCCCGGAGATGATGGAGTCCGTCGAGGACATCGCGGCCAACCACCTGGCCGATGTGATCTCCGTGAGCGACGGCACCGGTGAGACGACCTACCCCAGCTCGGAGGAGCTGCTCGCACAGAATCCGGGGGAGCTCGCGGCCGCAAGCGCCGGCATCCCGCTGCTGGGGGCCACCGGCGACTGCGGGGTGGTGCAGAACCTCGCGCAAGCCAACGCCCAGTGCGAGGACGCCGGTGACTCGCCGTCGACCGCCTCCTGGGACGATTCGCCGTGGGTCACGGCCGTCGGCGGCAGCGTCCCGAACGTGAGCTCCCAGAACGGTCAGAAACTCGGGCCAGATCCACTCTGGCACGACCCGGCGCCGGTCGCCCAGTTCGCCGAGGGCGCGGGCTTCTCCTCGGTGTTCGCGCGGCCGTCCTACCAGGACGGCGTCGCCTCGATCACCGGCAGCGCCATGCGGGCGGTGCCCGACCTGACGATGGACGCGCAGGACGGCACCTCGGAGGCGACACCGATGCTCGCCGGCGTGCTCGCGCTCGCCACGCAGGCCAACGGCGGCGATCTGGGGCCGATCAACCCGGCGCTCTACGGGACGCTCGGTCCTGCGGGTGCGGGCGACGGCATCGCCGACGTGGTCTCGGGTAACAACTCCGCGGACAACCCCGACGGCACGGTGCGCGTCCCGGGCTTCGTCGCCGGCACCGGCTATGACGTGGCCAGCGGCTGGGGCACGATCGACGCGCCGTCTTTCGTCTCGAGCCTGGTCGCGGCGACTCAGGCATCTGGTGAGGAGTCGGCCGCGCGCCAGCAGGCCCAGCAGCAGCTCTCGTCACTGCAGACCGGCGCGATCTCGCTCTCGCCCCAGACGGTCGCGCCGCAGGGGACGACCTACCTGTCGGCGAGCGGCTTCCTCCCCGGGTATCCGGTGACGGTGATGATCGACGGACAGAAGGCGGGCCCCAAGCTCACCGCGAGCCCGCTCGGTGATGTCACCGAGATGATCGACCCTCAGAAGCTGGCGCTCGCTCCCGGCCAGCACACCGTGACGCTGCAGAGCCTGCTGATCGACGAGACCGGGGAGTTCACCTCGCAGTAGTGAGGGTCCGGTCAGCCGATCGCGGCCACCAGCAACTCGAAGCCCTGGTGGTGGCGGCCATGATGGCGCCACCACTGCCGGGCGTGGGAGTGGGCGGCGAGATGACGCGAGTGCGGCGCCGAGGGAATGCCCTGCGTGATCTGAGCCGGCCCGTTGTCTCCGTTGCTCGCGTCACCGTCGCCGGCGCCCGGCAGGCCGGCGCCGCCTGATCCGGTTCCTGGGGCCGGCGTCGTGGTGGCGCCGGGGGTCGTGGCGGTTGTGGTGGTGGTCGTCGGGGTCGTGCTGCCCGGGGTGGCGCCGCCGGAGCCGCTGGTCGTCTGCGTCTGACCGCTCTGCTGGAGCGCCCGCTCGAGCAATGTGCGGACCACATCGCGCTGGTTGTCGATCTGCAGCCGCTGGCGCAGCACGGGGATCGCCGCCTGCGGATTGCCGCTCAGCACCTCGGCGTTGCCGAGGTCGTAGAGCGCGTAGGCGTAGGTGGTGGTGTCGTGAGGTGCACTCGCGACCGCCTGCTTCAGGATCGGGATCGCCGTCGTGTAGTCGCCCGCCAGGATGTCGTCGTGGCCGGTGGTCTCGAGGTTCGCTGCGGTCTGTGTCTGCGTCGTCGAGGTGCTCGTGGTGGTCGTCGTGCGGGTCTGGCCCGTGCGCGCCGCTGCGGGATGGGCGGGAGGTGTCTGGTGCTTCGCCGTCGACGTTGAGCGATCGGCGAGGGTCGAGCCGCGGCCTGACCGCCCCTTCCCGGAGTGCATCGTGGCCAGCGCGATCCCGGTGACGACCAGTATCGCGAGCAGGAGAGCGCCGAACGCGACCGCGCGCCGTCCGCGTTTCGGGTCGGACTCGGCCGACATCCGGCTGGTCGGCGGCCGGGTGGCGGGCGCCGTGCGCTCGCGGCGCCGCGCGGCCGCGGTCGAGGCCGCGGGCGCGGCCGGATCGGGCATCCGTGCTCGCTGGCGCCGGGTCGTGCCGGGCCGGTCGGCCGGCCAGTTGCCGCGCAGTGCATCCTCGAGGGCGGCCACGAACTCCCCGGCGGTCTCCGGACGGTCGGCCGCATCCTTCGCCAGGCCGCTGAACAGAACCTCGTCGACGGCCGGAGGGAGACTGTGGTCGATCTCGGAGGCGGCCGGCGGCGGCTCCTCGATGTGCTGGCGCGCCTGGGCGGAGAAGTGCGGGGCGGAGAACGGCCGCTGTCCGGCGAGCAGTTCGAACGCGGCGACCGCGAGCGCATAGCGGTCGGACGCACCTGTCGCCTCCCGCCCGAGCGCCTGCTCGGGCGACAAGTAGGCCGCGGTCCCGAACAGCTGGTCGGAGGTGGTGATCGTGTCCTCGGTCGCAAGGTGGGCGATCCCGAAATCGGCGACGTGCAGCCTGCGCCCGCGGTCGAGCAGGAAGTTGGCCGGCTTGATGTCGCGGTGCACGATCCCGCGGGCGTGCGCGTGATCGAGCGCCGAGGCGGCCTCGGCCAGCCACCGCATCGCCTCCTGACGGCGCACCGAGTCGTACCGGATCGCGTCGGCGACGGTGCCGCCGGCGAGGAACTCCATGACGATGAACGCGCCGGCGGTCTCCCGGGTGGCGTCGGCGCCGGAAGATGGCTCGAGCTCGCCGACGTCATAGACCGTGACGACGTGCGCATGGTTGGAGACGCGGGCGGCGGCGCGAGCCTCGCGCTTGAAGCGCAGCACCGCGACGTGATCGTGCGCAAAGCGCTCAGAGAGCACCTTGACCGCGACGTTGCGGCTCAGGACGAGATCCTCCGCGCACCAGACCGAGGCCATGCCGCCGCTCGCGATGTGGCGCTTGACCCGGTAACGGTCAGGCAGCCCGAGCGGCCGCTCGAGGGACTGGTTGGTGTCAGGACTCATCGGGCTCAGGACGTACCCATGTGAGGTGCTTGCTCACCACGACCACCGGCAATCCTATTCGGACCGGCGGACTCGTGACGACCTCGTCAAGGCTCCTATACTGCCCGCGATGGCCAAGATCTGTCACGTCTGCGCGAAGGGTCCTGTCTACGGCAACAGCCGTAGCCACTCGATGGTCGCGACCCGCCGCCGCTTCGAGCCCAACCTCCAGCGCGTCCGCATCAACGATGCGGGAACGCCGCGTCGCGTGTACGTGTGCACGCGCTGCCTCAAGGCCGGCAAGGTCACCAAGGCCCGCTGACCTCCCCGGCGGTCGGCGGGGGCGACCCCGGCGCCCACCGACCGCGGGCGTCGTCATCATGAGTGGGTGGGTACTGCCGCCGACCCCGTGACCCCGAATGGGGCCGTGACCGCGTTCGCGGACGGCCGGCGCTTGGAATCGACAGAACTCCGCGCCGCGCCGGTGCGATACCCACGACCGTCGGTGCTGGCGCACGAGCTGAAGGTCGAAGGTGCGAAGGGCGCCGCCGCGGCGGCCACGCTCGGCCTGGCCACGATCGGCGACCTGCTCGAGCATCTCCCACGCGATCGACGGGAGGCCCGCGCGGTCGGTCAGCTGGTGATCGGTGAGGTCGCGACCGTCGCCGTCGAGGTGCGGGCGATCTCATCGCGCCCGGTACGACGGAGGGGGATGCGGCCGCTGGTCGAGGCGACCGTCGCCGACGGCAGCGGCGTCATGAAGGCGACGTTCTTCAACCAGCCGTGGCTCGCGCACCGCTACGTGCCCGGGACCCGGCTGATGCTCCACGGCAAGTACGAGGCGCGAAATCGCTTCCGGGTCCAGGGCCATGCGGTGACGCGGAGCGCCGGGGTGGGCGGCACCGACGGGGTCGGGGAGGAGGCGGTCGCGCACTACCCGGCGACGGACGGACTGTCCTCGACCCAGATCCTCGCGCTCGTGCGCGCTCACGCAGATGCGCTCGCCGACGTCGGCGAGCCGCTTCCAGCGCGATTGCGAGCGCTCGAGCGACTCGCGGGACGGGGCGAGGCGATCGCGACGATGCACTTCGGCGAGGACGAGGGCTCGACGGCAGGAGCGCTGCGCCGCCTCGCGTTCGAGGAGTTGCTGCTCGTGCAGCTCGCGCTGCTGCGTCGCCGGCGGCTGCGCAGCGCCGGGGCGGTTGCGGCGATACTCGGCGACCCGCCGTCGCTCAGCGCGCGGTGGCTGGCCGAGATGCTGCCGTTCGAGCCGACCGGCGACCAGCGCCGCGCGATGGCCGAGATCGATGTCGACCTCGCAATGGCGCGGCCGATGCAGCGATTGCTGATGGGGGAGGTCGGGTCCGGCAAGACGGTCGTCGCGCTCTACGCCCTGCTCCGCGCGATCGAGCACGGTCACCAGGGGGCGCTGATGGCCCCGACCGAGCCGCTCGCCGAGCAGCACTTCGCGACGATCCAGGCGCTGATGGGCTCCGAGACCGTCCGGATCGGGCTCCTGACGGGTTCGACGCCGGCACGGCGGAGGGCCGACCTGCTCGGCAAGCTCTCCACCGGGGAGCTCTCGCTGCTGGTCGGCACCCACGCCCTGATCGAGGAGCCGGTGCGATTCGACTCGCTCGCGGTGGCGGTCATCGACGAGCAGCACCGCTTCGGGGTCCGCCAGCGCGCGGCGCTCGAGGCCAAGGCCGAGCACGGCCGAGGTACCGGAGGGTTGCACTCGCTGCACATGACCGCGACCCCGATCCCGCGCACGCTTGCGCTCTCGCACTACGGAGACCTCGACTTCACAGTGCTGGCGGAGCTGCCGCGTGGCCGCCAGCCGATCGACACCCACGTGTGCGCGACCGACGCCGAGCGCGCCCGGGCCTACGAGCGCATCCGCGAGGAGCTCCGCGCCGGCCGCCAGGCGTTCGTCGTGTGCCCGCTCGTCTCCGAGTCCGAGGTGCTCGCCGCCCGCGCGGCGACCGCCGAGTACGAGCGCCTGTCGTCGGGTGAGCTTCGCGACTTCCGAGTCGTGCTCATGCACGGTCAGCTCCCCTCGGCCGAGAAGCTCGCGGTGATGCAGCGGTTCGCCGCCGGGGAGGCCGACGTGCTCGTCGCCACGACCGTGATCGAGGTCGGGATCGACGTCCCCAACGCGACCGTGATGCTCGTCGAGGACGCCGAGCGCTACGGGATCTCCCAGCTGCACCAGCTGCGCGGCCGGATCGGTCGCGGCGAGCATCGCTCCCTCTGCCTGCTGTTCGGTCCCAAGGGATCGGCCCGCCTGCGCGCGCTCGCCGAGCACAGCGACGGCTTCGCCCTCGCCGAGATCGACCTCGAGCTGCGCGGCGAGGGCGAGCTCGTCGGCGTGCGCCAGAGCGGTCTGGCCCAGTTCCGCGTCGCCGAGCTTCCCCGGGATCGCGAGCTGCAGGAGCGCGCCCGGTTGCGCGCCGAGACGATCGACGCCGCCGACCCCGAGCTCGCCGAGCCCGAGCATGCCCTGCTCGGGGACGCGCTCACCGAACGGTTCGGCGCCGAGGCGGGCGCGCCCATCCGGGCCTGAGGCCCGTGACCGCGCTGCAGCTGCCCGACCCCCCGCTCCGGGACGCGCTCATCGCACTGCGCGCCTGGCGTGCCGACGACGTGCCCGCGCGCGTGATGCTGTTCGCCGATCCCAGCGTGCTCGCGCGTTCCTGGTCGACTCGGGAGCCGTACCCCGAGGACGACGCGCGGGAGTTCCTCGCCTGGCAGGCGCAGGCCCGGCGGGCCGGCGAGGCGCTCAACGTCGCGTTCTGCGCCCCTGGTGACGACCTGTGGGTACTCGGAGGCGGCTCGCTCTACGACGTCTCGCCGGCGGCGGGCCGGGCCTCGGTCGGCTACTGGCTCTCGCCGGACGCGCGGGGGAGGGGCGTGGCGACGTCCGCTGTGCGGCTGCTGACGAGCTGGGCGTTCGAGGAGCTCGACCTGGGACGGGTGGAGCTCACCTGCGCGCCGGACAACCTGGCCTCCCAGGCCGTGGCCGAGCGCTGTGGATTCGTCCGCGAGGCGCTGCTGCGGTCGCACATGGCGTTCCAGGGTGGGCGGAGGGATTCGGTGGTCTATGGGTTGCTGGCTGGGGAGTTCGCGGCGAGGGCACGATCGTGCGTCCGCGATGTGGCATGCCGTGCCGCCGGCCGTCAAGCAGCACCGGCAGTCTTTTGGTCTGCCGTGCGGGGTGGGTGGCGCTGCTGTGACTGCCGTCGTCCCGTCATGCGCTTGGCAGTGACGTCGGAGCCCACTTCGTGTGCCCGACGACGCGCCACTTGGGAGTCTCGGGGCGGCGGGGTGGGACGGTGCGTGATCGTGTCTCCGGGGCGGCGCTTTTCACGCACTCGCTTCGGCGCCCGCGTCCGGTCGGGTGATCCGATGCGCGGAGCGCTGACGATCACCCACACGACCCCGGCGGGCGCCGCGCGTGGAGAAAAGACGCCGCGGCCGGGCGCCCCGGCCCGCCGGACCACGCCGGCCCGCCGGCCCGTCGGACCACGCCGGCTCGCCGGCCTGCCGGCCGATGTGTCCGATCGGGGCGGAGGGAACGCCCCGATCGGACACATCCCGATCACACGGACGACAGGCACCAGTCCAAGTGCGGGGCGCACTTGTGCGACCCGAACATTGCTCATAGCGCGTCGGGGCGGCGGCAGTCACAGCAGCGCCACCCACACCACACGGCAGACCCACCAACCAACGATGCTGCTTGACGGCCGACGCCCCGACGCGCTACATCGCGACGCACCAGCCCACAACACCGCCGCGCGGACGACCAACAACCCCGACCGCCCCCCATGCCACCCTCGCCCCATGCGCGTGATCGCGGGCACGTATGGCGGCCGTACGCTCCACGCCCCCCGTGGCCGCGGTACCCGTCCGACCTCCGACCGCGTGCGTGAGGCCCTGTTCTCGATCCTCGGCGACGTCTGCGGCGCCCGCGTGCTCGACCTGTACGCCGGGACCGGCGCCCTCGCCATCGAGGCGCTGTCTCGAGGTGCTGCGCAGGCGACCCTCGTCGACTCCGGACGGCCTGCTCAGGACGCGATCCGGCGCAATCTCACCGAGCTCGAAATCGAGGCCGAGGTGGCCACGGAGGACGCTCTGCATTTCTGCGTGCGTGCCTTCCGCGCGGCGCGACAATACGATCTCATCTTTCTCGACCCCCCATATCGCCACGGGGACGATCTCGGAGACGAGCTGACGGCGGCGCTGTCGCCGCTGCTCGGCCCGGACGGCCGGGCCGTCACCGAGAGCGACCGGCGAACCCCGCTGGAACTCGACCTGCCCCTGCTCGACGAGCGCCGTTACGGCGACACCCTGATTCGGATCCATGGAACGACCTGACCGCATAGCTCTCTGCCCGGGCACCTTCGACCCCGTCACCTACGGCCATCTGGACGTCATCCGCCGGGCATCGGTGATGTTCGACGAGGTCATCGTCTCGGTCGTCAACCTGCCGTGGCGCAAGGGCAAGACGCTGTTCACCGCCGAGGAGCGGGTCACGTTCCTGCAGCACGCCACCGATGAGCTTCCCAACGTACGGATCGCGACCTTCAGCAACCTTTTGGTGGAGTTCGCACGGGAACAGGGGGCGATCGCCGTGGTCAAGGGACTGCGGGCGATCTCGGATTTCGAGTACGAGCTGGAGATGCACCAGCTCAACCGCAGGCAGGCCCCGGAGATCGAATCCGTGTACCTGATGTCCTCACCGAAGTACAGTTTCATCAGCTCAAGCGGCGTCAAGGAGCTGGCCACCTTCGGAGGTG
>DASXZK010000018.1:0-6558 GCA_036501965.1 Solirubrobacteraceae bacterium
TGGCCGGCGCCTGGACCGAGACGCGCACATCGATCTGCGCGGCCAGGTGGAACACGACCTCGGGCTTGGCGGTCGCGAACACGCGCCCAACCGCCCCCGCGTCCTTGATGTCCGCGATCTCGAGCGACGCGCCCCGCGCGATCGCCCGCTCGAGGTTGGCGCGCTTGCCCCTGGAGAGGTTGTCGATGACGGTCACGCGGTCGCGCCGCGCGACCAGCGCGTCCACGAGGTTCGAGCCGATGAAGCCGGCACCGCCGGTGACCACGCAGTTCACGATCTGTCTCTCCGTTCTTCGGGTGTGGTTCCGGCGTCCGCTCAGCCGGCAAGCGCCGGGAGCATCACTCCGAGTTTGATCTCCGTCTCCGCGAGCTCCGACGCCGGGTCGGAGTCGCGCACGATGCCGCATCCCGCGTAGCAGCGCCCCTCGGCGCCGCGCAGCAGCGCGCCGCGCAGGGCGACGCAGAACTCTCCGTCGCCCGCCGAGTCCACCCAGCCGACCGGACCGGCGTACCAGCCCCGGTCGAAGCCTTCCAGGGCCGGGATCGCGGCGAGCGCTCCGGCGGGCTCGGCACCGACCGCGGGGGTCGGGTGCAGCAGCCCGGTGAGCGTCACCGCGTCGATCGGATCGGTGAGCTGAGCGCGGATCGGGGCGGCGAGGTGCTGGATGTTGGCGACCTTGATCACCACCGGCTCCTCGGCGGCGGTCACCCATACCGAGACGGGAGCGAGCGTACGCGCAATGCGCCGGGCGACGATCGCGTTCTCGCCGCGCTCCTTGTCGGAGCGCAGGAGCTGCTCGCCCAGGTGATCGTCGACCGCGGGATCGGCGCTGCGCCTGGTGGAGCCGGCGAGCGCGACCGTCGAGGCGCGCTGGCCCTGACGGCGGACCAGCAGCTCGGGTGTGGCGCCGATGAACGTGGCGTCGCCACGTCCGACGGCGTAGACGAAGGAGCTCGGGAACGCCTCGCGCAGCAGGCCGAGCACCGCGGCCGGATCGTGCGCGGCGGGCGCGTGGACGTCGACCTCGCGCGCGAGCACGACCTTCTCGAACTCGCCGACGGCGATCCGTTCGGTGGCACGCCGGACCGCTTCCTCGAAATGGGAGGGCGGCATCGGGCTGAATACCTCGTATGCGCCGACCGGCGCCGGATCGACGAGCGGGAGCTGTGCCTGCCTCAGAGTTCCCAGGCGGGCGTCGATCCGCTGCTGGACCTGCTCGGCGGTGTCGTCGGGCGCGATCTCGGCGTTGACGGTCAACCAGGTCGCGGCCCCGCGGCGCGCGAAGCAGACCTCGGGGACGATCAGCGACCCGGGGGCGAAGCCGCTCCAGGTGCGTGACTCCCCACCGTCGGGTGCGAACGCGAAGCCGCCGAGCGCGCACAGGCCCGCGCCAGGCGGGACGGGAAGCGCCGAGACCTCGTCGGAGAACGCGCGTGCGGCCGTCTCGCGCCAACGCTCCGCGAGCGTCCGGAAACGATCCGCCCCGCCGGCCTGCAACGAGCGCGCACAACCGAGGCCGGCGAGTGCGATCGCGTCCCGATCGGGTTGCTCCAGGCAGAACCACGACTCCCCAGCCGAGCGGGAGGCGCACACCACTGCGGACGGGTCGAGCTCCCGCGAGAGCGGCGCGGTGACGCTGACGAGCTGCGTGGCGCCGGTCCGGCGGGCGCGGCGCAGGGCGGCCTGGACGCGCCGCTCCAATCGGTCCTGGACACGGCGGTCGAGCCAGACGGGGACGGCGAAGCCGGAGACGGTCATCCCCGGCAAGGCTAGTTACAGCCGCGGGCGCTCAGCCGGCGGGCCACAGCTCGGCGCGAACCGCCGCCGGCCACGTCGCCAGGTCGAACCCGTGGGCGCGCAGCAGCCCGAGCACGATCCGCTCGTGCCCGAACCCGAGGCACGCAGTGTGCGCCGTCGACCCGTCGGAGAGCTCGATGCCGTAATTGGAGCCGAAGTGATCCCGGTGGTGATTGAACGACGCGCACGCGGTCGGCTCAGGCCCGGCGATCTGGACGAGCAACTCCAGCTTGAGCTTCTCCGCCTGCTGGTTGCGGGCGAGCATCCGCCCGCGACGGCCGAAGAACGGGTCGTTGGCCACGTCGAGCTCGGCCGCCAGGCCGAAGCTGCGCAACAGCTCAAGCCCTCGGTTGGCCCACTCGTCCCGCCACTCGAGCACGGCGTCGGGCTCGGCGATGCGAACCAGCTCGTGCTGGTGGAAGATCTGGCGCCGCATCGGATCATGGGAGGGTTCGTGGCGGAACACCCACGCGCCGCCGGCGTCGACGAACACGCCGCCCACGGGAAGCGGGCCCCGCCGCGCGATCGACGGATAAACCGGGTAGCAGGCAGCCGGCATCATCGTCAGCTCGGTCGGGTTCTGGAACTCGCTCCAGTCCTCGTGTGCGGCGGCGTGGTCGGCCTGCACCCGCGCATCGGCCTCGTCACCCTCGAACGAGTACACGCTCCCGGCGAGATGGGGGAACGACGCCAGGTAGCCGCTGGACTCCAGCTGGCGGCGCGGGAGCACCGGTGGGAACCGCAGCCGCTCTGCGCCACGTGCCGACGCCTCGGAGCTCAGACGCTCGGCAAGCCGCTCGCGGATCTCCTCGAACGTGTCGCTGTGCCCGTAGACGCCAGGGACGCCCGACTCGAGCAGTATCCCGCCCTCGATCAGCTCGGTGAGGAACTCCGCCTGGTCGGCGGACGCCTCGCGGACCTCGCGGCTCATCCGGCCGCCGGCTCGCCCTGCAGCTGGCCCACCGCCTCGGCGATCGCATTGATCGTCGAGAAGACGCTGCGGTTGAGCATGGAGTCAGGGAACTCGACGTCGAAGGAGTCCTCGATCGCGAGCATCACGTTCACGCTCGCGTGTGAGCTCAGACCGGCCTGAAACAGATCGTCGTCGGGGGCGAGCGCGTCGGCGCTCGTCGAGAGACGGCCGTGCTGCGCGAGCACGTGGCGGATCTGAGTGACTGTTGCGTCGGACACCTGCACAACCTCCTGGAGCATGCGTGACATCGGCCGCGCGCCGTAAGCGCATGACATCGTCGATGCCGCCGGCCTCCAACATCGTTTCTCGGCACCCCGGCCGGAAGGCTTGAGGATCGCACACGAGGAGGATTGTGCAAGAGTTGTCAGGGCGTCGGCGGGGCGGACCCGCGCCCGTCACGTCCGCCATCCGCGCGACGTTCTCCTGCTCGGCGCTCAACCGGTCGAGCCCATCAGTCGATCAAGACCTGAGATGAACGACCTCGCGACGACCTCCTCCGCTCCCGCCACCGTCCCGGACCCCCGGCCGCTGTACATCGGCACCGACGGCCGAGAGGCGTTTGGCATCCTCCACGCGCCCGCCGGAGCCCCCCGCGGCTGCGCGGTGCTGATCTGCCCGCCGTTCGGCAACAGCGACAACGGGTCCTACATGCCGCGCCGCACCTGGGCGCAGCGCCTTGCCCTCGCCGGCCACCCGGCGCTGCGCATCGACTTCCCGGCGACCGGCGACAGTCCCGGGTCGCCCCAGGACCCGGGGATCGTCGAGAACTGGATCGAGGCGGTCTCTGCCGGCGCGACGTGGTTGCGCGCCACCTACGGTGTGCGAACGGTGGTGATCGGGCTCGGCCTGAGCGGGCTGATCGCCTGCCGGGCCGCCGACCAGGGCGCGCCGATCGACGACCTGGTGCTGTGGGCGGTCCCGTCCCGCGGCCGGCAGTTCCTGCGCGAACTGCGGATCTTCGAGGCGATGCTGGCCGCACGCGTCTATGAGGCCCCCGAGCAGGTCGACGCTGACGGGCCGCCCCCCGCCCCGAAGGTCGAGAGCCGGGACGATGGCTCGATGGAGAGCGCCGGATTCCTGCTCTCCGCTGAGTCGGTCGCCGCAATCCGCGCGATCGACCTCGCCACGCTCACCGAGGGTGGCGGCGCGGGTCGCCGCACGCTCCTGCTCGACCGCGACGGCATGGAGCTCGAGGAGCGGCTGAGCACCGCGCTCCAGGGATGGGGCGCCGAACTGGAGACGGCCCCGGGCCCCGGCTTCTGGCAGATGATGGCCGCGCCGTATGAGTCGGTCGCGCCCGAGGAGGTCATCGCCACCGTCGCCGGGTGGCTCGACCGCGCTCCCGCGGCCCCGGTCACCCCGGCGCCCGAGTCGGCTCCCTCCGAGCATGACGAAGTCCGGGTGCGATGGGACGGCGTCGCGCTCACCGAGCGGCCATTCGCCGTCACCCACTCGAGCGGTCGCCTGCTCGCGATCGCCACCGAGCCGGCCGTCCCGCCCGAGGACGCGCGGACAACGCTGGTGCTGGTCAACTCGGGGACGCTGCGCCGTGTCGGGCCGAACCGCATGTGGGTCGAGCTCGGGCGCCGGTGGGCGGCGCGCGGTGTACGCACGGTGCGGTTCGACCTCTCCCGTGAGAGTGACCTCTCGCCCGAGGTGTTGGGTCGTTTCCACCCGGCTCACGGCCGTCCGGGAGACATCCTCTGGGATCACTTCTCCGCCGACTTCCCGCAGCAGTACCAGGCTGTCATCGACTACCTGCGCGTGCACGGGCACGGTGAGCGGTTCATTCTCGCCGGGATCTCCTCCGGCGCGTACTGGTCGCTGAACCACCTGCGTGAGGACGACCGAGTGGTCGGCGCCGCCGTCGTGAACTGTTCGGCACTGCGCTGGAACGAGTTCCAGAGCGCGCAGAACGACGTTGCCAAGTTGCGCAGCCGGGAGTTCTGGCAGCGGCTGCTGCGCGGCGACATCCCGACCGAGCGCCTGCTGCACGCGCTCAAGGCAACGGCGCGCCTGGTCTTGAAGCGCGGCGCCCGCACCCCACCGGCGGCGGCAATCGACGAGGTTGATCTGCTGCTGCGCCGACTCGACGACGCCGATCAGGAGATCACGTTCATCTTCGGCGCGGGCGAACCGATGCGTCTGGAGCTCGAGCGCAATGGGCGCATCGAGGAGATCGCGGCCTCACCCCGCATCGCGGTCGAGTACCTCGACAGCAGGGTCATGGCGCACACGCTCGAGTCGGTCTCGCTGCAGCGCGAGGCACATGCTCTGCTCGACGCCGGGATTCAGCGCGGGCTCGGGCTCGCCGAACGACCGCTCCACGCCGCCATCGGCGGCCACGAGCCGGTCTGAGCCCCTCAACCGCTGCGCGATACTCGAACCGATGGCGACCCAGGCCGAGCCCCAGCAGGCCGAAGAGATCGGGCTGACAAGCGCGGGCAGCGTCTTCTCGGGAGGCCTCTGGACGGCGTTCGCAACCGTCCTGCCGCCCGTGCAGACGTTCGTGGTCTCGGTGGTCGCCGCCCGCTTTCTCGGCGCTGCGGGCTTCGGACGCCAGACGCTCATCGCGTTCGTGAGCATCTCCTTCAGTGAGGTGTTCGCCGCGCGCATGCCGGCCGCGCTGTCACGGTTCGGCGCTCAGTTGTTCGGGGCCGGCGAAGGCGGTGCCGTCAACTGGCTGTTTCGCTGGACGTGGAGGACGCAGGTCGTCCTGGCCGCCCTGCTCATCGGGGGATTCACCTTGTACGCGTTCCTGGTCGGCACGCCGCGTCTGGCCTGGATCGCGGCCGGGGTGGCGACCGCGCTCGTCGTGCTCCAGAACGGCCTCGGTGGGCTGCTCTCGGCATCGCAGCGCTGGCGCGAGTCGGTGCTGCCTGGCACGATTCTCACCCCGTTCGCGTGCGCGATCATGGTCGCGGTCTTCGCCGCGGGCGGAGGTATCTCCGGGTACTTCATCGTCGAGGTCGCGCTCGGCGCGGGCGGTCTCATCTGGACCTGGAGGCTCGTCCGCCCGCTGCGACGCGCGCTGCCCGACCCGACGCCGATCTCCCCGCGGCTGCGGGGTGACTTCCGGAGCTTCATGCGGACCTCGACCTTCTTCGCTCTCGTCGAGTTCGTCGTGCTGAGCCGCGTCGAGGTGCTGTTCCTCAATCACTACTCGACCTCCGCCCAGGTCGGCTTCTACTCGGTCGCGTTCGCGGCGACGCTCGCCGTGGCGCGGATCCCGAACGTGATCACGGTGGTCGCGATCCCGGCGGTCGCCTCGCTGTACGGCGCCGGGGAGCATGATCGAATCCGCAGTGGCTACTGGCGCTCGCTGCGGCTGCTCGCGTCGGTCTCACCCGTACTCGTCGCTCTGTCCGCGATCCTCGGCAGCTCGGTACTCGGCCTCGCCTACGGCTCGCGGTTTCACCCGGCCGAGCCGGTGCTCGCGCTGCTGCTCATCCCCTACCTGGTGCTGCCGATGATGGGGCTCTCGACGGCGCTGCTGTGGACGCTCCAGAAGATGCGGTTTCTGGTCATCTCGGGCATCGCGGCAGTGATCGTCGACATCGTCCTCGGGTTCGTGCTCATCCCGCGCTTCCACGCCGTCGGCGCCGCTGTCGACAACGATCTCTCGCTGCTCACGAGCGGGATTCCGTCGCTCTGGCTCGTCGGCCATCTGCTCCGTCCTTCCCAGCTCGACTGGCGGATCATGGCCCGCGCGGTCGTGGTCGCGATCGTCGGCGGCATCGCTGCCCTCGTCCCGATCCTGCTGCTGCCCGCGATCCCGGCGTTCGCGG
>DASXZK010000019.1:0-4866 GCA_036501965.1 Solirubrobacteraceae bacterium
GAAACGATCGAGGTCGAGGAACAGGACCGCGACCGAGCGGTTCGGGCCGCGACCGAGGCGCTCGAGCGCAAGCCTGAGGTTGTTGAGATACAGCAACCGGCTCGGCAGCCCGGTCAGCGGGTCACGCAGCAGCTGGTTCTCATTGGTCCGCCACGCGACGACGTGGGCGACGCTGGCGGCAAGCACGAACCCGCCATGGATCAGCGCCCACACCCACGGGTGCCTGACCGCCTGCGGGTTGTCGCCGAACACCGCCTTCGGGTCGAGCACCCCGCCGACACCGTGATGGACGACCACGAACGCGATCGCGACCAGGAACGGAGTCCAGTCCTGATACAGGGTCAGGACGCCGATCATCACGAAGAAGTGGAAGTGCGCCTCGGTCACCCCGCCCCACAAGTCCACCAGGACGGCTGAGCACATGACCAGGCCGAACGACGCCGCGATCACCCGCGCCTTGAGCCGGAAGCGGTCCCAGCTGGCGCCGATGCCGAACAGCACGACCATCGTCACGTCAGCAGTGACGTGCAGGAGCGAGTTGCCCCCGATCAGCATGCCGAACGCGAACAGCGCCGGCACGTGCAGCCACAGCAGCACACAGATCGAACGGTGGCGGCGGCGCAGGACGTGCTCGGGGAGCAGCTGCCCCTTGGGGAGCCAGTGCTTGAGGTTGAGCCACTTGCCGGCGAGCCAGGCACCGGTGCGGCCCGAGGGCGCGTTCCGGGCGCGATCGAAGTGACCTTCCACAGCGCCGCCGACTAGGGGGCTCGCCCCCTCATCCACCGCGGGGGCACCGGCCACGGCGCTCATCAGGCCGCGGACGACTTTGCTTGACGGACCTTGGTGACCGCGCGCTGCGCCTCGGTGAGCGCCGGCGCCACGGGAGTCTCGGGTACGGCGGGGAGCGCCACCTTGCACGGCGCACCGGTCTTGTAGACGAACAGGCCTCGCGCCACGTGGTAGCTGCGGTCCTCGCCGAAGAAGCACTCGTGCGAGCGGGCCATCTCCTCGGTGCGGTAGGCGGCCAGCGGCTTGATCTGCTCGTCGCGAGCCCGCTCGCGACGCTTGTTCTCGAGCCAGTGGCGAACGTCGGGATGACGTGCCAGGCGCTCGGCGAGGCCCTGCACCTGCGAACGGAAGCTCGCGATGGTGTCGCCGAAGGCGGCATCGACCAGCCCGATGTCGACTGCGCGCCGCGTGCCGATAGGCGTGAACGGCGCGCTCGTGAGCTCGACCGCGACCTCGGGGCCGACTCGGCCCGGCAGCAGGTACGTCCAGTACTCGGAGCCATACAGCCCGCCCATGTGCTGGTAGTACGGGTTGAGGACGACGTCCTCGCGGGCGACGACGTGGTCGGCGGCGACCGCGAACGGCACCCCGCCGGCGGCGGCGTCACCCGACAGTGCCGAGATCGTCACGTGCGAGTCGGTCTCGACGATCTCGCGCACGATGTCGTCGATCGCGTGGAGGTTGTACCAGGACTCCTCGCCCTGATCGGCGGCCGCCTCGATCACGTTGAGGTGGATGCCGTTCGAGAAGAAGTCGATGCCGCCCGCGAGCACGATCACCTTGGTCTGGCGGCGGCTGCGCGCGTACCGGTAAGCCTCGAGGAGGCGCCGGCACTGCTCGGTGCTCATCGCACCGTTGTAGAAGTCGAAGTTCAGGTAGCCGACCCCCGCCTTCTCCTCGTAGGAGATCTCGCGGTAGGTGTGGCCCGCCGGGATCGGCGCGTGCAGCGCAACCGGGATCTCGGGCGCGTCCGGGACGTGCCCGGCCAGCTCGAGCGCGCGGGTGGCGGGCAGCTTGAACGGCGCGGGACCGTCCTTCGCCTTCAGATGGGTGATCCACACCGCGCCGTCGACGGTCGCGCGGCAGATCGCGCCGCTGCGAGTCGCGATGATGTCGCCCGGGCGGCCACGGAGGCCGCGCTCGGTGTAGACGTTGAACATGTGGAACTCGGTCCCGGCGATCGTGTCGAGCACGCCGGGGTGGCCCTCGGCGGCGCGGATCTTGCGGACCACGCCGGCAGTCGACTCGCAGCGCCAGTCGATCGCACGGTCGGCCTGCTTGATCAGCGGACGCAGCCGGCCGGTCACGTGCGGATCGTCGTAGTTCAGCGCCGTCGGCTTGAAATCACCGCGCGCGAAGTTGTGGACCGCAAAGACCAGCATCTCGACGGCGGCGCGGCGCACCTCATGCCGGTAGATGCTGCTCTTGCCGACCGGCCGCATACCGAACCTGCGGGTCTCCCAGATGTCGCCGGCATCGGCCTCCTCGACCGCCTCGAGCACGGTCACGCCCCACTCGTCCATCCCGAGCTCGATCGCCCAGTCGAGCGACGAGGGGCCGCGGTCGCCGTGCGGACCGGGATGGACAACCAGGCACGTGTACTTGCTCCACACCGACGGAGGGATGAACTGCTTGAGCATCGGGCACACGACGAGGTCGGGCTTGTGCACCTCGACGGCGCTCTCGATGAGGTCGCTCGAGTCGACGACCTGGACGGTGACCTCGTGGCCCATTTCGGTCAGGGCGATGTAGCAGCGCTGGCTGAGGCTATTGTGCGCGGAGGTGACGAACAGGATACGAAGCGGGTTCTCCGCGACCGGCGTCGGGACTTCTCCACGTAGGGGTCCTGGGCTTCGGCGCAGGACGTCTTCGAAATTCTTCGGCGGCTCCATAGCCCCCTGCATCGACCTCGCCGGGAGGCGTCTGGAGATCGTCTGGACGGATTACGGACTAATGCCGGTACCGGTACAGAACGTGCCAAACCTGCCGATGTTCAGAGGCCGGTCTGCCCGCGGCCCAGCGCGGTCAGAACCCTGACGCGGGCCGGCTGTGAGGTGACAGCACGACCGTCTGCAGCTCGGTGAATGACTGCATCACGTGCGAACCGCCGACACGGCCGATCCCGCTGTCGGTCCCGGCTCGGCCACCGAACGGGAGATGCGCTTCCCAGTAGTTGCTCGACTCGTTGATGTTGACCCAACCCGTGCGGACCCGGTCGGCGAACTCGAGACCGTGCTCGAGGTTGGCCGTGAAGATCGCCGCGAGCAGGCCGTAGGGAGAGGCGTTGGTCAGCAGGATCGCCTGCTCGAGCGAGTCGACCGCGACCACCGGAGCGATCGGACCGAACGTCTCCTCGACCGCCACCCGGGCGTCGGCGGGCACGTCGGTCAGGATCGTCGGCTGCCAGTACAGCGACGTGGCGAAGCCGTCCGCGCGCGCGCCGCCGCTGACTACGGTGGCGCCCCGGGCCACCGCGTCGCTTACGTGCTCGTCCATCTTCGCCGCGACCGGCTCGTTGTTGACCGGGCCCATCGTGGTCGCGTCGTCGAACGGGTCGCCGAGCAGGATCCGCTCGGTCACGCGGCGCGCGAGCAATTCGACGAACTCGTCCCGCACGGCGCGGTGGACGAGGATCCGCTCGCCCGCGGTGCAGCTCTGCCCGGCGCACAGGTAGCAGGCCGTCAACGTAGCGTCGACCGCCGCGTCGAGGTCGGCGTCGTCCATGACCACGACCGGGCCGTTGCCGCCCATCTCCAGCAGCGCCGCCTTGCCCGCGGCCGCCTGAGCCACGATCCGCCCGGTCGCTGTCGACCCGATGAAGGCGACTCCGTTGGTGCCTGGGTTGCGCGCGATCTCGTCTCCGACCACCGGGCCGGGTCCGGTCACGAGATTGAACACCCCGGGCGGCAGGTCGGCGTCGGCGATGCACTCCGCCAGCGCCACCGCGCACACCGCGGTCGACGGCGCCGGCGTCCAGACGACCGCGTTGCCGCACGCGAGCGCCGGCGCGATCAGCTCGGCGGGCATCGTGTACGGCCAGTTCCACGGGCTGATCACACCGACGACGCCGCGCGGGCGGCGCATCAGCATCACGCGCTTTCCGGGGGAGAATGAATTCGGGAGCTCTCCGCCCAGGCGCTTGGCGTCCTCGGCGGCCATCCGCCAGTACTCGACCAGCTCGGAGACCTCGTCGAACGCCTCGGCACGAAGTGGCTTGCCCTGATCGAGCGTGAGCGTGCGGGCCAGCTGATCGCGGCGCGACTCGATCAGGTCGCCGACCGCGTGCATCTTCTCTGCACGCTCGAACGCGGTCAGACGGGCCCAGCCATCGGAGGCTTCGCGCGCGGCCTCGATCGCGCGGATCGCGTCCGACCGGTCACCCTGGGAGACCGTCGCGATCTGCTGTCCGGTCGCCGGGCTCGTGGCCTCGACTGTTTCGCCGCTGGCGCTTGGTTGCCAGTCGCCGCCAACGAACATCTGCTGCGCAGTTTGCGTCGCCATAGATGCCTTACCCCGGTCGCGTTGACACAGTTCGACAACTGATATATAACAGCCCGATCAGGCTCGGGTCAATGGATTCGAGGGTGCGCTCAGGGCCCCAGACACGGGCAAGGCCGGCGGGTTCGATCGGTTGCGCACAGCGCTGCGCGATTCGGGGAGGTTGATCTATGGCAGCCGTAGAGGCTCCAAGTGCGAGCGGTAGGACGTCGGATACCAACGAGCTCGCGGGCTTCGGATACAAGCAGGAACTCGACCGCTCGCTCGGGAGCTTCTCCTCGTTTGCGGCCGGCTTCAGCTACATCTCGATCCTGACGGGCGTCACCGCGCTGTACGGATTCGGCTACCTCAATGCCGGCCCGGGCGTGTGGTGGACGTGGCCGGTCGTCGTCTTCGGCCAGATCCTGGTCGCGCTTTGCTTCATGGAGATGGCCGGCCAGTACCCGATCGCTGGGTCGGTGTACCAGTGGTCCAAGCAGATCTCGAGCGGCTATACGTCGTGGATGACCGGATGGATCTACATCGTCGGCGCGATCGTCACGATCGCCGCGGTTGCGGTCGACTGGCAGATCGTTCTGC
>DASXZK010000020.1:0-3327 GCA_036501965.1 Solirubrobacteraceae bacterium
GGTCAGTCCGTGAACGCGCGATCGCGGAGACGGGAGCGCGCGAGCGGCGGAAAGTCAGGGGAAGCAAGGAAGATAACCGATGAGCCGACGTCGGCCGCCGCCGATCGAGGAGCCAGAGAAACCGCTCGGCGAGATGACGCCTGCAGAGCGAGCCGCGTACCTTGCCCAGGTGCGGCGCGCACTGCGCGACGACGAGGTGCGCCGAGGCGCGCGGCCGCCGCGGTCTATGCGCGAGATCGAGATCTGGCGGGAAGCACAGGCCACGAAAGATGAGCGTGCGGCCGCGCGGATTGCCCAGGCGGAGCGCAGGCAGCGATCGCCCCGGACTGAGCAGGATCGGCGCGCGCCTGACAGCACGCCCGAATAGACCACGCGTCCTCCGGCTGCTCGAGGACTAGGATCGCCCGGCGCGAACTGGCCTCCCGTTACCAGTTGTCTTGAGCCAGCCCCTGTCCTACATTTAGTCCACCTCAAGGGACAGAATGAGTGGACAAAAATGAGCCTGAAATCAAGAAGATGCAGGTAGGAGCCAGGTCATGACCTCAAGGTTTGGGGACACCAGACGGTCATATGCCGAGTCTCATCCGTGGATCAACTACACGTTCAACCTCAGGAAGCTCGGCGAGTTCGACTTCATGCGCCTCGGCGAGGCGATATCCAAGTGCGACCACCTCTCGGGTGTCCCGCTGCCGCCGCCGATCGGGATGCAGGTGCACCGGGTGTACCTGGTCAAGGGCATCCACGCCACAACGCAGATCGAGGGGAACACGCTGTCGGAGGAGGAGGTCGGGGCCCGGATCGACGGCGACCTGGACCTCCCGGAATCGCAGGAATATCTCGGCAAGGAAATCGACAACATCCTCGCCGCCTGCAACCTGGTGGGCGAGGAGATCCGGTCGGGTGCCGACATGCGTCTCACAGCCGCCCGGATCAAGCAGTTCAACAAGATGGTGCTGGACGGACTGCCGCAGGACGAAGACGTCGTGCCCGGCGAGGTCAGGACCAGGGGCGTAGCGGTGGGCGGCGTCTACCGCGGCGCACCTGCGGGAGACTGCGAGTTCCTGCTTGACCAGCTCTGCGGATGGCTTGACCAGATGATGGTGGACGCCGGCCCGGAATGGCGGCGCCCGATCGGCGTGATCCGAGCGATCCTGGCGCACCTGTACCTCGCCTGGATCCACCCCTTCGGCGACGGGAACGGCCGCACCGCGCGGCTCGTCGAGTTCCAACTGCTGCTCGAGGCGGGCTTCCCCTCGCCGGCATGCCACCTGCTGTCCAATTACTACAACCGCACGCGCACGAGGTACTACCAGGTGCTCCGCGAGACCAGCCAGAACGCCGAATACCCTGTCTGGAAATTCGTCTCGTACGCACTCCAAGGCTTTACCGAGGAACTCCGCGAGCAGCTGAAGGCAGTCCAGAGCCACGTGCTCGGCATGGCATGGACCAACATCGCTCACACGGCCCACCTCGGCAGCAGGGAGACCAGCAATCGTCGCAGGCTCCTGCTGTTCGCGCTGCCGACCGCGGGCCAGTGGGTTCCGCTCTCGGAGATCCCCCGGCTGACGACCGACCTCGCGGCTATCTATGCCGGGCGCACGGCCAAGACCATCACCCGGGACGTGAACAGCCTCAGGGACACCGGGCTGCTGCAGCGCCAGGGATCAGCCATCAGGCCGAACCTCGACCAGCTGTTCCAGTTCCTCCCGCTCCGCAAGGAGGCTTCGCCATGAATGACGTGACCCCCGAGACGATCGCCCAGTGGATGATGAGCCGCCTCGAAGAAACAGGGCGCCTCTACCAGTCCGATGCGGTCCAAGAGATCGCCGAGAAGTTCGGCGACGAGTACACCTACACGAACGACAACGGCAACCCCGCCATCGACAAGCGCATCCTGAAGGCCTTCAGGATCATTACCGACGACACGGTGATCTGGGAACGCTGGGACTTCTGCTGGCGCAAGCGAGAACAGGGGGATGCGCCAGGCCGCAAGCAGGAATGACGCCGAGCGCCCATACCCCGAAGCAAGCGATCTAGCAGTACACCAACGGCTCGAGTACATGCCGAGATGCCAAAGGAGGCGACGTTGACGAACGTCGAGGAAATGCTGGCCCTGACCCGCCAGGCGCTGGACGAGTTCGAGTCCGTCCCGCTCGCGGCCAGCCTCCGGCGCGTGGAGCGGATCGCGCGGCTGCGTGGCGACATCCACTACGCGCACATGTTCCAGCTCGACCTGCGCCCGACCGGCGGCTCGACGACATGGAGCCGGACCGAGGCCTACGAGCTGCTCAAGAGCGAGGAGGTCAACTCGGTCGACGTCGACACGTGGCGGTCGTACATCTTCGAGGAGTGGATCAAGGAGCGCAGCCCCTCCAAGGTCGAGGAGCCCCTTAAAGGCACGTTCGGTGACGATCATCTGATCGCCGGGTCGATCGAGAGCGTCATCAGGCACTCCGCGCTCATGGAGCGCGGGAGCGCTCGCGCGCCGAACCCGCAACTCGAGTACCAGATGGAGCTGCGCCGCGAGCTCGACTTGGAGGTCATCGAGCGTACGACCCACCGGGTCTTCACGTACCTCTGCACGGTCGAGCGGGACCTGTCCTACGTCGGGGTCAACGCGGACATCTTCGAGCGGCACCGGCGGCGCGTGGAATCCTTCCTGTCGCAGATATCGCCGCAGGTGCTCGAGCAGTTCACGGCCGCGTACCGCCGCGCCAGGGAAGACGACGCCGAGAGCAAGACTCATGCGCTCACCACGTGCCGCCGCATCCTCGAGTCGGTGGCGGACGTGGTCTACCCGGCCAGGGCACAACCGGTCGTAGATTCCGGCGGGACGACAAGGAACGTCGGCCCGGAGGCGTACGTCAACCGCCTCTGGATGTTCGTGGCCGACTCCATGTCCGGAAGCACCCAGTCCAAGGTCCTGCTCACCACGCTGCAAGACTTCGGCTCCCGCATCGACAAGGTCTACTTGCTGACCAACAAGGGGGTGCACGCCGCCGTGACCCAGGCGGAGGTCGACACGTGCGTCATGCAGACCTACCTGCTGGCCGGCGAGATCCTGCGGATCTTCGAGGACACCTCGAAGGGCGATCCCGCCGAGTAGATCCCGGGAAGCTAGTGGCGCAGAGTTACCTCATCCGGCACGCTGTGCCCCGGGTACCCGCCTATCCTTCCTAACGTCGGCGTGCCGGATCGTTTCGTTCCTGCCAGCGGGCCAGCGCCTCGGCGGCGAAGCCAGCGGGACCGCACACCGCCGCGGCCGATGACGGCGCCTCGCGGAACACGCTGACGCTGAGGATCGCGACCGGAGGCCGGACGCGGTAC
>DASXZK010000021.1:0-93764 GCA_036501965.1 Solirubrobacteraceae bacterium
ACCGGCTCGCCCTCCAGAACACATGAAAGACCGAACCGAGACCAGCCGAACCGCGCCCGCCCCGAGACCCCGCCCTCCCAGACGGTCACCTACTCGATGAGCGGCCCGATCACCGAACCCACTTCTTCAGGGGACTTCTAGGAGACGCCATGCAGAGTGCCGTCTCCACAGGTCCAAACCGGTCACCACGCGCCAACCAGCCAACGCCCGTCGCCTACGGCCCCTAGCAGACCGCTGACCGAGAGCGCCGCACCCAGGTCGGCCGCCATCGTTGATGATCGCGCCGACTCGCGTCTCAGAGCGGAACGGCGCAGCCCGACAGAGACTCAATGACGACTTCGACATCGACAGCGTGGCCGAGCGTATTGCCGAAGGAGGATCGGCATGCGGACGCGCTCCGCTCCGCTTCTCCATGGACGCGGCGCGTTTACTCTCGTGAGAGCAGCAGAAATCTCGAAGGCGAGTCGTCCGTCGAAGGATGCGGCCAGGCGCCGCCCGCAGGGCGGATGCGCGGTGCGCACGGGATATCAGGAGCCGGGCTGTCACCTTGAGAAAGTCGCAACGAACGGGAACATGACGACAGCGGCCGCGAGAACGGTCAGTCCCCAAACGGCCACGGCCCCGCGCAGCCAGGCGCTGCGCCGGTGGCACAGCAGGCAGGCGAGGTCTGTGACCGCGACGTAGACCCCGGGCATCACGATGACCATGTAGTAGAGCCAGCTGATGCGGTGGTACACGAGATTCTGCAGCTCAAACGGCAGCCACGTGCCGATCGTCCACGCGAGCGCGAGCACCGCGACCCCGACGTCGCGGGGTGACTGCGAGACCAAGCGCCGGCGTGCCGCGCGCACGGCGCAGACGACGAGCGCCGGGGTCGCGAGCGCGAGGATCGGCGGGCTGATCATCATGAGAAGCGCGCTGACCGGGCGGACCGCCTGCGGGCCGCGGCCGGGCAGCGAGTCGGGCAGGCATGTCACTCCGGACGGGTAGTCCGGCGGGACGTGGCACGCGCGCGCTGACGGGTTGACGCGCAGCAGGGTTTGCCACCCGTGGTCATACCACCACTGCCACGGGAATCCTAACTGTGACCCGGCCGCGTTTCTGAACCCCTTGGCGAAGTTGATGATGTACGCCAGGTGCCCGAGCGGTCCGCCGGTAATGAGATGTTGTCGCCCGCTGTCGCCGGAGAACGGCGGGGCGATCAGCCCCATCACCCACAGCCCGACGATCAACAGCGCTGCGCTGCCGACCGTCGCGATCGCCAGCCGCGCGAGCGCTGGGCGCCACGCCCACTCCGCCGGCAGCGGGTCGGCGGGGTCTGTGGCGCGGGCGTGCAGCAGCATCCTGAAGAGCTCCACCAGCCCCAGCACCAGCAGCGCGTAGATCGAGACCTCCTTCATGCAGTCAGCGACCGCGAGCAATGCCGCCGCGCGGCCCACGCGTCCGCGCAGGTACAGCGCCACGCCCCAGATCATTGGGGCGAGCGCGTAGATGTCGAGAAACGCGATTCGGCCCCAGATGATCATCAGGTTGTCGGCGGCCATCAGCGTCGCGGCCCCGACCGCCAACCACTGTCCGCCGCCGGCGGCGCGCACGAGCGCGTGCATGCCGAGGATCGCCAGGCTGCCGAACAAAACCGAGCCGATCCGCCACGCGAACGGCCCGTCGCCTAACAGCTCGATCGCGCCGGCGATCACAAGCTTGGCTCCCTGGGGATGCTCGCCGTTGGGGTCGGTCCCCAGCGGCGCGTTTTGGTAGGTCGGCACCTGACCCGCGGTCGGCCTCCGCGGAGGGCGGATCCCCGCGATCACCTGCGCGGCAGAGACGTAAAAGCTCTCGTCGGAGATGAGCGCGTGAGCGGAGGCAGTCCGACAGGGCGACACGCACGGCGCGTCGAGCCGGTAGGCCCGCGCGCCCAGCGACAGCGCCGACACAAGCGCCAGCACGATCAGCGGCGCACGCCCAGACAGCCAGATGCACCCCCGGCGGCTCTCCGCCAAGCTCGTCACGGCACCAGGCGACCGAGTCCGCCTACGCTCATGCAGCGGCTCGCCCATGGCGCCGGTGCCCGGCACGCTCGGGATGCCGGGCCGCGGCGGCAAGCGATCCACCCGCCAGTCGCGGGTCGCAGCGCTCGTCTGTCGACCGGCCGACTGTGCTCTGGCGTGGCTGCTGTTCTTGCTTTGTCGACGGCGTCGAGCAGCAGCTCAGCTGCCCGCAGCCGGGAGATGCCTGGCGGCAATGCAGCCGCCCGGCGGGCTTGGCTGGTCATCGCCGGTGCGGGGCCGTGCAGCCGTGGGTGTAGAACGGGTGTCCGTCCAGCCCCGGACCGGTGATCTGCGGCTTTGAGCCGTGGTAGGCGGTGTCAAACCACTGCGTGAAGAACTGCGTCAGGCGTGTCCGGCAGGACGCGCTGTGGTTTGGAAGCCCTGCGGCGAACGCCCGCTTGACCTCGGGTTCGGTGATCGACAAGCCGCCGTAGCCATGCTGGATCGCGTGCAGCACGGCGTCGACGTCTCGTGGTCCAAAGATCTGGCGCAGCGCAACCAAGGCGTCTGCCGGCCAGACATAGACGGCGAAGACATCAAGGTAGCCGGCCGGTGGGCGCTTGGACTGCGCCAGCTGCCAGGCGCCAGGACCGAGGCGCGTGTAATCGAAGTCAAAGGCGTGTGCAAGTTGGCGCTCGATCGCGGTGCGTCCGGTCGCCGTGCTCGGACCGCCGTCGTTCCGCGCGGCACGATCCGCGGCGTACAACGCTTCGCCCAAGTCCGCCATGCCCTCCCTAGACAAGGCCATATCGAAATTGGCCTCCCTCACGTTGTCGCCAAACCACTGGTGGAAGATCTCGTGAGGGACGATGCCCGGAGGTGATGTTGCGTTGCACGGCGCCAGTTGTACGCTGTGACCGGTTACAGCCCGGGAACGCGGGCCGTAACCGATCTGTAACCGCGCTTGGCACATGCTTGTCCGCGTGAACGACTATGCATCACCAGCATGCGCGCCCTCGTAATCGAAGACCAGTTCGTCGGGCGGCCGGGCGTTTCCAATCGCCAACGACCCACGCGACGCTCTCCTTCACCTGCCCCCGCTCGCTCGGCTATGCGAGCTCAACGAGAACAACCTCCTTGGGTCATACAACCAGTCCACAGCGCTACTTGGTGTGCTTCTCGGTCAGCGTGAAGCTATATGTCGGGGCCGAGGGTACGGACGCGGTCTTGATTTGAATGTCGCTGTTTTGCTCCAGCGAGTACGCCGTCGGGCCTGACAGGCTCCACTCATTCCCGTTGATGACCGTGTCGTTGAACTTGACTGTCGTGAACCTTGGGATGACATAATCCACGAGCGGGCCTTGCTGCTCATAGGTGACGTCCGGCTCCGCGCCGAGGTAGAGCTGGGTGTCATTACCCGTCGACGCTCCGGTCGAGGAGGCCGTCTCGCCGCTGTTCAGATCCGTTATCGTCGCGGTGGTGTTCCCACCATAGGAGTCGCTGACCTGGGTCTCCACGAGATCGCCCGGATGGACGGAGACGTAATTATCCTCGCCGTTCGTGTCGTAGGCTTGACCATAGAAAAATGGCGCTGACCCCAAACCCATGCAGGTCATGGCGACAGCGGCCGTCGCATCGGTCGAGCCGCCCTGGTAGGCGGCGCCGGACGCGGGAACCAGCAGCTGGCCGAGGAACAGGTGCTCGTAGTCCTTCTGGTTCGCACACTTTGCGTTGGGGACCTGGACGATCGACGTCGCCGTCAGGTTCCCGGTGTCTTGCACGTCATAGCCGCCGAGGTATTGACTGAAGCCGGGCGTCGCAGCGTTGCTGGGACGGACCACTGAAGGGTGGGCGTCAGGGCTCGGCGTCGCCTGGTTCGGAATCGGTTTTGCGATGGCGGGGACGGCCGCGACGCTGAGCCCGGCGACAAGGCCGGCACACGCGACACCGACCCGGCTAAGGGGTGTGGCTCTCACTTGCAACTCCCATCCGAATGCGGGCTTGGACGGACCCCTGTCCGTGCGCGGTTTCTCGTAGATCAACGCGGCGGCACAGGAATTCTTGCGATGCTCTTTCGAACCTATAGGGCCAGTGACCTTGTGGCTGGTCTGCGCTTCTTGTCCAGTCTCCGATGTGAGCGTGGCCACTGGCCGCCGAGCTGTCCGGATTGGTCATGACGGGTACGGGGCAGGGGACTCGGCCGCGCCGCCGACGCCGAATGCGTGCTCAGCCGCGACGAAGTCTGCGTCGAGAGGCCGCGGCTAGGACGAACGCTCCTTCGTCTGCCAAGCGCTCGCGCGAACGAGACCAGGCTCGTGATCGGGTCGTTGCGGATCCAGCCACCCGCACACTTGTGCCCGGACGAAGTGGTTAGCCGCGAGCTCAGTCGCGACGACCTGGGCTGACTCACGATTACGTCCGCCCGAAGGATCTCGGAGGGAGCCCTGGCCAACTCGTTGCGGACCGACCTACAAAGTCAGGAGAGGCCGCAATCACTAACCTGACGAAGCGCGCCAAACAAACTCAACAAGCGCACTTGCTTTTACCCTCAGGGCTCGAGAGACTAACCGGACAGCAGTAATTGGCGATTTGCAGGCTTTTGAGTGGAGCCAACCGGGATCGAACCGGTGACCTCCTGCTTGCAAAGTTGAGCGGAGTCTTTTCCACACGTTGCCGTACGTTGCCAAAGCCCGATATCACGGCGAAATCGCCCCTCGACGTTTGCCATACGTTGCCACTGTTTGCCGCAAGTGCTTGTTCCCTGCTTGCTCCCTGAACCGGCAGGCCGGAGGGAGTCGGACAAGACAGCGTGCTCACAGCTACCGGAGGGTACCGGCCCCGCAGGCGTTTTCCGGCACCCAGACGGCGGCGGAGCAGCGTCCTGAGGTCGGACTAGCCGCGCCCGCGCAGGAATCTCGCCAGCTCGCAAGAGCCCAACGACCCGACACGCCACCGGCGAGGCGCGAGCGGAACAGCGGCTCCGCGATCACCCATTCCAGGGATAGCTGACGATCCGTTGCTCGGAAAGCACGCGCCCGCATCCTGCGTGCGGTGGGAGCGCTGGTCCGTTGAAAGCACAAAGCTCGTCCACGGTCTCTGGCGCACCACCGGTCCCTCCGCCGAGGTGCAGCGGCACCACCTGCTCACGACCCAACGGTTCCGCCGGCCCGGCACCGGCCAGCGCCGCTTCGTCGGCACCCATCGGTCGAGCGGCAGGCCGGACACGGGGCAGCACGATCGCGCGATAGGCCGCCGACCCAAGTCCCCGCCGCACAAAGCCGATCCGCCAACGACGACGAACAGACATACGAACGCTTCACCTCCTCTCCGGAAGAACGACGCGGCCAGAGAGGCAAGACGGGGCGGCGAAGGCCGGGACCATCAACAGAGCCTTGACCAAGGCAGTCGGTGCCTCAACCATCAGGCCATCTCTCGCAACGAGCGCCCGGGCCTCCACCCTTCGATGAGCCGCTGCTTCTATGTCAATCCCTCTCGTGCGCAAACGTAATAGGCCACCAGGCAAGACCGTCAACCCCTGAGCCAAGAAATCCGTCGTGGCGCTCTCGATCAGCTGGCCGTGCGCCGCCCGGTTCACGCGTGCGACCAGATGGGGATTCAGCGCACGCGCTGCGTCGGAGGGAGGGAGCATCAACGCGAATCACTTCCCGGGCCGAGCGATGTGTCCACGATCCTCCTCGAAGATCGCCTCGCGTCCACGAGGGCTCCCTTGGGGGGCGCTAACGATCGTTAACTTGTTTGGTAGGATGATGTCCGCCTGGCCGACTGCGCACCCTCTCCAAGGTGCCAGTACCGCAGGAACGCGCTTTCGTTGACCGATGCGGCCAGACTCATACTCATGGCGTATTCGAAGGCGGTGTTGCCCGCTGTCCGCCAGGATCGACCTATCCCACACCTGCGGCCGAGGAGCGTGACGTGACCACCGAATGGACGTCGTCGGGTGACTACTCCGACATACGCTATGAACTGTCGGTCGGCGACGACGCAGGCATTGCGAAGCTCACGATTGACCGCCCCGAGGTTCACAACGCGTTCCGGCCGGAGACACTCAAGGAGCTCTCGGCAGCGTTCGAGCGCGCGCGAGAGGATCCCGAGGTCGGTGCGATCATCCTCACCGGTGCGGGTCATGAGGCCTTCTGCTCCGGCGGTGATCAACGGGTGCGGGGCGACCGCGGCGGCTACGTCGCCGGAGCGGACCCCGCGCAGGCCGGCGCCCAGCGCGCGGTCGGGCGCTTTGAGGTCACCGATCTGCAGGTCCAGATGCGGAGGCTCCCCAAACCGATCGTTGCGATGGTCGCTGGGTGGGCGGTCGGCGGCGGCCACATTCTTCACCTCGTCTGCGATCTGACCATTGCTGCGGATAACGCCCGCTTCGGCCAAGCGGGCCCTCGCGTCGGGTCCTTCGACGGAGGTTTCGGGGCGTCCGAACTGGCCCGCCTAGTGGGGCCCAAGAAGGCGAAGGAGATCTGGTTTCTCTGCCGACGATACGACGCGGAGAAGGCGCTTCAGATGGGGCTGGTGAATACCGTGGTGCCGCTCGACCGGCTGGAGACCGAGGCGGTCCAATGGTGCCGCGAGATGCTCGCAATGTCGCCGTTCGCGCTGCGGATGATGAAGGCGAGCTTCCATGCCGACGAGGATGGGATGGCCGGAATTCAGGCGCTCGCCCACGACGCGAACCTGCTGTTTTATATGAGCGAGGAGGCACAGGAGGGCCGCAACGCCTACTTGGAGAAGCGCCCGGCGGACTTCCGGCGGTTTCCTCGGCGGGCCTAGGCACCGCGCCTCCGTGCTCGCCGGGCTCTGTGAACGGTCGTCCTGCCGCTCAGCACGATGAATCACCCGTCCCGCCGGTGCGGTTTGTACAGGTCGCTGAAGGAGCCCTCGACGCCGGCTTGACGGTGTCGGCAGCCGAGGTAGGGTGCTCGGCCATTGACTATTTCTGGGTGGAGAAGATGACCCGATACGAGTGGCCCCCGGGCCAGCAGCAGCCTGATGTCTGGTGGAAGGCGATTGCGTTTCTCGATTGCTGTGGTTATTCGGCATATACCCAGCTGCACGGCGATCTCGCAGCGGCGGAGGTTCACCTCCGGATGCGCTGGACCGTCGAGCGCGAATCGGCGGCGGCCAATGTCGACGTGGTCAAGTGGATGGGCGACGGGGCGATGCTTGCCGCGGACGATTCCGACGCGATCCTTAGCTGCGTGTATCGAACGATGGTGATTGCCCGAGACGCTGGTCTCCTCCCTCTACGGTCCGGGATGGCGTGCGGCCCTGCGGCGACGATCGCGCAGGAGAAGCCTGACTACTTCGGAGCAAGCGTCAATCGCGCCGCGAGGCTGTGTTCGGCTGCCGCGCCTTGGCAACTGCGTGTAGATACCGGGCGCGGCCGAGAGATGGCGTATTTCACGCTGCTCTCCGCCACGGCCAGAAGAGCCCAGCGCTCGGTCAGGTCGCCCAGCGGGTCTTCCCGGACCGAGGTTCTGACGCGCTGACGCCCACGTCACCCGGGCCGCGGTGAAGGTCCGCGCGGCGACGTTGTTCAGCTGAGACTCGGCCGTGCCGTCTGACACAGTCGGCCACTCCCGCGCACGAGCGACGAACGGGTCCGAAGCGTCGGGCTAATCCGTGGGGCATCGCAGCTCACTCATTCACGAGAGAGCAGCAGCGCGATCCCCTGGCCACCGCCGATGCACAGCGTGACCAGTCCCAGCTCAAGGTCGCGACGCTCCATCTCGTAGAGCAGCTTCGCGGTGATCGCTGCTCCGGTCGCGGCGATCGGATGTCCGAGCGCGATCGCGCCGCCGTTGGGGTTGACCTTCTCCTCATCCAGCCCGAGATCGTCGATGACCGCGATGGCCTGAGCAGCGAACGCCTCATTGAGCTCGATCACATCGATGTCCTGCAAGCGGCGTCCGGTTCGCTCAAGGACCTTGCGGACCGCGGGAACCGGCCCGATGCCCATGATCTTCGGATCGACCCCGCAGCTCGCGTAGCCGAGAATCCGCGCGCAGACCGGCGCGCCGAGTTCCGCGGCCCGTCGTGCGCTCATCAGGATCACCGCCGCGCCCGCGTCGTTCATGCCCGAGGAGTTGCCGGCGGTGACGCTCCCGTCCCTGCTGAACACCGGCTTCAGAGCCGCCATCCCGTCCGCTGACGCGTTTTCGCGGATGTGCTCGTCGCGCTCAAATTCGACCGACGAGCGCCCGCTCTTCACGGTCACCGCCACGATCTGCTCCTCGAACCGGCCTTGCTCGCGCGCGGCGGCCGCGCGCTGATGCGAACGCGCCGCGAACGCATCCTGGCGCTCTCGTGAGATCGCGCCGCGCTCCGCGAGGTTCTCGGCCGTCACCCCCATCAGGATCGAGTCGAACGGATCGGTCAGGGTCCCCATCACCGGATCGACGAGCTCGGCTTCTCCCATCCCGATCCCCCATCGGGCACCCGGCAGCCAATACGGTCCACGGCTCATCGACTCCGCTCCCCCGGCCAGCGCCACCTCGGCCTCCCCGGTCTGGATCGCCTGCGCGGCCGAGACGATCGCCTGCACGCCGGTCCCGCACAGGCGGTTGACGGTGTACGCCGGCACCTCCTTCGGGATCCCAGCGCCCATCCCGACCACACGGGCCATGTACGCATCCGCCGAATCGGTATGGATCACGTTGCCGAACACGACGTGATCCACCTGGCCCGGCTCGATGCCGGCTCGATCGATGGCGGCGCCGGCCGCGATCGCTCCCAGCTGGGAGGGAGGGACGGAGGCCAACCCCTTCCCGTAGGAGCCGATCGCGGTCCGAGCCGCGGAGGCGATGACGACGTCTGTCATTGAATGAAGGCCCTTTCGTGAGGTGGATCGCACTGCACCGGGGGACGGCGCGCGCTCATGGCGCGGTGACGGCACGAAGGCGTTGGGCCCATGATCATGCGCCCAACGCCGGAACGTCAATCGATGCGCTCACCGCGGCTGTCGATTTCTACGCCTCTACTCGGACGCTCCTGCAATCGTCTCGTGAGATACGGAGGCGTGAATTTGGCGATTGCCTCAGGCGGGCCGCGCCCGCTTGAGCTTGGCGGTCGCCGTCAGCGCGAAGTTCGCCGGCAGCCACACGTGATCAAAAACCCATGTCCGCAGCATCATGTCGCAAGCTCGGGCCGTCAATCGCACCCAGCTCGTCGCGCTTCACCACTCAGCGTCGGGGGCAGGCCCGAGGGCTTTCGAGGTACTGGTCACCCGGTCGCTCCAGAACGCCGGGGGGATCAGCTCTCGTATTCCGGGACGCGGAGGACGATTCCGTCGAGCTCGCCGGACATCAGGAGCTGACACGACAGCCGCGAATTGTCCTGATGATTCTCCATGAACTCCAGGAGTTCGGTCTCCGAAGGGTCGGGCTCCTCCAGACGCTCCAGCCACGGTTCGTCGACGTAGACGTGGCAGGTTCCGCACGAACAGCTGCCGCCGCATTCGGCCAGGATCCCCGGCAGATTGTTGCGGACCGATCCATCCATGAGCGTGATGCCGTGTGGAACCTCGACCGTGTGCGACGACCCGTCGTGCTCGATGTAGGTGACTGCACCCATCAGACCGCCAGCACCTCCTTCAGCGAGAACGCCGCATCGCCCAGCCGATCGAGGTCGAGGTGCGTCCCGTCCCGGATCAGCGTCTTGCCGGCCATGAAATCACGTGCCGAATTGACCGCCTCGACCGCGACCAACCGCCGGCCGGCGGTGTGAAACAGGGCGAAGCGTCCCTCCTCGGGATCGCCGCGGACGGTGACCGCGTCCTCCTCGCCCAGCAGCCCGCAAATCTGCAGCTTCAGGTCGAACTGATCGGACCAGAACCACGGGACCTCGGCCTTGGGCGGCGGACCCCCGGCGATCGCCGCGGCCACCTGACGCGACTGTTCCACCGCGCTCGGGATCGACTCGAGGCGGTGGCGGCCGTCGTATCCGGCGACGGGCCGGCGTGTGACATCTCCCGCGGCCCAGACATGCTCGGCGCTGGTAGCGCCGTGCTCGTCCACGACGATGCCCCCCTCGCACGCCAGATCCGCACCGCGAGCCAGCGCGTCGTTCGCGACGGCGCCGATTCCGATCAACACGCAGTCACACGGAACCCGGCGGCCGTCAGCCAGGACGACAGCGCCGACGGCTCCCGTCCCGCCGTCCTCGAGGGCGGCCACCTGCGCGCCGGTGTGGATCTCGGTGCCCATCCGACCATGTCGGCGGGCGAGGAAATCCGAGAGGGCCGGGCTGCCCACCCGCGGCAGGATCCCTGCCTCCCGCTCGAGCACCGTCACGGCGATGCCCTCGCGCCCTGCGGCCGCGGCGACCTCGAGTCCGATGTAGCCACCGCCGACGATCACCATCCGGCGTCCGGGGGTGGTCGCGGCTTTCAGCGCACGTGCGTCGTCGATCGTGCGCAGCTGATGCACTCCCTTCAGCTCGGCGCCGCTCACCGTCAGGCGGCGGTTGATCGACCCAGTGGCGAGCACGAGTGCGTCGTAGTCCAGCTCGGTCCCGTCCTCGCAGATCACCATCCGCCGCGCGAGGTCAAGCGCACGCACGCATGTGGAGGTCCGCAGACCGATCGCCTGCTCGGCGTAGTGCTCCGCAGGCTTGAGCGGCTGCTCGGCCTCGTCGAGGCTGAACTTCTTGGAGAGGGGCGGGCGGTGGTAAGGCCCGACCGTCTCCTCACCGATGAGGTCGATCTGGCCTGCGAAGCGCATCTGACGCAGGAAGGCGGCCACACTGCCGCCGGCGTGACCGGCTCCGACGATCACCACCCGTCGCCCGTCGCTGCTCATCGTCGATTCCCCAGCCTGCCTCAAGCCTTCTCGAAGCGAACCGGCAACGACTTCAGGCCGCCGACGAAGTTCGTCTGCACGTACTTGGGCTCGCCCGCGACCTGGATCGACTTGAGCCGCGGCAGCAACTCGGCCATGAGGATCCGCATCTCCATCTTGGAGATGTGCTGACCGATGCACACGTGTGGACCGAACCCGAACGCGATGTGCTTATTCGGCTTGCGGGTGATGTCGAACGACTCGGGGTTCTCGAAGATCGCCTCATCGCGGGTGGCGGAGGCGTAGAGCAGCATCATCCGGTCACCTTGGTTGACCGGTACGCCGCCGACCTCAGTGTCAGCGGTTGCGGTGCGCATGAAGTGGCGCACCGGCGAGGTCCAGCGCAGCGACTCGTCGACCAAGCCGGGAATCAGCTCGGGGTTCTCGCGAGCCATCGAGAGCTGATCGGGATTCTCGGCGAGGGCTTTGATCCCGCCCGCGATCGTCGAGGAGGTCGTGTCGTGACCGGCGGATGCGACCGCGATGTACCACCCGTTCTGCCGGGACTGGTCCAGCGGCTCGCCGTCGATCGTCGCCTGCGCGATGTAGGTACCGAGGTTGTCCTCGGGGTGGACGCGCTTTTCGTCGGCGAGCTTGGTGAAGTAGGCGTTGAATCCGTCGGTCGCCGCGCGCCACATCTTCGCCGCGGCCTCGGGACTGAGCTGCACCTCCTCGCGCTGCTCCTCGGGGTCGTGGGTGCCGAAGAACTCCTGGGTGAGCTTGAGCATGTGGGGTTCGTCCTCAGCCGGGACTCCGAGCATGGTCATGATCACGTGCAGCGGGAACAGCAGCGCGAAGTCCTTTACGAAATCGCACTCGCCGTCGAACGACATCAGCCGGTCGACGGCCTCCTTGGCCTGCTCGCGGATGCGCCCCTCATAGACGCGGATCGCCTTGGGTAGAAACCAGCCGGCGGCACCTCCGCGAATCCGCGCATGTTCCTCGGGTCCCATGAACGTCGCGGTGTCCATCGGCCGGATCGACCCGCCCATCAGCGACCGCTGGAACGCATCGTTGGCCTGGTCCTGGAGGATCGCGTTGTCGCGGTCCTCATAGCAGGAGTGAAACAGAGCGGGGTCGCGCTCGATCTGCATGATGTCCGCGTGCCGGGTGACAAGCCGCAGCGGGTCATAGCCCGGCACGCGCGCCTCGCCGAGAGGCATGTTCTGGCGCAGCCAGGCATAGGCCTCCCAGAAATCACGTCCGGTCCGGTAGGACTCGGGAAGCACCGCCGCCTGGGCGATGTCGTCGGGGATCTGCGGGATCTGCTCGATGGTGGTCGTGGCCATTCTCTGTCTCCCTGTTGGACTGCTGATGCGGTGACGGGTCGGTGCGAGCGGCGCTAGCCCGCGGTCGGCGGCTCCTGGGCCGCATCGAGGTAGATCGACTTCACGGCGAAGAAGTGGGCCATGCCCTCCGGGCCGAGCTCGCGACCCAGCCCACTCGCCTTGACGCCGCCGAACGGAGCGGTGGGATCGTTGGCGTAGCCGTTGATCCCGATCGTGCCGGTCTGGACGCGGCGGGCCACGCTGAGACCACGCTCGTGGTCGGAGGTCCAGACCGAGCCGCCGAGTCCGTAATCGGAGTCGTTGGCGATCGCGATCGCCTCCTCGTCGCTGTCGTACGGGATGACCGACAGGACCGGCCCGAAGATCTCCTCGCGGGCGACGGTGTCGCTGTTCTTGACGTCGGCGAGGACCGTCGGCGCGACAAAATACCCGCGCTCGAGGCTCTCGGGCCGGCCGCCGCCGACGACGACCCGTGCCCCCTCCGCCTTGCCTTTGGCGATATATCCCTCGACCCGCTCGCGCTGGCGGGCGCCGGTCATCGGTCCGATCTGAGTCGCGGGATCCAGCGCATCGCCGATCGTCACCCCGCCGGCGAGCCCCGCAAACGCGTCGACGACCTCGTCGTAGCGACTGCGTGGGGCGAGGATCCGGCTGTTGAGCCAGCAGGTCTGGCCGTTGTTCATGAGACAGGCGCCGAACAGCTGCTCCATGTGGCCGGCCAGATCGGCGTCGTCGAGCACGATCGCCGCGGACTTCCCTCCGAGCTCCAGACTCACCGGACGCAGCAACCGTCCGCAGGCCTCGGCGATCGTCCGCCCGGCCGCCGTCGAGCCGGTGAACGCCACGCAGTCGACATCCGGGTGCGAGACCAGATGCGCCCCGGCCTGCCGATCCGCGGGCACGAAGTTGATCACGCCGGGCGGCAGCCCGGCCTCCTCGGCGGCGTCGGCGACCAGGAAGCAGTCCAGTGGCGTCTCGGGAGATGGTTTGACGACGAGCGTGCACCCGGCGGCGAGCGCGGCGCGACCTTCATGAACGACAGCGCCTGCGGGAAGTTCCACGGGACGATCGCCGCGACGACTCCGATCGGCTCCTGAGCCACGATCGTGTGGCCGCCGAATGGATTGGTGCGCATCTCCTCCAGCGGCCACTCCTGGATCTGAGCGCCGTAGTAGCGCAGCAGGATCGCCGGGAACGCTCCCTCCAGCTGGGTCGAGATCGCGATCGGCATTCCGTTCTGCGCGGAGACGAGCTTCGCCAGCTGATCGGAGCGCGCCTCCATCGCGGTCGCGAATCGGTCGAGCGCCTCAGCCCGCCGCGCAGGACCCCAGTGCGCCCATCCGGCGGTGTCTGCGAACGCGGCGCGGGCAGCCGCGACGGCGCGGTCGACATCGGCCTCCGACGCCTCCGGGGCCGAGCCGACGTGCTCCTCGGTGCTCGGAGAGATGATCTCGAAGCGTTTGTCACCGCTCGGTCCCACCCACTCTCCGCCGATGTAGAAGTGGTCGAACTCATAGGCGGTGGCCGTGGCGGACTCCATGAGGCTCTCCTCTGGGATGGTGACTCAGCGGCCGTCGTTGACGAGGACGACCTTGACCGCGTCGCCGCGCTCCTGCGCAGCGACGCATCGCTCGCTGGCGACCGCGTGCGTGGCGAACGATGACGGACCGAAGAAGTTGCCGGGGACCGCTCCGTTGGAGGAGGCCAGCGGCACGATCGGGTGCGGCACCGGCATGACCCCGTCGCGAGAGGCGGCGTCGGTGTGGCACCGTCCCACTCCGGCGATCTCGACGATGACTTCGTTCGAACGAGGCACCTCGAGCTCGAGCGATTCCAGCGTGAACGCAGCGCAGGGCTGGCGCGCGGCTGCGGCGGTGATCTCCATCTCGTCCTCTCCTCGACGGGCACGGATACGACCCATCGGACGATCCCCGACGCGATGGAGACGGGCAATATCCGCCGCAGATAAATTGAACTCAGGAGTTAGCGGTGTCCGGAAGCGAAGCGTGGATGAGCAGGGAGGCCTCGACCTCGGTGTGCCGGTCGCGGATCGAGACACCGAGCAGCTCCTCGGCCTTGCGGACCCGGTAGCCGACCGTCTTCTCGTGGACGCCGAGCCGGCCGGCGGTGGCGACCTGACTCTCGCCGCACGCCAGGTAGGTGCGCAACGTCTCGCGCAGGCGCGCCATCGAGGGACTCTCGCCGGCCAGCTCACCGAGCTCGGCGATCGCGAGCGCCCGAGCGCGCTCAGGGTCCGCGGTGAGCACTGAGAGCAGGGCGACGTCGCGGTAGTGGGTCAGCGTCGTCTCCGCGCGCAACACCGCGATCCGCCTCGCGTCCAGCGCCTCGTGACAGGCGGTGCGAAAGCCGGCGAGGCTGGCGCGGGGCTCACTGACGCCGACTGCCCGGCCATCCCCGATGGCGCTCTCGAGCGACCCGCGAAGCGAAGATCCGGGGGCCTGGTCGAGCCCGACCCACACGATGATCCCCGTGTCGCGTCGCAGCGCGAGCGTGTGCGCTGAGGTGAGGCCGTGGATCCGGGCGCGCAGCTCGGCGGTCTGATCGTCGGTGAGCTCCGCCGGCAGCGCGAAGGCCAGATGCGTGCGATCCGCGTCGTAGCCGAGCGGATCGAGCGCGGACGCCGGAGACGAGACGTCGTAGAGCGCCTTGCGGATGATCTCCTCGGGGCTGAGCCCAAGGCCGCGCTCACGCCGACGGTGCGTCTGCTCCCAGCGAGCGACCAGCTCGCCGGAAACGCGCGAGATAAACGTCATGATGAAACTGGTCGAGGCGGCCAGCAGCGCGTAGAGATCATCGTGGTCGCTCACGTGGTCGGCGACCCAGCGCGCCCATAACTGCCATAGCTCGGACATTCCGGCGCGGTAACCGCGGAGGATGAGCTCGAGCCCGTCGTCGCGCTCGGCGATCCGGTCGAACAACTCCAGCGCGCCGACCGGGGGCTCGGTCGAGGTCGCCGGCACTCCGTGGGCGAGCATCGTGAGAATTGCGCCGACGTTGGCGCTCGTGCTGTGCGTCACCGCCTCCATCGAGGTCGGATCTCCGGCGACGACGAACTCGGGGACCCGCCTCGACGGCGCGCTTCTCGATCACCGCGACGAGCTCAGGAAGGTGCTCGGCCAGTTCGGCGGCGAGCTGCTGCAGCCGCGCGGCGAGCTCGGGCGTAAGCACCACCGCGGAGCTGGTGCTGGCGACGAGATTGATCTCGCTGCGTGTGAGCCCCCCGGGGACGCCTGCGTCCATGTCGGTCATGTCCGCCGGCCGAGCATAGGGAGCCCGGTGACTCTGCGCGAGAGTGTCCACGCTCGGTGATGTAGCGCCCTACAACGACGGCCGGCTTTCGACTCGCCCCCGTAGCGCCGCTCGGTCGACCTTTCCCGAGCCGGCGACCGGAAGCGCGTCGATCATCTCAACGCGCTCGGGCCAGATCGTCTTGGGCACACCGAGCCGCTCAAGGCGCTCGCGCAACGCGTCAAGGCCGAGTTCCGCGTCGGCCACCACGAACACAGCGCACCGCTCGCCGAGATCGGGGTCGGGGTAGCCGACCGCGGCGACCTCGCGGACGCCCTGCACGGCGGCGACCGCGGCCTCGACCTCCGCGATCGAGATCTTCTTTCCGCCGCGGTTGATGATCTCCTTGACCCGGCCGGTGAGGTGTAGGTAACCGTCCCCATCGAGCAACCCGAGATCACCCATCCGACCCCAGCCGTCGGCGTCGAACACGCTCGCGGTCGCCTCTGGGTCATCGAAGTAGCCGAGTGCGGTGTCAGGACCTCGCATCGCGAGCTCGCCGGTCTCGCCCGGCCCGAGATGCTCACCACTCGGACCGAGCACCACAAGCTCGGCCCCGGCACACACCCGCCCCAGGGTTGTGTGGCGGCGGTCGGTCGGGTCCTCGACGCTCACCATGGTCGGCGCACCGACGTCGATCGCGCCGTAGACGACGATCACCCGACAGCCGAACGTATGCTCGAGAGCGCGCGCGATCTCCGGCGTCAGCAACGCGCCGCCGGTCTGGAGGACCTCAACCGTCCGCACCGCCTCAGCCCGGAAGCCGGAGGCCCCGAGGATGCGACTGGCGATCGTCGGCAGGGTGGCGATCCGGCTCACACGATGTGTCTCAATCAGCGCGAGCAGGGCGTCCGGCGCGAGCGTCCTCGGGATCACGAGGGTGCAGCCGGTGAGCACCACCGAGCCGATCGCGTTGATCCACCCCACCCCGCCGGCCAGCGGTGCCGCGGTGAGCAGCGTGTCAGCCGCCGACAACCCCGAGTGCTCGATCACCGTCCGCGCCATCGCAAGCGATCCATTCGCGGTGCGCATCACGATCTTCGGAGTACCCGTCGTGCCCGAGGTGCCGATCAGTGTCGAGACCGCGTCAGGATCCTGGCCGACCGGCGCAGAGCCGCGGTCGAACTCCGCGAACGTGCGCAACGCGGCAGCGCCTTCGACGACCAGCGCCGGGGTGGTCAGGGATCCCAGGCACGCACGGCCACCCGGCGCCTGGTCAGCGAACAGCGCCCTCGCGCGGGTGCGGCGAGCGGCCTGTGCCAGACGCTGCGCCGTAGTGTCGGCCGGCAACTCGTAGGCGACGAGGCCGGCGGCGGCCAGGCCGTACAGCGCCAGCACATGCTCGGTCGAGTTGGCCATCTGCACGAGCACGACGTCGCCCGCGCGGAGCCCGGACGCCAGCAGCGCCCCGGCGAGGCCGCGTGCGGCGTGGTCGAGCTCACCCCAGCTGAGTGTGCTCTCGCCGTCGCTCACCGCAAGCCGGCCAGGGGTCCGCCGCGCGTGGGCGGCGAGTAGCCGATCGCACCCCTCGCCCCAGCGACCCGTGGCGTAGTAGGCCGCCGCCTGCGCGTCGGTCCAGCGCATCGCGCGCAGCGCCGGCCATCCGGGGATGAGCTCGGCGAGGGTCATCGGCGCCGAGCCTCGTTCAGGGTCCCGGTGGGGTCGATCAGCTCGCGGAGCACCCCGAGCTGCTCGGGGTCAGGGGTGGGCGTGATCGGGACGGCGTCGGTCACATCCACCGGAAACCCGGTGCTCCGACGCAACTGCTCGGCGGTCACCCCCGGATGCCGGGAGACGACCTCGAAGACGCCCTCCGCTGTGATGCGCAGACAGGCCAGCGCGGTGACGCAATGGTCGGGCCCGGTACCCCGGCGATCGGGCGGATACGGGCCGCCATCCGGGCGTCGCGCGCCGGTGCCGGAGGCGAAATCGACCTCGGCAACCAGCGTGCGTGGCGTGTGCTGCTCGCAGTGGAGCATGAACCGCCGCGCCGAGGTCGCGATTCCCGCATTGACGAATCCCGGGCCGCGGAAATGCGGATGGGCAAGGGTGCCCCCCACATAGGTCAGGTTGAAGTTGCCGTGGCGGTCGACCTGAATGCCGCCGAAGATCGCGACGTCCCAACGGCCTCGCTCGGTGTCATCGAAGACGTCCTCCATCGTGAAGTGCGCTTCGGCGGTGCGTAGGTACTCATAGTCGCCGCCGCCCGGCACCAGCTCCCGGGGCCGTGGGTTGACGGCGCCGGAACCGGTGAGGAGCGTGAGGTTGGGGGCGTGGGTCCGCTGAGCGAGCAGTCCCGCGGCCATCGGGACGATCGAGGCACCGCCGACGATCAGGATCTCCTCGTCATGCAGGCGGTCGGCGAGCAGGCACGCCATGAGCTCACGGGGGCCGAGGGGGGCGCTCATCCGCGATCGCCCAGCCTCGCGATCAGCGCAGCGCGTCCACCGCACCGTTCGAGGTAGGCGTCGTGACCACCGGCGGTCACGAAGCGAGCCATGTACCCAGCCAGCGCAGCGGGATCGGTCGCAGCGGCGATATATGCGCGCAGGTGCTCCTCGTCGGCACGGTGGACGCTGTGACAGGCGCCCGGATGCGCACCGAGCGGAAGCTCGCAGACGTGGGTGATGAGATAGCCGGGGATGCTCGTCGCCGACGGGTCCTCGCGGATCACCGCGTTGTCAAGAACCGTGTCGAGCGAGGCGATGACCGTCCGGCGCGCGGCCTTGGCCATGAGCTTGTCGGCGAATTGAGCGCCGGGCTGGCGCAGGTTTCCGTGGACATCGCCCGCCGCCGCGTGCAGCAGCACGACGTCCGGTGCGAGCGCCGGGGCGTCCAACACGGTCTCCCCGTGGTCCTCACGAGCGAGCAGATCGGGACGCGCGCGGGCAAGCGCGGTCCCGCCGAGCGAGCGGATCGGCATCGTCGGCAGTCCCGCCGCGGCTGCCCGGTAGCCACCGACCAGGCTCGGCTCGTCACACTCGACGAGCTCGATCCGCCCCTGCTGCACCGCATCACGGAATGCGGGCGCCATGCCCAGATGCTCGAAGGTGACGTTCGGCAGGTAGGCCTGCCGCACGCGTCCAGCGGCGATGAGCAGCTCAGCGGCAAAGCCGGCGGCCGGCCCCGCCGACAGCGTGAGACCGGTGGCACCGCCACGGATCACGGCCCGGACGAGCGCCGCCGGGCAGTTCTCGCTCCAGATTCCCCCGACGGCGACGTGGTCGCCGTCGCGAACGAGCCCACCGGCCTCCTCGAGGCCGAGGAGCTTCGAGCGCCGCCGCCCCGACGGCGTCTCAGGCGCGCCGGTCACGCATACATCGCCTCGATCAGCTCTGCGTACTTCGCATCGATGTTGGCGCGCCGCAGCTTCAGGGTGTTGGTGAGCTCCTCCCCTCCCGGCTCCCAGTCCCCGTCGACGATGGTCCACCCGCGGATCTGCTCGACGCGCGCCAGGCGCTCGTTGGCGGCGGCGATGGCGCGGTCGATCTCGGCACGGACCTCCGACGAGTGCACGAGCGCCGAGTGGTCCCCCTCCAGCCCCCGCTCGTCGGCGAACGTCCGCAGGGCGGCGGCGTCGAGGACGATCAGGGCGGTGACCCAGCGGCGGCGGTCGGCGATCGTGGCGACGTGGGCGATCAGCGGCGATGCCTGGTGCACGGTCGCCTCGATCTTCACCGGGAAGAGGTTCTTTCCCGAGGAGTTGATCATCTGCTCCTTCTTGCGGCCGATGATCCTCAGGTAGCCGTCCGCGTCGATCGACGCGAGATCGCCGGTGTGCACCCAGCCGTCGGCGTCGAGCATCTCCGCCGTCTGCTCGGGCTTGTTCCGGTATCCGGAGCAGGTGTGACCGCCCCGCAGCAGCATCTCGCCGTCCCCGGCGATCGTCGCCTCGACCGCCGGCAGCGGAACTCCCACCGTGCCGAGCTTCACCCGGTCAGGCGGGTTCATGGTCGCCATCATGCACTCGGTCTGCCCCCACAGCTCCGCGAGGTTGAGGCCGAGTGCGTGGTGGAATTCGAGCGTCTCGTATGAGCTCGGCGCCGCGGCGACTGCGAACCACTGCACCTGGTCGAGTCCAAGATGCTCGCGGACCGGAGCGAGCGTGCGCAGCGCCTCCTCGGCCTCCGCAGCGCGCTCGGGTTCGAGCGGCGGCGTCAGACCCTGCTCGGCGCGAACCCGCGCGTATCCGATCGCCAACGCAGCCTCCAGCCGCGAGTCGCCGGCGATCATCGCCTGCGCCTGCTCGGCGAGCTTTTCGCAGGTGCGCGGAACCCCGAAGAATCGCGTCGGCCGGGTTGCGCGAATGGCATCCCACAGGTCCTCGTGGTCGGGAACGCAGGTGACCGTGCCGCCGAGCACGATCAGCGACGCGTGACAGATGAAGCGATCGGTGATGTGCGCGGCGGGCAGAAACGAGACACCGCGGTGCGGCGCGGTGACGGCGAAGTGGTCGACGCCGCGAACGCTGTGCATCATCGTGCGCTGGGAGATCTGCACGCCCTTCGGCTCGCCGGTCGTCCCGGAGGTGTAGACGAGCGTGGCGATCGACTCCGGGCCGACTGCGCGCCACCGGGCCTGGAAGTCGAACCCCTCCGGCGCGCTGCGCTCGAGCTCGGCGAGCGTCATCTCGAGCGGCCCCCCGGACTCGGCACCCTCGACGACGATGTGCGTGACCTGGTCGCAGAGCTCCACGGCGCCCCGGATCTTGTCCAGGAACATCGGCTCGGTGACGATGACCCTCGCACCGGAGTCCGTGATCAGCGCCGCGATCTGCTCGACCGGCTCGGTGGGGTAAAGCGAGAACGGGACCGCTCCGGCGTGCAGCACCGCCAGGTCGAGGAGGTTGAAGGTGGGCCGGTTGCGTAGGAGCATCGCCACCGTGTCCCCAGGCTCGATCGCCAGCGCGCAGAGTCCTGCGGTGGCGCGCTCGACGCGCGTGGCGAGCTCGCTCCAGGTCAGCGGCTCAGAGCCGTCGTAGTTGACGAGCGCGACGGCCTCGGGATCGACTCGCGCGGTGATCTGAAAGGCCTCGCACAGGGTATGGGCGGCGAGTGCCGCCTCCGTCGTCTGGCGGGCGTCGGTCGAGATGCTCATTTGCGCTCCAGCGCTCCTTCCATGATCTGCAGCCCGCGCTCGATCACCGGTGCGAGCGTTGAGGCCGCGACCTCCAGCCCGGGATCCGGCCGCGCGAGGCGCCGGTTGCGTTTGGCGAGCGCCGCCGTCGTGGAGGCGATCTTGTAGTAGCAGTAAGCGAGGAACCAATCGAGCCCGACGGTGTCGATCGGGCGGACCGACAGGTACTCGGCCAGGAGCTCGCTCTGATGCGGGACGGCGTCCGAGGCGGCCTGGTTGGCGGCGTCGCGGTGCAGGTGGAAGCGCTGAACCGGATCGGTGTAGGCGAGCAACCAGGCGAGATCTGTCCGCGGGTCGCCAACCGACCAGATCTCCCAGTCGATGACGGCGGAGAGCTCGGGGCCGAGGAACTGGATGTTGCCGATCCGGTAGTCACCGTGCACGACCCTGGCCCCGGCCGGCTCAGGAATCGATTCGCGCAGCCGCTCACGGAGCTTCGTCTCCTGGTGGCGCAGGTCGTCCCCGACCGTCGCGAACAGCCGGGCCCAGCGCTCGAGCTCCTCGCTGAGCGAGATGACGGGCTCGGAGGCGAGGCCGAGCTCGGACGGCTCGGGAGTGTGGATGTAGGCCAGCATCCGCGCGGCCGCGGTCGCGCGGGCGACGACGGTCGCCGGTGAGGGCGGAGTCGCGCTCTGGTCCTTCTTCGGCTCGTACGCCTCGCCCTCGACGTACTCCATGACGAACATCGGCGGCTGGCTGGGGGGCTGGCCGGCGTCGGTGAGCAGCACGCCGGGCACCAGCACGTTGGGGACCGCGCGCAGCGCGTCCAGCACGCGCGCCTGGCGCAGGACATCGCGGTTGCGCACGGGCGCGAGGCCCGGCGGCGCGACCTTCACGACGACCCGTCCCGACTGCTCGCCCGCTCCCTGAAGCCGTGCCGCGAACGTGAGGCTGGAGACGCCGCCGATGAGCGGCTCCAAGTCATTGATCGACGCGCCCGGCCACCGTGCGTCGGCGGCGAGCGTGGCGCGATCGAGAATCTCCTGGACAGGTAGGTCGGCCACAGCTCCGACAGCGTCGTGGGTCCCGGCCGCGCCCGCCACCGTCATCAGCGATGGCTGTGGAGTCGTCTACAACGGCGACCGAGCGGGAGGTTGTGGCCGGCGCCGGGCGCGGCGCCCTATGCGGCCTGCTCCTGCGGTGCGGGCCGGCAGTCCTCGAAGGACCGCAGGCTCGGATGGCTCTGGAGCCGGAGCACGAGCAGCGCGACCTGGACGCTCAGCTGGTCATCGGCGTCCGCGGCAACATCGAGGCCGGTGATGGCGTGCACCCGCGAGAGCCGGTAGCGGACCGTGTTCTCATGGACGCCGAGCCGCTCGGAGGCCAGTCTCACGCTGCGCCCGGTCTCGTAGAAGGAATCGAGCGTGCGGACGAGCTCGGTGCACGCGTCGTCCTCGGCGAGGAGGTCGCCCAGCACGTCCTCGACGAACCGGCGCAGCTCGTCGGGATGGCTGTTGGCGACGAACAGCCGGCCCGGGCCGAGGTCGTCGGCGGCCAGCACACGATGGCTTCCCCGATGCGAGAAGCACTCGATGCAGCGGGTCACCTGCAGCGCCATCCGGTATCCGCCCGGGAGCTCGTCGGCGTCGCGACAGACCGCCGAGACTCCCACCAGCTGGGGCTGGGAGCACACGACCCCCAGTGACTCGGTGAGCGCGACCTGCGTGTGGCGCACCGCGGACGCGGACGGCTCCTCGGAGTCGATCTCGATCAACAGCGCAAACCCATCCGGCCCTCGAGTCGCCAGGACCTCCGTGCCGAGACGTTCGTGCAGCGCCTCGACCAGAACCTGGGCGTCGAATCGATCCGGCTCGGCGTTGAAGTAGGCCACGACCCGGTGGGATTCAAGCCGCACGCCGAGGAACTCGGCCTGGCGGCGCAGGTCGCCCTCGACCGTCGTCCCGCGGATCAGCTGGCGGGCCAGCATCGCACGCGCATCGGCGCTGGAGGCGACCATCTGGCGGCGGCCGGCGAGCTCGAGCGCGAGGTGGGTCGCCGCTCGCCGGATGAGGAAGTCGTCGAACGCCGCCAGCCGGCTCGGGTGCTCCATGATCACGAGCCAGCCCCAACGCTCGCCGCGCACGTCGATCGGCGCGACCAGGTGACGACGGCGGATCACATCACCGACGGAGGGCTCGATCGTCGCGCTCGCGCCGGCGACCACCTCCTCCAGGCAGGCGCGGACCGCGGTGTCGCCGGCGGCCCCCGCGATCAGCGCGACCTTGAGGTCACTGCCCTCAGGCGTGGAGCTGGCAACCAACTGGCCGTGGAGGTCGTAGAGCGCGGCCGGCTTGCCCGTCAGGTTGGTGACGAGCTCGACGACCGCGCTGAGACCGCCACCGCCGAGGATCGCATCGGACAGGCGGTGCTCGGCGACGGTCGTGCGGCGCAGCAGCCGGTTCTGCCGGGTCGCGGTGTCGAGCGCCGCGCGCAGCTCGCCGGTCTCACGGCAGCTCTTCAGCGCCGCGGCGCCGAGCGCCGCGAATGCAGTGGCGATCTCGATGTCGACGGGGGCGAAGCGGTGTGACTCGGAGTGGTTGTCGAGCATCAGGACGCCGAGAACCTCGTCGTCGACGATCATCGGCAGGCCGAGCAGCGCGCGGATCTTGTAGTTGCGCACCGCACACGTGAGCGCCCGCGGATCGGAGTTGGTGTCACGGATGAGCACCGGTGCTCTCCCCTCGAGGATCTCACGCGTGATGCGATCGGTCGGCCCGCCGAGCACCAGCCGGCGCACCTCCTCCTGAAGCTCGCCGGCAGGGTGCGATGCGCAGCCGACGAACACCTCGCGCTGTTCGTCACGGACGTAGATGGCGCCACGGGCGATGTGCAGCACCTCGCACACCCGGTCGACGAGGCGGCGCATCACGTCGTCACGATCGGCGGCAGTCGGTCTGAGCGTGGCGAGCTCGGCGAGGGCGGCGAGCGCCGCGCGACACTCCAGATCCGCGAGACCGGGTTCGACCAGCTTGACCCCGGCGCCGCGGCGCTCACGGGGGCGTTCCGCGACAGCAGTCATCCCTCTTCCTCCTGGCGTCGGCGGGCATGACCCCGCGCTTGCATCGACATCACCTGGGTGCCCTGCTCGTCAAGGAGCTCGCCGACGAACCGGATCGTTCCGCGACCCGGGTGTCGTTCGGAGGCCCATCCCTCGATCACGGTGGCGCGACCGACGAGCCGCATCCCGGGTCGGACCGGCGCCCACCAGCGCAGCTCCTCGACGCCGGGCGCGGCGAGCATCTCCGCTCGGCTGAGCACAGCTTGGACGTACATCCGCATCCACAGACACGCCGTCTGCCAGCCGCTGGCCACCAGGCCGCCGAACTGCCCGGTCTTCGCCGCCTGCGGGTCCAGGTGCATCTGCTGCGGATCCCACTGCCTGGCGAAGCCGATGATCTCGTCCTCGGTGAGCGTGCCGGTTCCCAGCTCGAACACCCGACCAGGCGTGAAGTCCTCCAGACAGAGCCGCACCGCGGCACCGTCGGACTCTCTCTCCATGAGCCGATAGTACCAGCTGAAGTTAACGAGCGTTAGCATCCGCGAGCAGTTCGCGAAGGCGGTATTTGAGTACCTTGCCGCCGACCGTCTCGGGGAGCTCCGGCACGAAGACGACGCGCTTCGGAGTCTCGTAGCCGGCCAGGCGCGACCGGCAGAACGCGATGATCTCCTGCTCGAAGTAGGGCCCCGTTCGATCGCTGACGACGACCGCCGTCACCCGCTCTCCCCATCGCTCGTCGGGGATCCCGATCACCGCGACCTTCTCCACTCCGGGGCACTGGATCGCGACGGACTCCACTCGCAGGCTGGAGACGTTCTCGCCGCCGGACTTGACGATGTCCTTGAAGCGGTCGACCAGGACCTGCACCCCGTCCGGCTCATAACAGCAGCTGTCGCCGGAGTGGAACCAGCCGCCGGCGAACGCCTCCTCGGTCGCCTCCTGGTTGCGGAAGTAGCCGGAGGTGAGCGCCGGGCCCCGGAACACCGCCTCCCCTGGCACGCCCGGCCGGTCGCGGAGGTCCCGCCCCTCCTCGTCGAGGATCTTGGATTCCATGATCGGGTTGGGGACGCCGACGTAGTTGACCGCGCTCTGACCGGCTCGCACCCGCTCAGGGTGCTCGTCCATCCAGAAGCGATATCCCGACATCGACTCGGTCTGGCCATAGATCTCCCAAATCTGGACGTCCTCCCCGGCCAGCGCTCGCAGTCGGTCGGCCAGATCGGCGTGGATCGTTTTCCAGGAGAACATGGCGACGGTGAGCGACCGGAGGTCGTATACGTCCGGCTCGGCCTCGGCGGTGCTCACGAGGCCCTCCAGGAACTGCGGCGATCCCGCCCACAATCCGGTGATCCGATCTTCGGTGATCGCGGCCGCGAGCTCGCCGTACCGGCTCGGCCCACGGCCGATGATCGCCGTACCGCCCGACAGCCAGGCCGGGACGATCGTTGAGTTGTGCCCGCAGTGGTAGACGATCGGCAAGAACGTTCCCATCCGAAAGTCGTGCTCGTGCGCGACGCCGCGGGTGAGCGAAAGCGCGTAGGAGTACCCGGTGAGGTAGGAGAAGGTGTGCGAGCTCATCGACGCCTTCGGCATTGCGGTCGTGCCGGAGGTGAACAGCACCTCCCAGATGTCGTCGGCGGCGATCGCGACCTCGGGTTCGTCGGCCGGCCACGGCGCGATCCATTCCGAGAAACCCGGCACGCCGTCCGGCGGCTCACCACCGACCGCGATCGCCACGTCCGGCGCAATCCCGGCGGAGGTGAGCGCCGGCTGAGCCCGTTCGGCGAGGCCCGCGTCGACCACGCAGAAGGCAGGCTCGACGTGGCCGGCGATCCACGCCACCACGTCCGGTGCCATGACCGGGTTCACAGGTGCCGCAACGAGCCCCGCCTTGGCGACGGCGAGCAGAAGGACGATCGCCTCGACGGAGTTGTCGCAGAACAGCAGCACGCGGTCGCCACGGGCGAGGCCCGCGCCGAGCAATGCGTTTGCCGTCTGATTGGCAAGCGCATCGGCCTGCGCGTAGGTGAGCCTCGCAAACGCCGGATCCGCGTAGGCGCCCGGACGGCCGACCAGCGCCTCCTGATGGGGCCGCGACCAGGTGAGCCGCTCGAGGATGTCGCCGACCGCCATGCGGTTGGCACGGTGCTCCGCGCGGCGTCCGTGCAGGGTGGTCACATCGAACGACATCATTCCCTCCTCCAGTGAGGTGCACGCGACAGCGTACCAAGAGAGTTAACGATGGTTTACCATCGCCGGCCATGGAGAGGACCCTGTACGACGACGAGCATCTCGCCCTGCGCGAGGCCTGGGGCGACTACCTGGACCGTGAGGTCGCGCCGGTCTACGACGAATGGGAGCGAGAGGCTCGGATTCCACGTGACGTGCTGACGCGCATCGGCAGTCTCGGATTCCTCGGACCGGCGGTCCCGGAGGAGTACGGCGGCCCGGGGACCGATGACTTCCGCTTCAACGCCGTGCTTGACGAGGAGGCCGCCGCGCGCGGGTTCACCGGTGTCGCGATGGCGCTCTCGGTGCACCACGACGTCGCGCTGCCCTACCTGCTCGAGCTCACCACCGAGGAGCAGAAGCAGCGCTGGCTGCCCGGGCTGACCTCGGGCGAGCTGATCGCGGCGATCGCGATGTCCGAGCCCGGCACAGGGTCGGATGTCGCCGCGATCTCGACGCACGCGCGCAAGCAGGGCGGCGACTACCTGGTCTCCGGAGCCAAGACGTTCATCACCAATGGCATGAACTCCGACGTCGTCGTGACCGCCGTGCGGACGGGGGACACCGGAGGCCGGGGCGACGTGAGCGTGATGGTCCTCGAGCGGGGGATGAAGGGCTTCGAGCGCGGCCGCAACCTCGAGAAGCTCGGAATCCACTCCCAGGACACCGCTGAGCTCTTCTTCGACGAGGTGCGGGTACCAGCCGAGAACCTGCTCGGCGAGGAGGGGCAGGGCTTCGCGTACCTGATGCGGAATCTTGCGCAGGAGCGCCTCGCCATCGCGGTGACCGCTGTCGGTGGCGCCCGCGGCGCGCTCGCCCGGACGCTCGACTACGTCAAGGACCGCCACGCGTTCGGACGCCCGGTCGGCAGCTTCCAGAACTCGCGCTTCAAGCTGGCCGCCTGCCACGGCGAGCTCCAGGTGACGCAGGCGCACGTCGACGCCGCGGTCTCGGCGCACGTCCAGGGGAAGCTCTCAGCCGAGGATGCCGCTGTCGCCAAATGGTGGGCGACCGAGGCCCACGGCCGGATCGTCGACGCCTGTCTACAGCTTCACGGAGGCTACGGCTACATGCTCGAGTACCCCATCGCCCGGGACTACATCGACGCCCGGGTCAACCGGATCCTTGGTGGCACCAGCGAGATCATGCTCGAGCTGGTGGGCCGCTCGCTCGGCCTCGGCGACCCGCGCTGAGCCGTTGGCGGCCGGGTCCGTCCGCGTCCGCTAGCGCGGAGCGGCGCGCAGCCAGCGGATCGTCTCCTCGTCGAACCCCGCCTCGCGCAGCACCTCGTCGGTGTGCTCACCCAGGCGCGGTGGCGGGGCGCCGATGAGCGAGCCGTCGGGATCGATCGGCAGCCGCAACTGGGGGAGCCCGTCCCGGTCCCCCGGGATGAGCAGTCGTCGCTCGGCGATCAGCGGGTGAGCGAGCGCCTCCGCGAGACTGTTGATCCGGCCCACCGGAATCCGCGCCGCCCGCAGCTGTTCGATCCATGTCTCGGCGGGGTGGGCCGCGAACCTCCGGTCGAGCTCGTCCTGCAGCTCCTCACGCGCCGCGAGCCGATCGCCAAGCGTGAGGAAACGCTGATCGCCGATCAGCTCGGGCGCGTCGATCGCCTCGCACAACCGCCGCCACTGGCTCTCGTTGGCGGTGGCGACGACGATCCAGCCATCTGCGGTCCCGAAGGCGCCGTTCGGCATCGTGCTCGGCGATCCCGAGCCGAGCGGTTCCACGGGCTCGCCGGTCGCGATCGTGCCGAGGATCTGCTGGGCCATCAGCTCCAGCGCGCTGTCGATGAGGGCAGCTTTGACGTGCTGGGCGTGACCGACGCGGTCACGGCGGCCGAGCGCGAGCAGGATCGAGATCACGAGCCATATGCCGGTCGAGACGTCGTTTGCTGACGGCGCCACGCGCGTCGGCGGTCCGCCCGGGTGGCCGGTGATGGAGATCATCCCGGAGAACGCCTGGATCAGCGAGTCGTAGCCGGGCAGCCGTCGTCCGATCTCGCCGTCCCCGAATGCCGAGACCGTCGCGTAGATGATCCGGGGGCTGCGTGCGGCGACGGACTGAAAGTCGAGCCCCAGCTTGTCAGTCACACCGGGGCCGAAGTTCTCGATCAGCACATCGGCGCCCTCGGTGAGGCGCAGCACCGCCTCTCGCCCCTCGGCCGAGGCGAGGTCGAGCTCGATGCTCCGCTTGCCTCGGTTGAACGCCAGGAAGACCGTCCCGGTCTCTCGGAACTGGGGGTGCAGTGACCGGGCGTCGTCGCCCGTCCCCGGTCGCTCGACCTTGACGACGTCCGCCCCGAGATCCGCGAGCGTCATCGCTGCGAGCGGGCCCGCGATGACGCTCGAGAGATCGAGCACTCGCAGGTTCGCGAGGTCGTCGAGGCGAAAGCTGTCGTCGGCTGGGGGCGAGGTGACCACCGCCCTGTCAGTGACCCGTCCAGACCGGAGCGCGCTTCGCGAAGAACGCACTCAGCCCCTCGCGGGCGTCGTCGGTCGAGAGGGTCAGTGATAGCACGCCTTGGAGAAATTGGAGCGCCTGATCGAGCGGCATGTCACGCTGGGTGTGACTGGCGGACTTGCCGAGTGACATGAGCAGCGGCGAACTGCCGGCCAGCTTCGCCGCCCAACCCTGGACCGCGCCATCGAGATCCTCGGCCGCCACGACGCGGTTGACGAATCCCATCTCGTAGCCACGCTGTGCAGTCAACCGCTGACCGAGCAGCATCATCTCGTCGACGTGCTTGCGGCTGAGGTTGCGATAGAGCAGCGCCATCAGCATGAACGGAAACACCCCGACGTTGATCTCGGGTGTCCCGAACGTCGCACGATCCGAGGCGATGATGAGATCGCACGCCAGAGCGAGGCCGAACCCGCCGGCCAGCGTGTGGCCGCCGGCCTTGCAGACCGTCGGCTTGGGGAACGAGGTGAGCAGCCGGAACAGCTGCGGAAACCGATTGTTCCCCAGGTGCTTGTCGATCACCGCGGCGTCCTCGCCGAAAGAGCCGAGGTTGCCGCCGGCGCAGAAGACCGTCGGATGGGTGGAGGCCAGGACGACGCAGCGGACGGCGCTGTCCTCACGTGCGCCCTGAAGGGCTGCGATCAGCTCATCGAGCAGTTCGGCCGACAACGCGTTGCGGCGATCGGGGTCGTCGAGCGACACCGTGCAGACACCGTCCTCGGCAATGACCGATGAGATGAATGAGGGAGTCATGAGTGTCCTTTCAGCACGGTGCCTCAGAGCCGCTCGAGCACGGCGCCGGTCCCCAGACCACCGCCGCAGCACATTGTCACCAGCCCCGTCTGCGCGTCACGGCGCTCCATCTCGGCGATGACCGTTGCGAACAGGCGCGCGCCGGTCGAGCCGACGGGGTGGCCGAGGGCCATCGCGCCGCCATTGACGTTGACGCGCTCCATGTCAGGCTGGAGCTCGCGCTGCCAGGCGAGAACGACCGACGCGAACGCCTCGTTGACCTCGATCAGGTCGAAGTCGCCGATCATCATGCCGGTTCGGTCCAGCAGCTTGCGCGTCGCCGGGATCGGACCGGTGAGCATGATGATCGGATCGACGCCGACGGTGACCTGATCGACGACCCGCGCCCGGGGTGACAGGTCGTACCGGGCGACGGCCGCGGAGCTGGCAATCAGGACCGCGGCGGCGCCGTCAGAGAGCTGGGAGGACGTCGCGGCGGTGATCCGTCCGTTCTCCGGGCGGAACGGAGTCTTCAGCGCGGCGAGGTCCTCGAGCTTGGTCGACGGACGAATGCCCTGATCGGCGGTGATCGTCCCGTGAGGGGTTTCGATCGGCACGATCTCCGAGTCGAAGCGGCCCTCCCGGCTGGCGAGGTCGGCGCGGCGGTGGGACTCGACGGCGAGCTCGTCCATCTCCTCGCGCTCGATCTCCCACCGCTCGGCGATCAGCTCCGCGCTCTCGCCCTGCGGGACGAACTCGAAGCGCTCGAGCAGCTCCTGTGGCCACGGGGAGCCGAACAGCTCTTGGACCTTGAGCGGGGAGTTGATCGGCACGTGCTGCATATGCTCGACACCCGCCGCGATCACCAGATCGTGGGTGCCCGAGGCCACGAGCGCGGCGCCGTAGGCGATTGCCGACTGAGCCGAGCCGCACCGGCGGTCGATCGTAATCGCGGGGACCTCGACCGGATACCCGGCCTGCAGCCACGCGTTGCGGGCGATGTTGCGCGACTGCTCGCCGAACGGAGCGGTGCAGCCCGCGATCACGTCCTCCACGTCGGCGGGGTCGATCCCCGCGCGGGCGATCAGCGCCTTGTAGCACTCCGCCAGCAGCGTGTTCGGATGGGTGTCGCGGTAGACGCCCTTCTCCGCGTGCGCGCGGCCAATCGGGGTACGAACGGCGTCGACGATCAGGGCCTCCCGGCCGCTGTCGCGAAACGGTGAGTGCGAATCGCTCATGAGGGACTCTCCAGATACGCTGCGGGCGACACCGCCAGCGGGTTAACCATCGTTAACAGTGACGGTAGCAACGCCGCGCGCAGCCACCTCGCCACCGTCGCGGGTGGCGGTGAGCTCGCAGTGCCAGAGAGCCTCGCCGGCCGGCCCCTCGAGCTCCTTGGTGACCTCGCCGTGCAGATCGAGCTCATCGCCCGGCCACACCTTCGCGGTGAAGCGGACCGACAGCTCGCGGATCTGCTGGGCGCCGACCCAGTCGCTCACCAGCCGCGCGAGGAGCGCGGCCGACAGCTGGCCCATCGCGAACACCGACGGCTGGCCGGCCGCCACCGCGAACGGCTCGTCGTGGTGCATCGGGTTGAAGTCGCCGCCCGCGCCGGCGAACCGAACGATCTGGGTGCGCGTGATCGGCCCGACGCGGAGGTCGTGGGTCCTCGCCGGGGTGTGCGCAGCAGCGGTCATCACGCCCCCATCTCGATCACCGTGTCGCGCTGGCGCACGCACCGCTCGCCCCGCTGATTGCGGAACTCGCACACGACCGCGATCAGCGTCATCGTGCCACCGCGCCGCCCGGGCCGCTCGGTCACCGACTCGACCACGCGGTCGCCCGACAGGCGATCGCCGGCGTGGACCGGGGCCAGATGTTCCCAGCTGGTGTCGCCGACGACGACTCGGCGGATGTCGATTCCGAGCGTCTGCACCATGGCGGCCTGGTCGCGCCAGTGGCCGGCGACGACCACGAACGTGGGCGGCGCGGGGATGTCGGGGTGACCCGCTGACCGCGCCGCCCGGCGATCGAGGTAGACCGGGTCCGGGTCGCCGACGGCGATGGCGAGCTCTCGTATCTTTCCCGCCTCCACGGGGAACTCGACCCGGTCGATGACCGTGCCGACAAGGTCGGGACCGGCCACCCGCTCAGCCCCGCGCCACAACGCTCGGGAAGACCGGAGCTCGACGGCCGACGAACGCCGCGATGCCCTCGCTCGCCTCGCCGTCCTCGAACAGCGCCTGCTCCTCGTCGGCCTCGAATGTGATTCCCGCCTCGAGATCTAGCGTGAACGCAGCCTCCACGCAGCGATCCGTCGCCCGAAGCGCGGGCCGGGAGAATCCCGCCACCCGCTGCGCGATCTCGACTGCGACCTTCTCCGCCTCGCCCTCGTCGACGAGCCGGTCGAGCAGCCCGATCGCATGCGCCTCCTCGCCGGCGACCTGACGTCCGGTGACGAGCAGGTCAAGTGCGCGGCTGCGGCCGATGACGCGCGGAAGGCGCTGAGTGCCGCCCGCACCGGGGATCAGGCCCAGCTTGATCTCCGGAACCCCGAGACGCGCAGCGGGCGAGCCGATCCGCAGCTTGCAGGCGAGTGAGAGCTCCAGGCCCCCGCCGAGCGCCAGCCCCTCGATGGCGGCGATCGTGAGCGCCTCCAGACCGGCGAGCCGGGCGAACACCGCGCGCATCCGCGCGCCGTAGGCGGCGAAGCCGGGGGGGTCCAGTGACTTCATGTGCTTGATGTCCGCCCCGGCTGCGAAGAAGCCCTCGATGCCCGAGGCGACGACGAGTGCGGCTGCGCCCGACTGCTCGACCGCGTCGGCCGCGTCAGCGAGCCCCTCCAACACAGGTGGACTCAGCGGGTTGGCGGAGGCGTGGGTCAGCCGCGCGAGCACGAGTTCACGTGAGCTCTCGATGGAGACGGCGGTCCCGTGACCGTTGTCCGAATGGATCGTCATGGCTCGTCCAAGGTTCGAATTGACAGTTAACGGACGTTCACCACAAGAAGCCCGCAATCGCTCACGAGTCGGTCTAGCAGCGGCCGCGGAGAGGCCGCAAACGCCATCTTGGAGACTTTCACAACCGTGCTGGAGCGACGGGGGCCCTCGACAGGCATATTTCAGGGATGAGGGCGGGATGACCAGCGGGTTCGGAAGTATCGCTGCGGTGCGGAAGGCGCTCGACGAGGGCACGACGTCGAGTGTCGAGCTGGTCGAGCGCGCGGTCGAGACCGAAGATCCGCTGGGCGTCTTCCTGACCCGATTCGACGAGCAGGCCCTCGCGGCTGCGGAGCGGGCGGACGCGGCTCGTGCATCAGGCGTGAGTTCGCCCCTGCTCGGAGTGCCCGTCGCCATCAAGGACATTCTCTCCACGGTGGAGGGCAAGACCACAGCTCAAAGTCTGGTCCTCGATCGCGAATGGGGTCGCAACGACGCAGGGTGCGTGGCGAGATTGCGGACCGCCGGCGCGATCGTCATCGGCAAGACCACGACGATGGAGTTTGCGTTCGGCTCCCCGGATGAGACCAAGCCGTTCCCGATTCCGCGGAACCCATGGTCGCCGGCACACTGGACGGGCGGATCGAGCTCCGGGTCGGCGGCAGGGGTCGCCGCGGGGCTGTTCGCCGGGGCGGTCGGCACCGACACCGCAGCGAGCATCCGGATGCCCGCCGCTCTCTGCGGAGTCACCGGACACAAGCCGACGTTCGGTCTCGTCGGTCGCTCGGGGTGCGTTCCCCTGGCCTGGTCTCTGGACCACATCGGCCCGATCGCCAGGACCGCCGAGGACTGCGCCGTGATGCTCGAGGTTATGGCGGGACACGACCCAGGCGATCCCTCCTCGGTGGACGTCCCGCAGGGCGGATTCGGCGAGCGACTCGGCAAGGACCTGCGCGGAGTGCGGATCGGTGTGGACCAGCTGTCGCGCTATGCCGGTGGCGACCAGGATTCCGGTCTGCCGGGACTGTTTGAGGGATTCGTCTCGAGCTTGCAGGACTGCGGGGCCGACGTGGTGCCGATCGAACTGCCGGCGTACGAGGAATTGACCACGGTCTGCCTGCTCACGCTGCTCGGTGAAGGACTCGCGTACCACACCCCGGATCTGCGCGGCCGATGGGAGGACTACTTCGCCTCGACGCGCGCTGGGCTCGCGCTGGGCGCATTCGTGGGCGCCGGCGACTACGTGCACGCGCAGCGCGTACGGCGGTCCATCCTCACCGAGCTGGCCCGACTCTTCTCGAGAGTGGAACTCATCGCCACGCCAACCGTCTCGCGTGCAGCGCCCCTGCTGGCCGAGATCGACAGCTACCTCGAGCCCTTCTTCGCCGTGCGCGACATCTCATTCCACACCGGATACTGGAACGCCACCGGGCATCCGGCGATCTCGGTACCGATCGGATTCACAGCAGCTGGGCTCCCGCTCGCCGCGCAGCTCATCGGGAGACCGTTTGAGGATGCGACGGTGCTTGGCGCGGCGGACGCGTTTCAGCGGGTGACGGACTGGCACACCTGCCGGCCACCCGATCACGCCGCGCAGCCGTTCGAGCCCGCACGGGCGGCCGAGACTCCACACGAGCCGGCGACCAACAACGATCCTGCCGGCGCCGTCATCCGGATGCACAGATTCGGCCCGAACCTGTCGGAGCTCTCGGCGCTCAGGGTCGGTGGCGCGCTCGTGCGCGAGCATGTCGACCGTCTCCACGCATTCGAGGGCGCGCGCTACGAGAGCCCGGCGCTCTCGTTCGCGGCTGGCGCCATGCTCTGAGGCCGCTCCCAGAGGGATCGCTGCGAGCGGGGGCTCGATCGCCCCCATCAGATTGTGGATCCGTCCGGCCGACGGGCCGGGCACGCGAAGTGCTCAGACTCCGCGGTAGGGTGAGAAGTCAGGCTTTCGCTTCTCGTTGAAGGCGGTGATGCCCTCCGTCGCCTCGGGACTCGGGGTGAACAGCTCGAGGCTGGTATAAGCCATCTGCCCGATCGAGATGAAGTGCTCGGTGTCGGTGTTCAGCGAGGTCTTGAGCACCTTCAGGGACGTCGGGGACAGCTGAAGGATCTCATCGGCCCATTTCCGGACCTCCGCCATCAGGTCCTCGTGCGGGACGACCGCGTTGACCAGCCCCCAGGCGAGCGCGGTCTGGGGGTCGAGCTGACGGCACAAGAACCAGATCTCGCGGGCCCGCTTCTCGCCCACCACGCGGGCCAGATAGCCGCTGCCGAGTCCGGCGTCGAACGATCCCACGCGCGGCCCGTTCTGTCCGAACACCGCCTTGTCAGAGGCGATCGACAGATCGCAGAGGACGTGGAGGACGTGCCCGCCGCCGATGGCGTAGCCGTTGACCGCCGCGATCACCGGCTTCGGGATGTCGCGCAGCACGCGGTGCATCGACTCGATCTCGAACAGGCCGCTGTCCGATGGGCCGTAGTCGCCGGTCTCGTTGCGCTGCTTCTGGTCGCCGCCGGCGCAGAACGCGCGGTCGCCGGCTCCGGTCAAACAGACGACGCCGACGTCGCTGCTCACCCAGGCGTGCTTGAAGCACTTGATGAGCTCGTCGACGGTCTTCGCGCGGAACGCGTTGAACCGATCGGGACGGTTGATGGTGATCGTGGCGAGACCGGAGTCGATCTCGTAGAGGACGTCTTCGAGTCCGTCGAGCATTGCGCTCTCTCCTTGCTGTGCGTGGGGGTGCGATTCGGGGGGGCGAGGAGTCAGGCCATCGTCAGGCCGCCGCTCACCGACAACGTCTGCCCGGTGATGAAACCGGCGCTCTCATCGGCAAAGAAGCGGACCGCGGCCGCGACCTCTTCGGACGTGCCCAGCCGCCGCATGGGGATCGCGCGGGTCATTCCGGCCAGCACGGCCTCGGCGTCCTTGGCCTTCGACGTCGTCTCGGCCATGAACGGCGTGTCGGTCGGGCCTGGGCAGACGACGTTGAGCGTCACGCCCGCACGCGCGACCTCACGCGCGACGGTCTTGGTGAAAGCGATGATCCCGCCCTTCGCGCCGGAGTAGACCGACTCCAGAGACGAGCCGACCCGGCCGGCGTCGGAGCCGATCGAGATGACGCGGCCCCACCTGCGCTCGACCATGCCCGGCAGCACCGCCTGCGTCAGGCGCAGGGTGCCCTTGAAATTGATGTCCAGGACGCGGTCCCAGAACGCCTCGTCCGTGTCCAGGAACAGCATGAGGTCGTCCCAGCCCGCGTTGTTGACGAGCACGTCGACCGGGCCGACGCCGCTGGTCACCGTCTCGACGACAGCAGTGACCGCCGCGCTGTCGGTGACGTCGACCTCGAATGCGTGGGCCTCTCCCCCGTTGTCATTGATCGCCGCCGCGGTCTCCTCGGCCTCGGCCTTGCGCATGTCGGCGATGACCACCTTGAGGCCGTCCCGTGCCAGCCCGGTCGCGATCGCGGCGCCGATGCCCCGCCCGCCACCGGTGACGAGCGCGACGCGGCCGTTTCCGTTGAGATTCATGGCCGGACCGTAGCAAAGGGTTAACGAGCGTTAGCGGGGGTAATCGCCACCGTTGTGGGCTGCTACGAGATCGCGGCGCGGCGCGGCCCGCGGCGCGGAAGGGCGGTTCCGGCTGGTACCCTCAGGGGTCTTGACCCGAGACCGCCAAATCCTCGACGCGGCCGCCGCGCTCTTCTACGGCAAGGGCTTTCACGGAGTCGGTGTCGACGAGATCGGACAGCGCGTCGGTATCAGCGGCCCGGCGCTCTACCGCCACTTCACCGGCAAGGATCAGATCCTCGCGAGCCTGTTCTCGGAGACCATGGATGAGCTGATCGCGGCCACGGCGGTCGTCTACACCGACCCGGACCGCGACCTGGAGCGACTGGTGCGCCATCACGTCGACTTCGCGCTCGAGCAGCGCCACCTGGTGAACGTGTATCAGCGTGAGGAGAAGTCGCTCGTCGAGCCGTGGCGAACGCACTTCCAGCGCCGTCAGCGGATCTACGCCTCCCGCTGGGAGGATGCGCTGCGCCGCTGCTTCCCGAGCGCCAGCGACGGGCGCATCGCCGCGTCGGCACAGGCGGCGATCGGCATGATCCATTCCGTCGCCCACTGGCCGCGTGGCGCTCGTCAGGCGGATGACCTCGCGGATCTGCTCGTCCGACTCGTCCAGCGCGGCCTGGCCACGCTCGACGATCCGGCATGCGCCGCGGACGATCCGACCGATACCGGCACCGCCCACGTCGCCTGACCCGGCGCGCCGGCGCCGGCGTTGTGGCGGGGGCCAGCCCGCTCGCCGACGGTGTGAACAGAGGTTAACCCCTCCTGGTAGGTTGCTCGCATGGACTTCCGGGACTCCCCCGAGGACGCTGAGTTCCGCGAGCGTGCACGCGGTGCCCTGGAGGCATCAGTCGCCGAGCTCGAAGGCCCCGAGCCTGCCACGACGGAGGCCAAGCTCCCGTACTTCAGACAGTTCACGCGGCTGATCAACGACGCCGGGTTCGCCGGGCTCGCCTGGCCCCTCGAGTACGGAGGCAAGGACGCGTCGCTCACCGAGCAGGCGATCTACCTGGAGGAGTACGACCGCGCCGGCGCGCCCGACCGTCTGAACACCCTCGGCGAGGGCCTCGCCGGGCCGACGATCATCGACTTCGGCAGCGATGCGCACAAGCGGCGCTTCCTCGAGCCGATCCTCACCGGAGAGGAGATCTGGTGCCAGCTGTTCTCCGAGCCGGGCGCCGGCTCTGATCTGGCGGCGCTCGAGACCCGCGCCGAGCGAGACGGTGACGGCTGGCGCATCAGCGGCCAGAAGGTGTGGACGAGCCGTGCCCAGATCGCCGCCCACGGCATGCTGCTGGCCCGCACGGGCGGCGGTGCTCGCCACCGGGGGATCACCTACTTCCTGCTGCCGATGGACACGCCCGGGGTGACGGTCCGCCCCCTGCGACACATGCTCGGTGAAGCCGAGTTCAACGAGGTCTTCCTGGACGACGTCCACGTACCGGACGATCTGCGCATCGGCGAGGTCGATGGCGGCTGGCGGGTTGCGATGGCGACCCTGTCCTACGAGCGCGTGGCCCTGGCGACCGGCCGGGTCAACATCCGGCGCTGGATGCAGCGCCTGGTCGAGCTCGTCCGGTCCGGCCACGACGCCGAGGGTCGCCCGCTCGGCGAGGACCCCGAGCTGCGGCGCAAGGTCGCCGACCTGTACGCGCGCGCGGAGATCCAGCGGGTCAACGGCCTGCGTGCGCTCGCCTCGCTGGAGAGCGGGACACCCGGTCCCGAGACCTCGATCGGCAAGCTCTGGTCCGCGCCGCTGGTGGAGGACCTCGCCGACCTCGCGTTGTCGTTGTCCGGGCTCGGAGGTCAGCTCGAGGAGGCGGAGGACGAGCTCGACCCGTGGCTGCGCCTCGCCTATCAGGCCCGCGGCACGTCGATCGCGGGTGGCACGACCTTCATCCAACGCAACATCGTCGCCGAGCGCGTGCTCGGCCTGCCGCGTGCCTGACACCGGTCCGCAGGGGCTCGAGGGTGCCGTCGCGCTCGTGACGGGGGCATCCAGCGGGATCGGCTGGGCGACCGCGCAGGCGATGTCGCGGCGCGGCGGCGCCGTGGCGCTTGTCGCGCGCCGCCGCGACCGGATGGACGCGCTCGCCGGCGAGCTGCGTCGAGCCGGCGCCGCGGTTCATGTGATCGAGGCCGACATCACCGACCGGGAACAGGCGACTGCCGCCGTCGCCGAGACCGTGGCCGAGCTCGGCCGGCTCGACATCGTCGTCAACAACGCCGGGGTCATGCTCAACGGCATGGTCCTCGACGCGCCGCTCGAGGAATGGGAGCGGATGGTCTCGCTCAACGTGATGGCCGTCCTCTACATCACGCATGCCGCGCTGCCGCACCTGCGCGCGGCGGCCCAGGACGACCTGAGGGCCGTGAGCGACCTCGTCACGGTCAGCTCGATCGCCGGACGCAAGCCGAACGCGGGTTCGGCGGTCTACAACCTCACCAAGTTCGGCGTGGGTGCACTCGCCGAGGCGATGCGCCAGGAGCTCTCGCCGCACCGCATCCGCGTCGGGCTGGTCGAGCCCGGAGCGACGATCACCGAGCTGCTCGAGCACAACCGCGACGAGGTCAGGACAATCATGGCGGGACGACTCGGCGGCTTCCGCAACCTCGACGCCGAGGACATCGCGCAGGCGGTCGAGTACATCGTCACCCGTCCCGCGCACGCCGCGGTCAACGAAGTGATGGTGCGCCCGACCGCGCAGGTCTTCTAGGCCACCGCGCCGGACGCGAACGCGCCGCGCATCTCCTCGAGGATCGCGAGCTGGGCGCGCTCCTGGGCCGCTGGCTCGAGGCCCCAGGCAGGGCCGGTCAGATCGAGATGGTCGTAGTCGACGGCGTGCCGCGCGACCGCCTCAGCCAGCTCACCGGGCCGGCAGGCGACGGCGATCAGGTCGATTGCCTCATCAGGCACCGCGGCGATCATGGCCTCGGCGTCCCGCGCGCGGGCGGCCTCGCGGACCGCGAGCTGGTCCTCCGCCCACCCGTGCATCTCGAACAGCCGGTCGTAAACCCGGGACGCGGCGTATTGGGCGATCGAGTACGCGATCTGCCGTCGGGCCTGCTCGAGGTCCTCGTTGATCGCGCACATCAGGATCCCGACGATCGCCACCTCGGATGCGTCGCGGCCGGTGCGGGCGGCGCCCTCGGCGATCGCGGGGCGGACGATCTCGTCGATGTAGCGCGCGGTGAACATCGGATGGCCGATCAGTCCGTCGGCGACCCGGCCCGCGACCTGGACCATGCGCGGGTTGATCCCGGCGATGTGAATCGGGAGGTGCTCGCGCAGCGGCGGCGGGGTGTCGGAGGTGGGGCGCAGGTGGACCCGATAGAAGCGCCCGTCGTGATCCACCGGGCCCTGATCCAGCCGCCACAGCTTGTGCAGGACCTCGACGAGCTCCTCCATGCGCACCGCGGGCGCTGAGCCGTCGACGCCGTGCCAGGCCTCCATCATCGTCTTGGTGCCATTGCCCAGGCCGAGCACGATCCGACCGCCCGAGAGCTCGTCCAGGTCACGGGCCTCAGCAGCCCACACGAGCGGCGTGCGGCCGACCCCGTACGCGATCGACGACCCGATTCCCACGGTCTCGGTCGCGGTGGCAAGCGATCCCATCAGGATCGTCGAAGAACGGTTGTAGAGCTCGGAGGTCCAGACGGTGCCGAACCCGGCATCCTCGGCCGCGCGGGCGATCTCGCCGGCGCGCCGGAACCGCTCGGGGCCTGAGCCGCCATTGAGGATGGTGAGGCCGTATTGGCCGGGCGGAGCGAACGGTGCGGTCATAGGCGGTGAGAGTAGGCGTCGCTCCGCGCCCCTGCGGTCTGCGTGCCGTCAGCCCTTGGAGGCCGCCACAGGCCCGAAATTGACGGTCGCGAGCGCCGCGACGTTCCCATCCGGGCGACGGCATCGAACGAGCACCCCCGCGGCCGTCCGTCCCCGGTGAACGATTTCAGTCTCACAGCTGACCCCCTCGCCGACAGGCGCACGGCGCAGGTAGAGAACCGTCATCGATGACACCGCAAGCCCCCGACCTTCTGCATCCACCGCGCGTGTCGCGGCGAGCTCGGAGACACAGAACAAGACGCCGCCATGCACATTGGCCGCCGGATTGGTGACATGCTCACGCGCCAGCAGGCCGGCGGTCTGCCCGTCCGGCGCAAATTCGAGACCGAGCCAATCGACGACTCCGGACGCGACCGGGTCGCGTGCCGCGTCGGCGTGCGACGGGAAGATCGGATTACCCGGCACGAAGCGGGCCCGCGTCGTCCCAACCGCGAGGCAGCGTCCGTCGGCCGTCCTCACAGCTCCGATCGCGATCGCCGAGTGCCCGTCCTGGTAGGTGACCGAGCCGGCCGCGAACAGCAGTGAGCCGTCGTCCGGAAGAGGCGCGCCGAAGCTCATCGAGAGCTCGGTCGAGACGCTCCACAGTCCACTCGGCCGACAGGCCGTCGCCGCGCCGGCCCAGGCGGCGTCGGCGAACACGCCGAGTGTCCCGACGCATGGCGTCCCGCGGTCATCTCGGACCCAGGGGCCAGTCCTCATCGTTCCGGTCACAGCCGCGGTGGTGCCGCCGATCTCCTCGACGTGCAGGAACCTCTCCGGCCCGCACGCGATGTAGGGGACGGACGCGCTCTCCTGGGTCGCGGTCACCCCGACGCTCACACCGTGTCCGGCGTGGGCGTTCCCGCGACGCCGGCGGCCAGCAGCGCGTCGATTCGCTCCGCGTCGAATCCCCAGTCCGCCAGCGCCTCCCGCGTGTGCTCGCCGGGGAGCGGCGGTGGATAGGAGAGCGCGGTCGGCGTACGGGAGAAGCGCGGGGCAGGCGCGGGCTGGAGCCGGCCCTCGTGGTGGACGAAGCTCCCGCGGGCGGTCAGGTGCGGATCGTCGGGGATCTCGTCGAGTGTCATCACGCCGGCGACGCACGCCTCGACGCCCTCGGCCCGCTCCAGCCAGTCGGCGAGCGTTCGCCGGCGCACCGCGGCGGCGAACACCGGCTTCATCTCCGGCCACCTGGCGCGGTCGTTCTGGTCGGACAGCGTCGCCGGGTCGAGCTCCAGCAGCGTGAGCAGGTTGGCGTAGAAACGCGGCTCCATCGCGGCGACCGACAGGTACCGGCCGTCGGCTGTCTCGTAGGCGTCGTAGAACGGGGCGCCGCTGTCGACGATGTTCGTGCCGCGCACCTTCGTCCAGGTGCCGTTCTGCAGGAAGCCGAAGAAGCAGGTGGCGAGCACCGCCGACCCCTCGATCATCGCGGCGTCGATCACCTGACCGCGTCCGGAGGTGGCCCGCTCGATCAGCGCGGCGAGGATGCCGAGCGCGAGCGTCATCCCGCCACCGCCGAAGTCGCCGGTGAACGCGAGCGGCGGGGTGGGCGGCTGGTCGGCGCGGCCGATCAGCCCGAGCACGCCGCTCTGCGCAATGTAGTTGAGGTCGTGCCCGACCGCCTGGGCCATCGGGCCCGTCTGGCCGTAGCCGGTCATCCGGCCGTAGATCAGCCGGGGGTTGCGCGCCATGCACTCGTCCGGTCCGATCCCGAGCCGCTCGCAGACCCCGGGGCGGAACCCCTCGAAGAAGACGTCGGCCTGCTCGACGAGGTCGAGCACGATCCCCGCTCCGTCGGGATGCTTGAGGTCGACGGCCACCGAGCGGCGCCCACGCTGCATCAGCTCGTCGCGGAAGTCGGCGCTGGGCCCGACGAGCTCCGCGCCCGACGCCCGGTCCACGCGCAGCACCTCCGCCCCGAGATCCGACAGCAGCATCCCGCAGAACGGGCCCGGGCCGATCGAGCCGAGCTCGACGACGCGTACGCCGCTCAGTGGACCGGTACTCATCAGTCGTAGTAGAGGACGAGCGACTGCGCCACGCAGGCGGGCCGGTCATGCCCCTCGATCTCGAAGGTCTGCTCCACGTGGGCGCGCGCCCCGCCCTCGACGTCGTCGAGCGCGCTCAGCACCGCACGCATCCGCACGCGCGAGCCGACCGGAACGGGAGAGACGAACCGGACGCGGTCGAAGCCGTAGTTGAGCCCGAGCGACGTGCCGCTCATGGCGAACATCTCGTAGAGGAACTTCGGGCCCAGTGACAGGGTGAACAGCCCGTGCGCGATCGTCACCCCGAACGGCGTCTCGGCGGCCCGCGCCGAGTTGACGTGGATCTCCTCGTAATCGTCGGTCGCGGCGGCGAATGCGTTGATCGCGTCCTGCGTCACCTCGTACCAGTCGCTCACGCCGAGTTCCTGGCCGATCCGCTCACGCAGACCACCGGTGCCCTGGATCATCTCCACGAGTGCGGAGCCTACGGCTCGCGCCACACCGTCGGGCGGCTCCCGGGCCGGATGGCTTGGAGGCGTCCACAAGCTGAATGACCCGCTTCCCGCGTGTCGAGCGGAAGGCTGCCCGGCACCGGCGGTTCGCTCGATAGCGTGCGCGCGTGGTGCCCCCCGCAGCCGTGAACCGTCAGGTCGTGATCGACCGCGTCCCGGAGGCCCGCCTCTCGGCGGCGGATTTCACGGTGCGCTCCGGGGCGGTCCCGGTCCCCGAGAGCGGACGGGCACTCTGCCGGACGCTCCTGCTCTCCCTCGATCCCGTCAACCGAAGTCTGATGAGGAGCGGCGGGGACTACCGCGGCGGGCTCGCGCCCGGTGACGTGATGGCCGGCTTCGCGGTCGCCGAGGTCTTGCGTGCGGCCGACACGGGCGGGCCGCCGATGGGAGCGCTCGTGTTCGGCGAGACCGGCTGGCAGGAGTACGCGGCCGTGGACATCGATCAGCTCATACCCGTTCCCGGGCTCGGCCCGCTCACCCACCAACTCAGCGTGCTCGGCGTCACCGGGATGACCGCCTGGTTCGGCCTGCGTGAGATCGGGCGGCCGCGGCCGGGCGAGACCGTCGTCGTGTCCGCGGCGGCCGGGGCGACCGGATCGGTCGCGGTCCAGTTGGCGGCACTGGCGGGATGTCGCGTCGTCGGGATCGTCGGCTCCGAGCCGAAGGCCGAGGTCGTGCGTGAGCTCGGCGCCGATGCGGCGGTCCTCCGCGCCGAGCCCCGCGAGCTCCGCGCCCGGCTGCGCGACGCGTGCCCCTCGGGGATCGACGTCTACTTCGACACGGTGGGTGGTCCCGTGCTCGACGCGTGCCTGCCGCTGATGCGCGCCCACGGCCGCGTGGTCTGCTGCGGGGCGCTCTCGGCCTACGACGCCGCGGAGCCGCCGCCCGGGCCTCGCGGCGTTCCGGGCCTGATCGTCTCCAAGCGGCTGCGGATGGAGGGGTTCGTCGTGCTCGACCATGCGGCCGATTGGCCCGAGGCCCAGACCGCGCTCGCCGGGTTCGTGGAGCGCGGGGAGATGACGGTCCTCGAGGAGGTCGTCGAGGGGCTCGAGCACGCGCCGGAGGCATTCGTCGGGGTGCTCGCCGGGGGGAACATCGGCAAGCGGATGGTGCGTGTCGCCGCCCCATCGGAGGCCCCGCTGACGGCCGCGGCGTCCGCGTGAGCGACAGCGTCGCGCTTCCTACACCATCGTCGAGCCGCCGTTGACCCCGAGGACCTGGCCGGTGATGAAGCGCGCCTCCTCGGAGGCGAGGAACGCGACCGCCGAGGCGACCTCGTCGAGGGCGGCCGGTCGTCCGATCGGGATCACGCGCGTGAACGCCTCGCCGAGTGACGGGTCGCGGGCCATGATCTCGGCGAGCTCGGGGGTCGCGGTCGCGCACGGTGCGACGGTGTTGAACGTGAGCCCATCGTGGGCGAACTCCCGCGCGAGCCCCCGTGCGAACGCATGGACGCCGCCCTTCGCCGCGTTGTAGACGGCGTGGTTGTCCAGACCGTTGCGCACCGAGTCCGCACCGGTGAACACGACGCGCCCATAACCGGCCGCGCGCATCAACGGCAGCGCCGCGAGCGTGCAGCGCATCGCCGACCACAGATTGCGGGCGATCGTCGCCTGAAGCGTCTCCTCGGTCTGCTCGAGGCTCGGGCGGATGATGCCTCCGCCGGCGTTGTTGACGAGCACGTCGATACGGCCGAACCGCTCCGCGCAGCCGCCGACCACGCGCTCGGCGACAGCCGCGTCAGCGAGGTCCCCCGCGACGGTGAGCGGCGCGCGGCCGAGCTCTCCGGCCAGCCGCTCGGCCGTCGCCTCCAGGGCGTCGCCGTCGAGGTCGGCGAGCGCCAGCTCGGCTCCCTCCGAGCCGAGCCGCGCCGCGATCTCGGCTCCGATCGCCCCGCCGGCGCCGGTGACGACGGCGGCCTGACCGCCGAACCGTTCCATCAGGCCGCGGCCGCGGGACCGATTCCGGTGAGGAACTCCGGCGGCGGCAGCGGGCCCCACACGTTCCACGACGTGGGGACCGCCGGGTCGAACACCTGCGGGACGTGGCCGGCCTCGTCGTAGATCAGACGGACGCCCGCCATCCACTCGATCCGGTTGCCGTCCACGTCATCGAAGTACATGAAGTAGTTGCGGCTGGGAGCGTGTCGACCGGGACCCCAGCCGACACTCACCCCGTTGCCGGCGAGGATGTCGGCCTGATCGGCGAACCCCTCGAAGCTCGGCACCTCGTAGGCGACGTGGTGGACGTCCGGACGCTCACGCGGCTGGGCGACGAACACGATTGCGTGGTGGTCGGGGTTGCAGCGCAGGAAGACGACCTGCTCACCGATCCAGTCACTGAGCCGAAAGCCGAGCTCGTTGGTGTAGAACGCGACCAGGCCGTGCAGATCGCTCGCCTTCACGCCGACATGGCCGATCTTGCGCGGACGGAACGTCCGGGAGCCGGGATGGACAGTCGTCGTCGGCCGCCCACCGGCGACGAGTCGGATCTCGTTGCCCTCGTGATCACTGAACCGCAGCGCCTCGGTCCAGCCCGGCGCCCCCACCGGCTCGGGATCGATGGTCCCACGCTCGGCGAGCCGGTCACGGGCGACGGTCAGATCGCTCACCTCGAAGGCGACATGATGCAGGCCCGACTCGCCCTCGTGCAGCTCCAGGCAGTGCGGGTGCGCATCGGTGGTCAGCCGGACCGGTCCGTCGGGACTGTCGACTCGCACCAGCCCCACGTTCTGCTCGTACCAGCTCGCGAGTCGCACGGGTTCGGGGCTGCTCAGCGCGACGTGCGCCAGGCGCAGCAGACCGAGGTCGGGAGACGGGGACATGGGATCTCCTGTCGGGCTCTTAGAGGATGATGCTGAGGGTGCCGTGGGGCCGCAGCGCCTCGGCGGCGAGCGTGATCCACTTCACGCGGATGCGGAAGCCGTCGTCGGTCCGGACGAGCGCGTGCTCGATCGAGCCCACGAGCACCTGCTCCTCGTCCTTGCGGTAGCGGTAGGCAGCGGACAGCGAGGCGACGCGGATCTCGCCCGCCTCCTCGCCGAGGATCCGCACGTTCGTGATGAGGTGCCGCGTGCGTGACCACGGGAACTCGCGATAGGCACGCGCGCTGTTCAACCGCTCGACGCGACCGCGCAGGCGGGCGAGGTCGTCGTCGATCAAACCGAGCGTCTCCGCCGGGTCGCCGTCCGGCAGGTCGCTGGCGGGAACGACGTAGCGGCAGTCGTCGGTGTAGAGGTCGAGCCAATCGTGCAGTCGCCACGCGTCCAGCAGCGATGCCTCGTGGTAGAGGAAGTCCTCCACCTCCAGGCGGACCAGGAGGGCGTCGGTGGGCGTGACCGGGCTCATCGCCTCAGCTTCCGGCGGCGGCGGGCTCGACACGACGCCCCTCGTCATGGACGCCGTGGCCCTCACCGCGGACGTTCGCGTGCCACTCACGCCAGAACGCTCGCATCTGCACCTCGTCGACCGTGCCGGGGTCACGGTGCATGCCACGCGAGATGTCCGAGTAATCCGCGCCGGTGGCCTCGAAGCCCTCCTGGCACGCCTCGAGCGCCTCGACGTCGTCTGGGGTCGCCAGGCCTCCCGGGCCGAGGAAGCCGTTGAAACCCTCAAGGCGGCGCTTGAGCCAGTGGGCCGGCTCCTCACGCGGGGCGAGCGCCCACCCGGTGAGCTCCATGTAGTCCGGTCCCGTCGGCCAGACCGAGCGGATCGTGAGGCCGGCGACGTCGAGCACGAGCAGATTCGGATAGATGAACAGGTTGCGGCATGTCTCTGCCATCCGGTACGCCCGCTCGGGGCCGTGGCGGCGCTCGAGATCGGCGCGGCGCTCCTCGATCTCCTCCTTCGCGTCCTCTCCGAAGATCGGGTGCCAGCGCGCGGTCACGCGCGGGAACGGGGCCGGATAGTCGACGACGGCGTGGCCGTTGCCGAGGTCATAGCCGCGCGCGGCTGATGTCTTCAGCTGCTTGGCCCCGTCGTCGTCACCCTGACTGGCGAGAAACGCAAAGTAGGTCTGGTGCAGCGGCGCACCGTGATAGCCGTCCATGCTGTTCTCGACCATCAGCTTCCAGTTCGCCTTGCAGGCGTAGCGATGGCTGCCGGGAAGCACGCGCATCCCCTCGGCCGCCTGGTCGGTGACGAGGTCGATGTACTCCTTGGCGCCGGCGAGATAGTCGGGGAGCGACTCGATCTCTGGCGCGAACGAGACGAACCAGAAGTCGCGGTAACACTCCATCCGCGGGACCTCGCGCAGCCGCAGGGCGTCGAAATCGACGCCCTCGGCGTAGCCCTCGCGGTCCGGGACGCCGACGAGCTTGCCCTCGGAACTGAACGTCCAAGCGTGGTAGAAGCACTGGAACGACGTCGCGTTGCCCGCGTCCTGCCGGCAGACCCGAGCGCCACGGTGAGTGCACGAGTTGTAGAGCGCTCGGACGGTGCCGTCACGGCCGCGCACGAAGACGAGCGGCCGCCCGGCGATCTGGCGCCGACGGTAGTCACCCGGCTCCGGGATCTCGGAGTCGTGACCGATGTACAGCCAACAGGTGTCGAAGATCCGCTCGCGCTCAGCTCGCCAGATCTCGCGCGAGGTCATCGCTGTGCGCTTGACGCGGAAGACCCCGCGATCGCGGTCGTCGACGACCAGCGGGTCGACGCCGAACTCGTTCTCTCCCATGCCCGGAGGTCTATTGCCTGCAGCACTCACCGCGCAAGCGTGGGTTGCGCCGTGGTTATGGGATTCCACAGGCGACCCCGGATGAGGTCGGCGCCCTTCTCACCGATCATGATCGTCGGGGCGTTCGTGTTCGCTCGGGGGATCGCGGGCATGACCGACGCGTCGACGATCCGCAGACCCTCGGTGCCGTTGACCCGCAGGGCGCTGTCGACCACGGATCCGATCGCGCACGTGCCGACCGGATGCCACACCGTGTGCGCGGTCTGGCGCAGGAAGTCGAGGATGTCATGCTCGGAGTCGGACGCCGGCACGTGATGCGGTCCACGTGAGAGTCCGCGAAACGCCGCCTGGTCGGCGATCCCGAGCGCCAGGCGCACGCCATCCACCATCGACTGGCGATCCTCGGGCGCCTCGAGGTAGTTGTTGAGGATGCGCATCTTGGTCTTCGGTCGCGCCGCGCGCAGCGCGACCGCGCCGCGAACTGGCGATCGACACCAGCGTGGGCACGATCGAGACCGCGCTGGCGAACGCCGCCCCAAGCAGGTCCTCATGGATCATCACCGGCGCGAACGGGATCTGCATGTCCGGCGCGGGAAGCCCGGAGCGGGTGTGGACATAGGCGAGTGCCTCTCCGACGTTGGACGACAGCGGACCGCGGCGCTCGGCTCCATAGAGGACGGCGTTCTCCTCGCTGACCGCGGCCTCCAGCGTCCCACCGTCGGCGAAGAACGTGAGCGGGGCCATGCAGTGGTCCTGGAGGTTGCGCCCGACGGGCAGGTCCTCCCGGACCTCGATCCCCATCGCGGTCAAATCCTCGGCGGGGCCGATGCCCGACAACATCAGCAGCTGCGGGCTCGCGTACGCGCCGGCGGAGACGATCACCTCACGCTCGGCGCGGACCTCGCCGAGCTCACCGAACCGCTCAGTCTCCACACCGGCCGCGCGGCGGCCGTCGAAGATCAGCCGCAGCGCGTGCGTCCAGGTCCGCACCTCGAGGTTCGGGCGGTCGAGCACCGGGTGCAGGAACCCATGGGCGGCGCTGCACCGCTGCCCGTCCCGCGTGGTCGATTGCACGCGCCCGGCGCCCTCCTGACGGGCTCCGTTGTGGTCGTCGGTGCGCTCGACCCCCGTGGCCACGCACGCGTCCAGCATCACGTCGACGCACGGGGTCATCGCCCGGCTGTCGGAGACCCCGAGCGGGCCTCCCCGGCCGTGGAACGGATCACCGAGTCGGTCGTTGTCCTCGGAGCGCTTGAAGTACGGCAGCACCTCGTCGTAGCTCCAGCCCTCGCAACCGGCGGCGGCCCACGAGTCGTAATCGGCCCGGTTGCCTCGGAGGTAGATCATCGCGTTGTTCGCGCTCGAGCCTCCGAGCACGCGGCCGTGGCCCAGCGGTATGCGACGGTTGTTCAGGTGAGGCTCCCATTCAGACAGGTCGTCCCAGTCGTACTCGCTCTTCAGCAGGGAGCCGAACCCGATCGGCATGCGGATCAGCTCATCGTCGTCGGATCCGCCGGCCTCCAGCAGCAGCACGGAGACGTCGGGATCCTCGCTCAGGCGGTTGGCCAGGACGCAACCAGCCGAGCCGGCGCCCACAATCACATAGTCGTACATCCCCACTCCTCGGCTCGTCGCAGCGACCGGTCAGGCTTCGCTGCATCTCTCTCCGTCCCACCTGGCGGACCTGAGGCCCGCGCTGGTGGCCCAGAGCGTGGTCGAGCCTCTACGCCGATGCAATATCCGCTCCCGACAAGTCACCGCCGCGAGATACCCCGGCGGCGATAACCGCCGCCCCCCTCGGAAACGCATGCCCTCCGGTCCGCGCGGTCGAGAGTGCCGCATGGAGAAGACCACAAAGCAGGTCGGCGGGCCCGGTTAACGATCGTTAATATCGCGCTCATGAGGGTCGATCTCTCAGACGAGCAGGAGTTCCTCCGCGAGGCCGTCTCCGGCGTGCTCGCTCGCGAGGCGACCACGAGCCGCGTTCGCGAATGGGCCGATGCGCGGGACTCCACCGCGGCGGACGTGCTCGCGACGCGGCAGGGATGGACCGGGATCGGGCTGGCCGAGGAGCGCGGTGGGCAGGGCGGCGGCATCGTCGAGCTCGCGATCGTCGCCGAGGAGCTAGGACGGACCGCTGCGCCGTGGGACCGCCTGCTCGGCTCGGCGCTCGCGCTCCAGCTGCTCGGCGCCTCCGACGACGGCGCGGCGGCCGAGCTGGCGGGTGCGGTCGCCGAGGGCGAGCGCCCGGTCGTCCTCTGCGCCGACGGGCGGCGGATCCCCGCCCCCTGGCCTGAGACGGTGCTCGACGGCGATCGCCTGACGCTCACCGCCGAGTACGTCCCCGGCGCGGTCGGCGCGGAGCTCGTGGTCGCGGTCTCGCACGGCGACGCGGTCCGGCTGCTGGCGGTGCATGGCGATGACATCGAGGTGGCCGCTCGCCCGCTTGTCGACCGGACCCGCGCCCTGGCCCGCGTCGAGCTCGACGGGGCGAGCCCGCGCGAGCTGGGCACGGCGAGCGTCGAGGCATACGAGCGGATGGCCGGCGCCGCCGCGGTGCTCGTTGCGGCCGATGCGCTCGGCGCCGCCGCGCGCCTGCTGGAGATGACAGTGGAATACGTGAAGGACCGCCGCCAGTTCGGCGTCCCGGTCGGGACGTTCCAGGCCGTCAAGCACGCGGCGGCGATGATGCTCGTCGAGGTCGAGGGCGCCCGATCCGCGGTGCGTTACGGGGCGTGGGCCGTCGACAGCGATGCGGAGGGCGCCCGCTCGTGGGCGTCGATCGCCAAGGTCGGCTCCTGCGGGGCGGCCCCGCATGTCGCTGACCGCGCGCTGTTCCTGCACGGCGCCATCGGTTACACCTGGGAGCACGACCTCCAGTTCTGCTTCAAGCGCTGCAAGAGCGACGAGTGGCTGTTCGGCAGCCCAGATGCACATCGCGACCGGATCGCCGGCGGGCTCGAGCTGACGCGCGACCCGATCCCCGCCGAATGAGGGCCACGCGGATTGCCGGATTCGGCGACCCGGAGGTGCTCCAGCCGGTTGAATGTGAGGAGCCGGCGCCGCGTGCGGGCTGGGCGGTGGTGGAGCTTCGCGCCGCGGGACTGAACTGGCACGACTGCCTGGTCCGGCAAGGCGCCTATCCGACGGTCCCACTGCCACTCACGCTCGGCGCCGACGGCGCCGGCGTGCGGAGGGACACCGGTGAGGAGGTGATCATTTTCCCGTCGCTGCACTGGGGCGCCGACGAGCGCCACCCAGGCGCCAACTTCGAGATCCTCGGCGACTTCACCGACGGCACCTATGCGGAGCTCGTCGCCGTGCCAACGCAGAACCTGTTCCTCCGTCCGGCCGGTTGGTCGTGGTCCGAGGCGGCGGCGCTCGGGCTTGGAGGCGCGACCGCATACCGCGCGATGGTGAGCCGGGGCGGCCTGGCCGCAGATGAGACCGTGCTCGTGCTGGGGGCCGGCAGCGGAGTCTCGACAATTGCCGTGGCGCTGGCGCGCATGGCCGGGGCGCGGGTGTTCGTCACCTCCTCCTCCCCGGAGAAGCTGGCGCGCGCCGCCGAGCTCGGCGCGGCGGGAGGTGCGCTCTACACCGAGGAGGATTGGCCCGACCGGATCCGAGAGCTCGCCGCCCCGCACGGAGTCGATCTCGTCGTCGACTCCGCCGGCGCCACCTGGCCGCAGTCGCTGGGGGTGCTCGCGCCCGGCGGCCGACTCGTGAGCTTCGGCGCCACCGCGGGCGATGAGGCGACCGTCGCCGTGAGGCCGTTCTACTTCGGCCAGTTCTCGATCCTCGGCTCGACGATGGGCAGTCCGCGGGATTTCGCCGGGCTGCTCGGACTGCTGGGGCGGGACACCGGCTGGCGCCCGGCGATCGACAGTGTGTATCCACTCGAGCGGGCCGCGGAGGCACACACGCAGATGGAGCGCCGCGAGCACTTCGGCAAGCTGGTGTTGACGATCGGAGAGGACTGATGAGATTCACGCCCGAGCAGCGGCAGTTTCGTGATGCGATCCGGGATTTCTGCGCTCGAGAGTGCGGCACGCTGCCTCAGCGCCGCGCCTGGACCGCGGATGGAACCGAGCACACGAGCCGCGAGCTGGTGGAGAAGTTCGCCGGTTTCGGCTGGCTCGGCGTCTCGGTCCCCGAGGCCTACGGCGGCGCGGGCGCGGGCATGGTGGAGGAGTGCATCTTCCTGGAGCAGAGCGCGCGGGGGCTCGCGCCGATCGACGCCTACTCCACTGCGCTCACCGCGGGCGCGACCTACCTGCGCTGGGGCACCGAGGAGCAGAAGCAGGAGATCATGGGCGGCATCTGCCGGGGGCGGCTGGAGGCGATCGGCCTCTCCGAGCCCGGCGCGGGATCCGATCTAGCGAGCGCGCGCTGTGCAGCTCGCCGCGACGGCGACGAGTACGTGATAGACGGGCAGAAGACCTGGATCTCAGCGGCGCACATGGCCGACCACATCCTCACGTTCACCCGCACCGACACGACGGCCGGACGCCATCACGGGTTCACGTTCCTTGTCGTTCCCACCGACGCGCCGGGACTCGAGATCCGCCCGATCGACACGATGGACGGACATGTCGTCAACGACGTCTTCTTCACCGGCGTGCGGGTCGGCGCCGACGCCGTCGTCGGCGAGGACGGAATGGCGTGGCAGCAGCTGACGCGCGGGCTGGCGATCGAGCGGCTGATCATCGCCTCAATGTCGCTCGGCTGCGCGGAGCGCGCGCTCGAGGACACAATCGCCTACGTCAACGAGCGTGAGCAGTTCGGCCGCACGATCGGCAGCTTCCAGGCGGTCCGCCACCGCCTCGCCGACCTTGCCACCGAGATCGCCTGCTGCCACTCGCTCGTCTACGACGTCGCAGAGCGAATCGACCACGGCGAGGAGGACGAGCTCTCGAGCCTCTCCTCGATGGCGAAGCTCAAATGCACCGAGACCGCCAAGGGGGCGGCGCTCGAGGGGATGCAGTTGATGGGCGGCTACGGCTACGCGCGTGAGTACGGGATGGAGCAGCAGGTGAGGGCGGCGCTCGTGCCTCCGATCTACGGCGGCACGAACGAGATCCAGCGGGAGATCATCTCCCGGGGACTCGGGCTCTGAGTCCCGTCGTCACGCCGCGCTCTCCGGGCGGCCCGCGCATATGACCAGACCTGGAATCGGGGTGGATCTCACCACGTTCGCGCTGGACGGCCGGGCCGCGGTGGTCACCGGAGCGAGCAAGAACATCGGTGCTGCGATCGCAGCCTCGTTTGCGGCAGCCGGAGCGGATGTCCTGCTGGTGGCGCGAACCGCCGATGATCTACGGCTGACCGCGGCTCAGATCTGCGCGCAGTCGCCTGAGCGCCGCGTGGAGACGCTGTCGGCGGACATCCTCGTGCCGGCGGACGTCGATCGCATTGCGTCGCAGGCACTCTCGGCGTTCGGAAGGGTCGACGTCCTGGTCAACAACGCGTTCAACGCCGGCCTGCACGAGGAGAAGGATGTGCTGTGCGTATCGGACGCGACCTGGGATGAGGTACTCGAGGCAAACCTGAGAGCGCCGATTCGCCTGACGCGTGCGCTTGCCAGCGCCATGCTCGAATCCGATAGCGAGGGGTCGATCATCAACGTCATCTCGGGCTCGGGCCTCCTACCGAACAGTGCTCCAGGACATCTGCCCGCGCCGACGATGGCCCCATACGGTGTCAGCAAAGCGGCTCTGTGGATGTTGACGCGCTATCTGGCGGCGGAGCTGGCTCCGAAGATTCGGGTCAACGCTCTCTGTCCGGGACTGGTCAGTCAGGACGGCGGCATGCGGGGAGAGGAGCCGTACGCCCGCCTGCTGGGATCGGGCGCCGTGCCGATGGGGCGCATCGGCCGGCCCGAGGAGATGGCCGGTGCCGCCGTCTATCTCGCCTCTCGGGCCGCCAGTTACACGACGGGTGAGATGCTCGTCTGCAACGGAGGACGGGCGTGGTGAGCGCTCAGCCGCCCATCACGAGGCCGCCGTCGACGCACAGCACCTGACCGGTGATGTAGGAGGCGTCGTCGGAGGCCATGAACGCGAACGCCCCGGCGATCTCGTCGGGCTCCGCCCAGCGGTGCAGCGGGACGCGCTCGAGCTGCTTCTCGGCAAACCGGGGATCGGTGCGGACCGTCTCGGTCATCGCGGTCGCCGCTAGTGGCGCGATCACGTTGGCGGTGATCGACTTGCGTGCGAGCTCCCGGGCCAGTGACTTAGTGAACGCAACGATCGCGCCCTTGGCAGCCGCGTAGTTGGCCTGGCCGATCGTCCCGATCAGGCCCGCCGCCGAGGTCGAGTTGATGATCCGGCCGCGGCCGTCGTCGACCAGGTGCGGGAGTGCCTCCTGTGACACGTGGTAGGTGCCCATCAGATGGACGTCGAGCACGGCGCGGAACTTCTCCTCGTCGAGCTTGGAAAACATCGCCGGCCGGATGATCCCGGCGTTGTTGACGACGATGTGCAGGCCGTCGCCGAGCCCGGCAGCACGCTGCACGGCATTCGACACCTGGCCGCGGTCCGCCACGTCGCAGGGCACGCCGATCGCGGCGCCGCCCGCGGCCGTGATCTCGGCGGCGACCGCGGCGGCGGCGTCGCCGTCGCGGTCGAGCACCGCCACCGAGGCGCCCTCGGCGCCGAGCCGCTGGGCGACGGCAGCGCCGATGCCCGCACCGGCGCCGGTGACGAGCGCGACGCGACCGTCCAGGCGGCCGGAGACCGGAGCGCCCATCAGTAGCTCCTCGGCAAACCCATCACATGCTCGGCCACATAGTTGAGGACCATCTCGTTGGAGATCGGCGCGATCCGGTTCAGGCGCGCCTCGCGGAAGTAACGCTCGACGTGGTACTCGGCGGCGTAGCCGAACCCGCCGTGGATCTGGACGGCGCGGTCGGCGGCCTCGAAGGCGGCGTTGGAACAGAGGTACTTCGCCATGTTGGACTCACGTCCGCACGGCTTGCCGCTGTCGTAGAGCCAGGCCGCCTTGCGCGCCATCAGGACCGCGGCGTCCAGCTGGGTGAGCGCGTCGGCCAGGGGAAACGCCAGTCCCTGGTTCTGGCCGACCGGACGGCCGAAGACGACCCGCTCGTTTCCGTAGGTGACCGCGCGTCGCAGTGCCGCGTACCCGGTGCCGGCCGATTCGACGGCCACCAGGATGCGCTCGGGGTTCAGGCCGTCGAGCAGATACTTGAAGCCCTGGCCCTCCTCACCGACGCGATCGCTCGCCGGGATTCGCAGGTCGTCGATGAACAGCTCGTTGGAGTCGACGGCGTGGCGGCCCATCTTGCGGATCGGCCGGATCTCGACCTTCTCGCGGTCCAGGTCGGTGAAGAACAGGGTCATCCCCTCGGTCTTCTTCGCGCTGTCCCCGAACTTCGTCGTCCTCGTCAGCAGCAGGATCTTCTCGGCCTCCAGCGCCTTGGAGATCCACACCTTGCGGCCGTTGACCACATAGTCGTCGCCGTCGCGCTTGGCGAACGTGGTGATCCGCGGGGTGTCCGAGCCGGCGTTGGGCTCGGTGACCCCGAAACACACGTGCAGGTCGCCGGAGACGATCCGCGGCAGCGCGGTCTGCCTCATCTCCGCCGAACCGTGCTTGATGACGGGGTGCATGCCGAAGATCGACATGTGGATCGCGCTCGATGCGGTCTGACCTCCGCCGGAGGCGGCGATCGCCTGCATCATCAACGACGCCTCGAAGATCCCGAGGCCCGCCCCGCCAAACTCCTCGGGGACGGCGATGCCGACCCAGCCGGCATCGGCGAACGCCTTGTAGAACTCCCACGGGAACGCGTGGCTCTGATCCTTCTCGGCCCAGTAGTCGTCGGAGAAGCTGGAGGCCAGATCGGTGACCGCCTCTTCGATCGCCTTCTGGTCATCGGTCAGGTCGAAGTCCACTCTCTCTCCTCTGCTGTCACAGTGAACGATCGTTCACGAAGCTATCACGGAACGCCTGCGGGGCCTCGACAAGACGGCGCTGGTTTGTGGTAACCGACGGTTCACCCTTGTGGTACGGTGGCGCCGCCATTCAGCACCGCGGCCGGTCGGCCGCCCGGGCCCCGGAGAGGAAGGCGAGACCGAAACATGGTCGTTCCCCAGACGCGCAGAATCTATGACCCGGAGGTGCTCGCCGGCAAGCGGATCCTGATCACCGGCGGCGGCACCGGCCTCGGCCGCGGCGTGGCGCGCCACCTCGTCGAGCACGGCGCGCAGGTCCATATCTGGGGCCGGCGTGACGCGGTGCTCGCCGAGGCCGTCGCGGAAATCTCCGCCAGCCTGCCGGGCAGCGCGCACCACCAGGCCGTCGACGTCCGCGACGCCGACGCCGTCGAGGCGGCGATCCAGGCGATCTGGGACGAGCACGGGCCGCTCACCGGGCTCATCAACAACGCGGCCGCCAACTTCATCGCCCAGACCAAGGACATCTCCGCGCGCGCGTACCGGGCGGTGGCCTCGACGGTGATGGACGGCTCCTTCCACGTCACCCACTCCACGGGGCGGCGCTGGATCGAGGAGGGGATCCCGGGCTCCGTCGTCTCCACCCTCACCACCTGGGTGTGGAGCGGATCCGCGTTCGTCGTGCCGAGCGCCATGGCGAAGTCAGCCGTCCACTCGATGACGATGTCGCTCGCCGCCGAGTGGGGACGCTACGGCATCCGCCTGAACGCGATCGCCGCCGGTCCGATCCCGACCGAGTACGCGTGGTCGATGCTCAATCCGACCGAGAAGAGCTCGACCGGGGGATCGACCTCGGCCGAGAACGTCCCGATGCGGCGGTTCGGGACGATGGAGGAGCTCGCCAACCTCAACATCTTCCTGCTTTCCGACGCCTGCGGCTACCTGACCGGGGCGACGATTCCGATGGACGGCGGTCAACAGCTCGCCGGCCCTGGCACGTTCGCCAGTCTGAGTTCGATGTCCGACGGGGATTGGGCGGAGGCGCGCGAGACCGCGATGGCGGCGAGCGCCGCCAGCAAGGCTCAACGGTCGGTGTGAGCGACCGCCCGGCGCTGCCGCGGCTGCGGCACCTCGCGCTCGTCGCAGACGACCTGGAGGCCACGAGCGCCGCGCTGCGCGAGGCACTCGGTCTCGGCATCCCGTACACCGAAGACCCGCTCGCGCCACGGTGGGGCGTTCGCAACGCGGTGTTCGCGCTCGGCGACCAGTTCCTCGAGGTGATCTCCCCGCTCTCCGACGACACCCCGGCGGCCCGCCATCTGAAGCGGCGAGGCGGCGATGGCGGCTACATGGTGATGTTTCAGGTCCCTGATGTCGCAGCGGCCCGGGCGCGAGCCCGGGCGCAAAGCGTGCGCATCGTCTGGGAGCACGACGGCCCGGACATGTCCGGCACCCATCTCCACCCCGGGGATCTCCCGGGGGCGATCGTCTCACTCGACGCGAGCACTCCTCCGCAGGCGTGGCGATGGGCGGGCCCGGAGTGGGTCGGGAAGGCGGGAGAGGGCGCCATCGGCGCGGTCCTGTCGGCGACCGTCGCGGTCCTCGATCCGGTCGGCGTGGCCGCACGCTGGGCGCGGGTGCTCGGCGTCGACTCGGTCCCGGATGTCCGGTTCGTCGCCGGTGAGGAGGGCCTCGAGGCAATCGAGCTCGCGCTCCCCGATCACGTGCGCGCGGGCCGCGACGAGGTCCGCATCGGTGGCGTGCGGTTCGTGCTCGCGCCGCTCTGATCCTGCTCGCCCGGATGGAGGAACCCACAGCGCGGGTCCCCGAGGCTCAGTCGTTCCCGACCGGCGTTTTCGACGTGATGACCGGGCCTGGTCGCCACGCTTTGGCGCTGCTCACGCCGGATTCGAGGTGTTTCGCGGCAGTGGCCATCGCGGCGGTTGGAGCTGGCCACAGCGGCGTGCCGGCAACGGGTCGGCGGGGCCGCGGGCTTCCGCTACGTTGCCGCCTCTAGCCAGCGGACAGAGCGCACCCCGGACCGTGGCCCCCCGGCGGTGCAGCAACTGCGCCGGGCGAGCTGGCGAGGAATCCGGGCCGAGTTGACATCGAGGGACAGCGCCACTTCAGAGGAGAAGAGCAACGTGATTCGAGGCTTGAGAGGAACACCGGGTGCCGTAAGGTCCGGATCCATTGTTGTCGGGTCGATTGCGGCGTGCGCGCTGCTGGCGGCATGCGGGTCTTCGGGGTCCTCGGGCTCTTCGGGATCCTCAGGCTCGTCAAGCGGATCGAGCACCGCCTCATCGGGAAGCAGCGGAACGAGTTCCGGCGGCGCATTCACGATCGTGGCCGTCTCCGGGGCGACAGGTCCGGACGGGAGCCTCGGCGCGGAGTGGAACGGCGGCCTCGCGGCCGGCGCGGCCTACTGGAACGCGAAGGGCGGCATCGACGGGCACAAGATCAAGGTCGTTTACCTGAACGACAACAGCGATCCGAGCACCGGCGTGAGCGTCCTGCAGCAGTACCTCAGCACGCACCCCAAGCCCAACGCGGTGATGGGCGGCCAGGAGTCGGCGATCGTGGCGGCGGTGTTCCCGCTGCTGACCAAGGACGACCTGCTCGGCTTCTCGTCGTCCGCGGGCGGCTCCGAGGCACCGGCGATGACCGACGCCTCGAAGGCACTGCCGGAGCAGTTCGTCGTCGGCAACTCGACCAAGCTCAGCGGTGAGGCTCTCGCCCACTTCGCGACGTCGGGCGCCGGCAAGGGCAAGAAGATCGGGATCCTGGAGGAGGCCGCGCCATTCTTCGAGGCGGAGGTCGCAAGTGTCCAGGCCGCCATCAAGGCGGCCGGCGACACGTCGACCGTGGTCCAGGCCGACCCGACGGCGCTCAGCCTCACCTCACAGGCGGCGCAGTTGAAGGCCGCAGGCGTCAGCGAGGTCGTGGTGGCGGCCGCCGGGAGCACCGCCGGCTACGCGCTCAAGGGGATCGCATCGGTCGGGCTGAACGTGCCGGAGTTCTCCGATGTCGGTCTGAGCTCCGGTCCGGTCACGAGTCTCGTGCCCCCGGCCGACTACAAGAACCTGAAGATGACGACCTACCCGGACGAGACGTCCAGCGGCGCGCTCGTCGCCGGCTCGTCGGCGACGGTCGCTCCGGTCGTCGCGACGATGACGCAATGGCTGAACAAGACCGGCAACTCGACGCTCGTCAAGCAGCCCTACTCCAACACCGGAGTCGGCTGGGACATGATCTCGGTGCTGGAGAACGCCGCCAAGCAGGCCGGTTCCATCAGCCAGACCCCGCTGCTCGCCGCGCTGAACAACCTCAAGACCCAGACCGGCGAGTACGTCAGCGACGCGAAGTACAAGTACACGGCCAACAACCACGAGAACGCGGACGCCTCGCTCGCCGACTTCGGTCTCTCGAAAGCCGGCCCGGTCGCGGACGGCAAGTTCGTGGCGAAGTAATCGATCCGATGACACACGCGCTCGGAACGGTTCCGGTCGTCTGGCGGAGTGGTGACTCGATGCTCAAGGCGGCATCGGGTCACCACATCCACCGCCGGGCCTCCGTGTCGGCGGCGCGAGTGGTCGCAGGGGGCGACCCGCTCCCGTGACCATCATCTGGAGCGGCCTGACCCTGGGTGCCATCTACGTGATGGTGGCCAGCGGCTACAACCTCGTCCTCGCGTCCAGCGGGGTGCTGAACTTCACCCTGGGCGCGACCGTGATGTCAGGCGCCTTTGGCGCCTATTACGGTGTCACGACGCTGCACCTGGCGACCGGGCTCGTCATCGTCGGGGGGACGATCTTCGGGCTCTGCATCGGGCTCGTCTCCGAGTTCGTCTGCATCCGGCCGCTGCGGCGGATCAGCCCGCTGCGCCTGCAGGCGTCGTCGGATCTCATCACGACGGTCGGCTTCGCCACCATCCTGGAGGGAGCCGCCACAATCGCCTTCGGGCCCAATCCGCTCAGTGCGAACCTCGCGGGCTCCGTGAAGACGGTGAGTGTCCTCGGCGGGTTCGTGACCCCGCTGCAGCTGGTCTCGATGGGGGTGGCGATCGTGGTCGCGGTCGGTCTGCACCTCGGCCTGCGGCGGACCCGGCTCGGCCTGGCGTGCCTCGCCGTCGCCGAGGATCGGGAGGCGGCGATCGCGCGTGGCATCAACGCCAAGTTCCTCACCGTCGGCTCGTTCGCGATCGCGGGCGCGATCGCGGGCCTGGCCGGCGTGCTCGCTGAGTCGACCACGTTCGCCTACACCGGTCTGGCCGACGTTCTGGCGATCTCGGGGTTCGTCGCGGTGGCGCTGGGAGGCGAGCTCTCGCAGCTCGGCGGTCTGGGAGCCGGGTTCCTGATCGGCCTCGTGGGCGCCGAGGCCGGACGGTACATCGGCGCCAACTACACCCAGATCTCCGTCTTCGCGGTTCTCTTCGTCACGCTGGTGATCAAGCCGAACGGCGTCGGCGGGGCGGCGGCGGTCCGGGATGTCTGACGGCGGGCACAACGGCCTGTCCGCGGCGAGCGCGCAGGCGACGGACCCCCGTCCGGCGTGGGTCCGGGCGACGACCGCGTTCCTGTCCCCGGGAGGACGGCTGTCGCTCGTCGTGCCGGTCATCCTCGCCATCGTCCTCATCGCGTTCCCGGCGCTCGGCGGCAGCGCGTTCGACCAGCGCGCGATCGTGCTCATCGGCATCTACGCCCTGGCGGTCAGCGGCGTCAACATCAGCTATGGGTTCGTCGGCGACGTACAGTTCGCCCAGGTCGCGTTCCTCGCGATCGGCGCGTACGCCACCGGGATCGCCGCCACCCGCGGCGTCCACTCGATCGTCCTCCTGATCCTGCTGAGCGGCGCCAGCGCCGCGGTCATCGGCTTCCTGCTCGCCCTGCCGGCGATGCGGATGAAGGGCTGGTCACTGGCGATGGTCTCGTTCTTCCTCGTGCTGATCATTCCCGATGCCGCGAACATCTTCCAGAAGTGGACGGGTGGGGCGACCGGGATCTACGCGATCCCGAACGTGAACTTCTTCGGCTCCGTCATCGGATCGAAAGGCCTGTACGAGGTCCTGGCGGTCGTGCTGATCATCTGGCTGGCCCTGATGAGGAACCTCGTGAAGTCACGGTACGGGAGCATCTTCAAGATCACCCGGGAGGGGAACATCCTCACCTCCTCGGTCGGCATCTCCTCCTTCCGGATCCGCGCCTCCGCGTACGTGATCAGCGCGATCGCAGCCGGGATCGGCGGCTGCTTCCTGGCGCTCGTCAACGGCGCAATCGACCCATCGCAATTCTCCCTGGCGACCTCGATCGCGTTCATCGCGGCGTCCGTGTTCGGTGGCTCGGAGAGCGTATTCGGCTGCCTGTTCGGTGCGGCGGCGTTGCAGCTGGGGCCGCTGTACAGCGCCGGCTTCCAGCAGTACTCCGTCGTCATCTATGGCGCCTTCCTGATCGTGATCGTCCTGTTGCTGCCGGAGGGCGTCACCGGCGTCGGACTGAGGCTTCTGGCGCGCGTGACCGGGCGCGATGCCGGTCCGGCGGGTGCGGTCGAGACCGGCGACATGGACTTCCGGGGGGAGACCCCCGGGGATCTCGCCTCCACGCTCGAGGACATCGAGAGCGATCTGGTCACGAGCCGGGCGATCAGCGTCCGGGGGGTGTCGAAGCGCTTCGGCGGCCTGAAGGCGGTCTCGGACGTCTCGCTGGAGTGCCTCTCCGGAGAGGTGACCGCGCTGATCGGATCCAACGGCTCCGGCAAGACCACGCTTCTGAACATGATCTCGGGCTTCGGTCGCCCTGACGAGGGCAGCGTGTGGATGGACGATGAGCGCCTCGACGGGCTCCGGCCCAGTCAGGTCGTCCGCTCGCATCAGGTGGCGCGCACGTTTCAGACACCGAAGATCCCGCGACGGATGACCGCGCTCGAGGTGGCCTCGAGCGGTCGCTTCCACCTGCAGCGCTGCAGCATGTGGGCGTCGACGTTTCGCCTGCCGAGCTTCTGGAGGACACGGCGGGACGATCTTCACGCCGCCGAGGCCGCGCTGAAGATCGTGGGCCTCGAGGATGTGGCCGACGTGCCGGCAACCCGGCTCGCCTTCGGAACCCGGCGGCTGCTCGAGGTCGCGCGCTGCGTCTGCGCGGAGCCGAGCGCGTTGCTGCTCGATGAGCCGGCCTCCGGCCTCTCGACCGCCGAGGTGTCAAGGCTTGCGACCCTGCTGCGCGCGATCGCGGCGCAGGGGACGATCGTGGTCGTGGTCGAGCACAACCTGCAGTTCGTCAACTCCGTGGCCGACAAGATCTACGTCTGCGACCAGGGGCAGGTGATCGCGAGCGGCACGCCGGCCGAGGTCGCGAGCGATCCCGAGGTGGCCGCGAGCTTCCTCGGCGGCGTCAGAGCCGCTCTGGAGCCTGACGACGCAGGACCGGGCGATCTCTCACCGGAGAGGTCGGGACGATGAGCGGAGCGGAGCAGGGCAGTGTGAGGCCCGAAGTCGGTGAAGCACTCGCCTCCGGCAACAGTGATGCGAGCGGCGCACCCGCGCTCGAGGTACGAGACGTCGATTCCGGATATGGCGATCTTCAGGCGCTGCGGAGCGTCAGCATGACGGCGCGAGCGAGCGCCGTGGAGCTCATCATCGGCCCGAACGGCGCCGGAAAGTCGACTCTGCTGGCGACGATCGCCGGTCTCCTCCCGGCCTGGAAGGGCGTCATCAGCGTCTTTGGAGAGGACATCTCCAAGGTTCCGGCTTATCAGCGTGCGCCCAAGAAAGGGGTCTCCCTCGTGCTGGCGGATCGACGTCTGTTCAAGGCGCGGTCGGTCTACGAGAACCTGCTGATCGGCTGTCACGGCCAGAACTGGAAGCGCAAGGAGGCGCAGGCACGGATCGATGACATCCTGACGTACGTGCCACTGCTCAGCGACATGACGACACGCGTCGCCGGGAGCCTGTCCGGTGGGCAGCAGCAGATGCTCGCGATCGGCCAGGCGCTGGTGTCCGACCCGAAGGTCCTGCTGCTCGACGAGCCGTCGGCCGGGCTCGCGCCTTCAGCGGTCGCCTCGGTGATCGAGATCGTGGCCGGCCTCAGAGATCAGGGCAAGTGCGTCGTGCTCGTCGAGCAGATCGTCGACCGCGTATTGCCGGTCGCCAATCACGTCTCCGTGATGAATGCGGGCAGGATCTCGATGCAGGGTGAACCGTCCGAGTTTCACGATGAAGAGGTCCTCCGAAAGGCCTACTTCGGAGAGTGACGCTCGGGGCACGGCACGCCGGTCCTCACACCGGTTGTGGCGTGCTCCAGCCTCTCGCCGGCGGTCCGCTTCATCCCTGGCTGGCCACTCGTATGGTGGCCAGATGATCGAATTCGAGACCCGGGAGCGCGTTGCGCTGATCACGATCGACCGCCCCGAGGCGCGCAACGCGGTCAACGGAGCCGTGGCCGCCGGGCTCCGGGATGCCGTGCAACGACTGGAGTCCGACCCCGAGCTGTGGGTGGGCGTGATCGCGGGCCGCGGGCCGGTGTTCAGCGCCGGCGCCGACTTGAAGGAGATCGCGGCCGGACGCGCGGCGACGCTCGCCGTCGATCCGGGCGGCTTCGCCGGGATCACCCGGCTGAGCCGCCGCAAGCCCCTGATCGCCGCGGTCGACGGACCGGCGCTCGCGGGTGGCTGCGAGATCGTGTTGAGCTGCGACCTCGTCGTCGCCTCGCGCGGAGCGTCGTTCGGCATCCCCGAGGTCAAGCGGGCCCTCGCCGCCGGCGCCGGCGGACTGTTCCGGCTGCCCCGCGTCCTCCCGCCCGTCGTCGCGATGGAGCTCGCGCTCACCGGCGATCCGATCGACGCCGAGCGCGCACACGCGCTGGGCATGGTCAACGAGCTGTGCGAGCCGGGCGACGCGGTCGAGCAGGCGCTCGACCTCGCGAGGCGGGTGTGCGCCAATGCGCCCCGGGCAGTGCAGGCCACCCGTGACCTGGTGCTGCGCGGGCGGCTCGCCGACGACGCGGAGGCATGGGCGATGACCGACGCGGCCATGGCGGAGCTCATGCAGGGTGAGGACTTCGAGGAGGGCCCGCGCGCCTTCATCGAGAAGCGCCCGGCGATCTGGACCGGTCGCTGACATGAGTGACGGTTGCGTCACCCGATCCGGCATGACAGATCACGATGTGACGCCCGTGCGTCAGGAGGGACCATGATGAGTGCAGATGCCCTGAAGGCGTTAGTCACCGGCGCCGCACGTGAGGGTGGGATCGGCCAGGCGATCGTCGACCGCCTGCAGCGGGCGGGGATGGATGTGGTGACCATCGATGTCGAACCCGGTTGCACCTGGCAGGCCGATCTCGTCGGCGATGAGCTGCCGGACTTCGGAGAGGTTGACGTGCTCATCGCCAACCACGGCCTGACGACGATGTTCGGCGCAGCCCATACGATGAAGCTCGAGCGCTGGCAGCGGGACCTCGATGTCAACCTCACCGGCACCCTGCGAGTCGTGCAGGCGGTCCTCCCGGGGATGCGTGAGCGTCGCTTCGGTCGCATCGTCATCACATCGAGCACCGCGGCGGTGGACGGCATGCCGGCGCAGATCGGCTACTCCACCTCGAAGGCAGGGCTGCTCGGAATGATGCGCACGATCGCCGCCGAGACCGTGTCCCTGGGGATCACCGCCAACGCCGTGCTTCCCGGGATGACCGCCAGCTCCGGCATCCTCGGCATGCCCCAGGAGATCCAGGATGCATGGCTGGAGCGCATGCCGATGGGCGACTTCGTCCAGCCGGCAGATATCGCCGAGGCGATCGCGTTCTTCGCCTCGACAGCCGCCGGCAGGGTGACCGGGCAACAGCTCACCGTCGACGGTGGTCACTCTCTGAACACCCTCTCGGTGACCGGCAGCGCAGCCCGCGTGGGCAGCGGCGCCTCCTAGCCGGAGGCGCCCGGGTTGGTGCTCAGGCGTCTCTGATCCCGAGTTCGTACTCGGCGATCAGCGTCCGTTGGACTTCGTTGGCGCCCTCGACGATCTCCGAGACCTTGGCGTCACGGAACAGGCGGCCGACGAGCGACTCCTCGCCGATCGCGCGGGCGCCCTGGATCTGGACGGCGTCGTGCGCGGAGCGCATCAGCATCTCCGCGGTGTAGACCTTCGCCATCGACCCCTCGCGCCGCGCCATCGCGCCGTCGTCCAGGAGCCGGGCGAACCGGTAGGTGAGGTACCGACCGGTGTCGAGTGCGAGCGACATGTCGACGATCTTCGTCTGGATCAGCTGGAGCTCCGCGATCGGGTGTCCGTACAGATGGCGCTCCTTCGCCCACGCGACCGACTCGTCCAGGCACGCGCGCAACCCCCCGCAGTGCCGGGCGGCGACCTGCAGCCGGCCGTAGCCGACCGAGGCGAGCGCGACCCGGTAGCCGCGTCCGACCTCGCCGACGAGCGCGTCGTCGGTGACGAAGCAGTTGGTGAAGTCGAGCTGCCCGACCGGGCTCGGTCGCCAGCCGTGCTTGTTGCGGTAGACGGTCCTCTGGAAGCCGGGGACGTCGCGCTCGATCACGAATGCGCTGATCCCGCGGGTCCCCTGCGTGGGGTCGGTCTGGGCGAACACCATGAACCAGTCGGCCACGCCGGTGCCGTCGATCCACGCCTTCTGGCCGTCGATCACCCAGCCGCCGTCGACCTTGCGCGCCGCAGTCGTCATTCCCGCCGCGTCGGAGCCCGAGCGCGCCTCGGTGAGCGCGAGCGCGCCGGTCCTCTCGCCGCGCACGTAGGGGACGAGGTAGCGCTGCTTCTGCTCCTCGGTCCCGAATCGCATGAGCGGCGTGCCGAACACCGTGGACGCCGCACCGATCAACCCCGCAATCGGTTGTGAGTAGCGCCCGAGCTCCTCGCACATCACCGTGAGCGTCACGTTGTCCATCCCGGCCCCGCCGTATTCGGGCGGCAGCGTTCCGCCGAGCAGCCCCTCGCGGCCGAACGCCTGGAACACCTCGAGCGGATAGCGCTCGTCGGAGTCGCTCTCGACGAGGATCGGCACGATGTGCTCCTCGGCGAGGTCGTGGACCCTCGCGCGCAGCTGCTCATGGGCGTCGGTAAGCCCGAGCGTGAAGTCGGCCGCTGGGCTCAGCATGCGGCCAGCTCGGCGAGCATCGCCCGCAGCTCTCGCCGCAGCACCTTGCCGGCGGCGGAGACCGGCAGCTCCGAGACGTTCACCACCAGTTCGGGCCACAGCGACTTGGGGACTCGGCGCTGGGAGAGGTAGGCACGCAGCTGGTCGAGCGTGAGCGTGAGCCAGGGGTCGCAGACGACGACCGCGGCGCAGCGCTCGCCGAGATCGGGGTCCTCGAAGCCGACGGCGGCGACGTCACGAAGGCCGGGAAATCCACGCAGATGGCTCTCGATCTCCTCGATCGAGAGCTTCTTGCCGCCGCGGTTGATGATCTCCTTTACGCGGCCGGTGATCCGCAGATACCCCTCGTCGTCGATCCGGCCGAGGTCGCCGAAGTGCCCCCAGCCGTGCTCGTCGAACAGCGCCGCGGTCGCCGCGTCGTCCTGGAAGTAACCGAGTGCGGTGTTCGGGCCGCGCATCGCGACCTCGCCGATCTCGCCGTCAGCCACCGGTCGCCCGTCGTCGCCGAGAACGATCAGCTCGCAGAGCGGATCCTCGTAGGGACGCCCGACGGTCTCCCAGCGGTGCGCCGCGGTGTCGCCGACGCCGTCGACCATCGTCGCGGTCCCGACGTCGACCGCGCCGTAGGCGCTGATCGCCTGGCAGCCGAACCGGGTCTCGAAGCGCGACGCGGTGACCGAGTCAAGGTAGGAACCGCCGCTCTGCACCAGGCGCAGGCTGCTCGCGTCGACCCGGTCTCCCTCCGGGGACTCGGCCATCCTGCGCATGATCGTCGGGACCGTCTGCAGCACGGTGACCCGATAGCACTCGACCAGCCGGAGCAGTGAATCGACGGCCTGGCTCGCGCTCAGGACCACCGCGCACCCGTGCAGGACGGCGCTGCAGAGCCCGTTGAAATAGCCGATCCCGCCCCCCAGCGGGGCCGCGAGCAGGACGACGTCGTGAGCGTCGACGTGCGTCCGGGAAGTCACGTTGCGCGCCATCGCGAGGCTGGAGTTCGCCGTGCGCATGACGATCTTGGGCGTGCCGGTCGTCCCGGAGGTGCCGAGCAGGAGCGCGACCGTATCGGGGTCGGAGCCTGGGAGCGGCGAGCGGGGGTCTCCCCCGAGATCCACGTCGCGGCGCAACACCAGCGCCGGACCGTGCAGCGCCGACGCGACCACGTCCGGAGGCTCGGAGTCGCACATCAGCCCGACCGCACGCGTGCGGTCGAGACCGGCCGCCACCTGCTCGTCGCTTGACTCGGGCGGCAGCTCGAAGCCGACTGCGCCCGTGGCCGCGAGGGCGAGCAGCGCGACGACGTGGTCGACGGAGTTGACCATCCGCAGACCCACCACATCGTCGGCGCCGACACCCCGGTCGCGGAGTCCGGCGGCTAGCGTGCGCATGCGCTCGTCGCACTGTGACCAGGTGACCTGGTCGCGCTCGTCGGCGTAGGCGAGCGCGTCTCCCCGGGTGGCGGCCTGGCGGGCGGTGAGCGCCTCGAACCCCTCAGCACCCCAGATCCCCGCGTCGTGGAACGTGCGCATCTGCGTCTGCGTCCAGCGCATCTGCGCGAGACGCGGCCAGCCGGCCGGCAGGTCGGCGCCGCTCATCGGCTGCGACCGAGGAACTGCTCGGCGAGCAGCACCCGCAGGATCTCGTTGGTCCCGCCGGTCAATTCGGAGATCTTCGCGTCCCGGTAGTGGCGGTTGATCAGTGACTCATCGACGATCCCGAACCCACCGTGGAGCTGGACGGCATCGTGGGCGGAGCGCATGTAGGACTCCTGGGCCAGGAGCTTGGCGGACAGGACCTCGTGCGTGACCGGCAGACCGGATTGCTTGCGCTCGGCGGCGGCAAACGTGAGCGCCCGGGCCGACTGCACGGCGATCGCCATGTCGGCGATCTTGGTCTGGGTGAGCTGGAAGTCCGCCAGACGGCTGCCGAACAGCTCGCGCCCCCGTGCGTGGGCGACCGAGAGCTCCAGACAGGCGGCCAGGCCTCCGCACAGCCGCGCCGCGATCTGCAGGCGCGTGTCCTCGAGCGCCGACATCGCGACCCGGAACCCACGGCCTTCCTCGCCGATCCGGTTCTCATCCGGAATCTCGCAGTCCTCGAAGATGAGCTCGCCGACCGTGAGCGCCCGCAGCCCGAGCTTGCCCCTCTGGGGCCGGGTGGAGAATCCCGGGGTGTCGCGCTCGACGACGAAGCCGGTGATCGCGCGGGCGCCCGGCTCCTCCGGGCGCGTCCGCGCGAACACGAGATAGAAGTCCGCCAGTCCGGTCCAGTCGATCCAGCGCTTGCCGCCGTTCAGCCGCCAGCCGCCGTCGGTCCTCTCCGCGCGGGTCGTCATCCGCGCCGCGTCGGTCCCCGAGCGCGGCTCGGTCAGTCCGTAGCCGGCCAGCTTCTCACCCTCCGCCAGCGGGCGCAGCCAGCGATCCTTCTGTTCCTCGGTGCCGAACGTGTTCAGACCCGAGCCGACCGGTCCGCTCGCCACCGCCAGGTAGGACCCGAGCACCTGCGAGGTCTTGGAGACCTCCTCGATGACGAGCATGTGGGTGATGATGTCCCAGCCCAGGCCGCCCCACGCCGGGTCGATCGTGGCGCCGACGAGTCCCGCCTCCTGAAACGCGGGAATGATCTCGAGTGGGAACGCCTCCTCGCGCTCGGCCCGGAACATCGCAGGCCCGGCGACCTCCTCGACGACCGTGCGCGCCCGGGCGATCAGTTCGGTCTGCTCGACGGTGAGCTCCCGCGTGCCGGTCATCGGCAGCGTGAATGCACTCTCGACGGCCATCTGGTGACCCCTTCCCTCGCTGGGCGGTGGGCGCGTTAACGACCGTTCGCGCCTTGAGCTGGCAGGCTACCGCCTGGAAGCTGACCGACCGTGGACGACGGCTCATCTCGCTTGTCGAGTGCCACAGCCCCCGCGGCGCAGGCGGCATGCCCGGGTCAGCCCTCGGGGAGGTGAAACGCGACCTGCGTCCCCGTCACCGTCTCCTGCGCGAGGCCGCCGTCGATCAGGACGTCGAGGCACCCCAGCACGTCACACAGGGCGAAGAACGGGGCCCGATCGGCGAGATTCCCGCGCACCCGCCGGGCGACCTCGATCCCATTCAGCGGCCCTTCGGCAAGCGCGCGGCGGGTGTCCTCGATCATTCGCTCCCATCTCTCGAGGTGTCGAAGCAGGACGCGGTCGTGGTCGCCGACCACCGGCCCGTGGCCAGGGAGCACAAGCGAGAGCTCCAGCGTCTGAAGCGTGCGCAGCGACGTCAGCTGCCGGGCGAGCGCACGCGGCCGCCGCGTCGCGGGGGCGCCGTCCAGGCGCGGCGCGAGCACCGCCGCCGACGGCTTCTGCATGAGCAGGTCGGCGCCGAGCAGCACGCCACGGCTCGCGTCGAGGAACGCGGTGTCGGAGGCGGAATGGCCCGGCCGGTGCAGCACGGTGAGGGTCCGGTGGGCGAATTCGAGCGTGTCGCCGTCCCGCAGGCGCCGGTCCACGGTGAGCGTCTCGCCGTAGGAGGCATCATTCTCGATCATCGCGGCCGCGGCCGCGGTCCCGCCGTGGCCGGTGACGGTGTCGCGCATGTAGGTCCCCTCCGCGAGGACGGGGTCCGGGACGCGTGACAACCAGCCGGCGAAGCCGGACAGTGCGCAGACCTCCGCGCCGGAGCACCGGACGAGCTCCGCGGCCAGGCCCCAGTGATCGATGTGCTGATGGCTGACGATGATCCGCTCGAGGTCTTCGATCCGGTATCCGACCTCGGCCATCCCCGACTGGAGCGCGGTCCTGGCCGCCTCATCGCGCTGACCTGTGTCGATGAGCGTGAGCGGGTCGTCGTCGATCAGGTACGCGTTGACCGTGCCCACCGTGAACGGTGTCGGCAGCACGATCCGCCAGATGCCGTCCGAGACCTGGACCGCCGGGCCCGTTTCAGGAGTGTCGATCGTCTTCCCCGATGTCATCGTGCTGTACGTTAACGAGCGTTATCATCGCCGACGGAGGAGGAAGGCGTCAGATGAGCCACACGACAGCACCCGTCCACGGGCATCCGGCGGCGACGATCGACGAGGCACTGGCTCAGCCGACGCTGTGCGCGGCGTTCCAGGTGACCGCGGCGGGCAACGCCGACCGCCCGGCGCTCCGCCACGTCGGGGCGAGCGCGGAGGACGCGATCACGTTCGCGCAGGCCGCCCGTCGTGTGGAGCGGCTCGCGGGTGGGCTCGCAGCGCACGGAATCGGCCCGACCGACACGCTCGCGCTGATGCTCGACAACCGCAACGAGTTTCACCTCGCCGACCTCGCCGCGCTCCACCTCGGCGGGCTCCCGTTCTCGATCTACCACTCCAACCCGGCGGAGAAGGTCATCCCCCTGCTGGAGAACGCGCCCAGCCGGATCGCGATCGCCGAGCGTCACTACGCCCCGGTGCTCCGTGAGGTGAAGCGCCGCCGGCCGGATCTGCTGGAGACGATCATCGTCGTGGGCGAGGATGCGGGCGAGGGCGATCTTACGTTCGCCGAGCTCGAGGCGACCAGTCCGCCGGGGGACTTCGACTTCGCCGCGACCTGGCAGGCGGTCACCGCCGACTCGTTCGGGATGCTCATCCACACCTCGGGCACGACCGGGGAGCCCAAGGGCGCGGAGTGGACGCACGGCGCCATGATGGACAACCTGCGCGGCTTCCACCAGCTGGTCCCGGTGAGCCCGGAGGGCAGGATCATCTCCTACCTGACGATGGCCCACCTCGCCGAGCGGTTCATGAGCCACCAGGGGATGATCGCCTACGGCCTGACGGTGACCAGCGCGTCCTTCGGGGAGCTCGCCGGGGCGCTGCGCAAGGTGCAGCCGACGCGGTTCTTCGGTGTTCCCCGTATCTACGAGAAGCTCGCCGAGCCTGCTCGCAAGCTCGCGGAGTCCGATCCCGAGGGCGCCCGCGCTGCGCTCGGATTCGAGTACGCGGAGTACCTCGGTTCCTCGGCCGCGCCGGCCCGGGTGGACATCCTCACGTTGTTCGAGGACCTCGGCCTGACCCTGATCGAGAACTGGGGAATGTCGGAGACGGGCATGACGCTGATCAACCCTCCAGATGCGGTCCGGGCCGGAACGGTCGGCAAGCCGGTGCCCGGTGTGCAGGCTCGTCTGGCCGAGGACGGAGAACTGCTGATCCGAGGCCCGATCTTCACCCGCTATCGCGACGACCCGGACCGGACGCGCGAGGCGTTTGACGATGGCTGGCTGCGCACCGGCGACGTCGCCAAAGTCGACGCGGACGGTTACTACACGATCGTCGACCGCAAGAAGGACATCATCATCAACTCCTCGGGCAAGAACATGGCGCCCGTGTACATCGAGTCGGTCATCAAGCAGCAGTCCCCGATGCTCGCCTACGTCGCGGCGATCGGCGACGGGCGCAAGTACGTGACCGCCCTGCTCACACTGGACGAGGATCAGCTCGTGGAGTTCTGCGGTGCTCGGGGCCTGGAGGGCACCTACGCCGAGCTCGTCGCCATGCCGGAGGTCCAGGCGGAGATCACGCGTGCGATCGACGCCGCCAACGGCAAGCTCGCCCGCGTTGAGCAGATCAAGCGGTTCCACGTGCTGCCGGAGCCCTGGGTGCCCGGGACCGAGCTCGTCACCTCCTCGATGAAGCTGCGCCGCCGAGCGATCAACGACCGGTACGCATCGGAGATCGACGCGCTCTACAGCGAGTCCGCGCCGTCCGCTTAGCTCAACCGAGACCGTGACACCAGCACCAGCGCTGCCCGTCTGATTCTCGTGGCCGGCGCGCAGCCGTCCTCGAGGACCGATCAGCGAGCGCTCCTGGCCGCGCTCGCGGGCGCCTCATTGAGCTATTCGCTGATGCAGTCGCTGGTGATACCGGCGCTGCCGGCGATCCAGCACGCCCTGGACGGGACTCCGGACGAGACAAGTTGGGCGGTGACCGGGTTCTTGCTGACCTCGGCGGTTGCCACCCCGATCGCCGGCCGGTTCGGAGACATGTTCGGCAAGCGACGCGTTCTCATCGCCATCCTCCTGATCGTCTGCGCGGGCACGCTGCTGTGCGTCATTCCGACGATCACCGCACTGATCGCCGGGCGGGCGATCCAGGGGGTCAGCGGCGGAGTCCTTCCGTTGGGATACGCAATCGTGCGTGACGAGTGCGACGAGGACCAGATTCCACGCGGGATCGCGTTGCTGGCCTCGCTGCTGGGCGTCGGCGGCGGGCTCGGAGTGATCCTGGCGGGGGTGATCGTGGAGCACCTCTCCTACACCTGGATCTTCTGGCTCCAGCTCCCGACGTTCCTGGTGGTCGCGTTTCTCGTACAACGTCACGTTCCCGAGTCCCGGTCGACGGTGCCGGCGCGCATCGACTGGCTCGGCGCGGCCCTGCTCTCCGTGGGTCTGGTGTCGACTCTGATCACCCTCACCCAGGCGCGCAGCTGGGGAGTGGCATCGGTGCCGACCACACTGGGCGTGGTAATCGCCGTCGCCGCGTTCGCGCTCTGGGTCCGTTCGGCGACGCATACGCACGCGCCGCTGATCGACCTGCGTCTGCTGCGCCCGCGTCCCATCTGGACGACCAACCTGGTCGCCTTCCTGGTCGGGGTGGCGCAGTTCGCCGGCTTCATCCTGATCCCACAGTACGTGCAGGAGCCGGCCAGCACGGGTTACGGCTTGGGCGCGTCACCGCTGAGCTCAGGCGTCTATCTGATCCCGATGACCGTGGGAGTCCTGCTCGCGGGCTTCGCGGTCGGCCCGCTCGAGCACCGGTACGGTCTCAGGCCGCTGCTGATCGCCGGGACGGTTTCACTGGTGGGAGCCTTCATCCCGCTCACCTTCGCGCGCAGCACCCCGGCCGAGATCTATCTCGCCTCGAGCCTGCTCGGGATCGGCGTCGGCATGGCTCTCTCTGCCCTGGCGGCGATCACGGTCGCCAGCGTTCAGGCCCATCAGACCGGTGTGTCGTCCGCGGTCAACAACGTGGCGCGGACCTTGGGTGGCGCCGTCGGCGGCCAGATCGCCGCAGCCATCCTGGCCACGGCCGCGAGCGCCGACGGCCTACCGACCGCCGACGGCTTCGACGCCGCGTTCGCCGTGGGGCTGGTGGCCGTGGTGGTGGCCACCCTGATCGGTCCCCTCCTGCCCGGGCCGGTCGAGGAGGTCATCGACGCGCAGGCCTTCGGCGCAACTCGTCACGGTTGACCCGGCGGGAGCCTGAGACCGGGAGAGACTGCAAGCACTGCTGAGAGCCCCATGGACGCGCCCACAACGCGCACCATGGTGCAATGGGACGGCGGCGGGTCGGACGAGTACGGTCGGCCGAGAGCGCCGAGAGCGCCGAGAGCGCCGAGAGCGCCGAGACACGATGAAGGAACTGGTGCCGATTCTCGACAAGATGTCCCTGGCCGGCAAGGTCGCGGTGGTGACCGGCTGTGGTTCGGGGCTGGGGCCCTGCGTGTGTGCGCGCTCTCGCCGAGGCCGGCGCGAACATGAGGTGAGGCAATGGCCCTTCAGATTCCCCTGAGCGGGAAGCCCGCAGACGCCGCGCAGGCGTTTTACGGCACGGAGCGGCGCAATCCGGCAGAGCCGCGTGAGGCGGTGACCGTGGTGCTCGTGCGCGATGGTGTGCAACCCGCCCCCGGGGAGCTCGAGGTCTTCTTCATGCGCCGTGCGGCGACGATGTCGTTCGCCGCCGGGATGCCGGTCTTCCCGGGCGGCCGCGTGGACGAGCGTGACGACGAGGCCGTCCGCTGGATCGGTCCCGACCCGGAGGAGTGGTCGCGGCGGCTCGACACGTCGGCGGCTCTTGCCAGGGCGATCGTCTGCGCCGCGGTCCGAGAGACCTTCGAGGAGGCGGGTGTCCTGCTGGCCGGTCGCGACGCGGAGACGGTCGCCGACTGCTCAGGGCCGGAATGGGCCGCCGAGCGCGCGCGTCTGGAGCGCCACGAGATCTCGCTCTCCGAACTCCTTGCCGAGCATGAGCTTGCCGTGCGGACCGATCTGCTGGCGCCGTGGAGCCAGTGGCTAACTCCCGAGTTCGAGCCCCGCCGCTACCGGACTCGGTTCCTCCTCGCCGCGGTGCCACCCGGGCAGGAAACACTCGGCGGCTCCTCGGAGTCCGTCGCGACCTACTGGACCCCCGTCCACACGGCGCTCGGCTCCGCTGACAGCGGGGCCGAGTTCCGAATCGCAGCACTGCTCCCGCCACAGTACTTCACCTGTCTTGATCTATACGACCACGCGACCGTCGAGGAGGCGCTGAGCGCGTCTCGTTCGATGGAGTGGGTCCTTCCGTCCGCGGAACTTCGCGACGGGAGCGCGTACCTCGAGCTACCGGAGGCGTTCGCGGCAACGCGGACTCGCGTCAGAAACCTGCTGCGAGGCCGCGGGACCCTCGATTGGTGATCGGGCGCGGCCTGGTCCGGCGCGACGAGCAGTCAGAGCGGGTCTAGGAGGGGACGTGGATCCCGGCGGTGCGCCGCGCCCCGTCCAGGAACCGCGGCACGAGCTCGGGATCGGCGTAGTACGGATCGCCGACGCCGGCGACCGCGCGTCGGTGCGAGTGGTCGTACAGCGCGGCCAGCTTGTACTGGGCGAGCGTCTCATACCAGCCGAGCGCGCCGAGGTCTCGGCCGGTCGCCGCGGCGTACCGCGCGGCGAGCTCCGCGCGATCGGGGTAGCCGTCCTCCAGCAACGCCAGACCGAAGTCCTCCGTCGGGGTGCGCGGCTCTCCGGGGCGTGGGTAGGAGACGAGGAAGTAGCCGACGTCGAGCAGCGGATCGCCGATCGTGGCCAGCTCCCAGTCGAGCACCGCGAGCACGCGGCCGGGTGGTTCGGCGGCGAGCATCACATTGCCGAGGCGGTAGTCGCTGTGCAGGATCGTCGCACCCGACTCGACCGGCACATGCGCCGTGAGCCAGTCGGCGAGCTGGGTGAAACGCGGGTCGACCTCGCCGCTCTCCGTGGTCACCAGACGCGTCATCCGCTGCACGTGGCGGGCGTTGAACCCCTCCGGACGGCCGAAATCCTCAAGGCCGCGTGCGCGCCAGTCGACCGCGTGCAGCGCGGCAAGAGTGTCGATCAGGTCGAGCGCGATCTCTCGTCGCGGGGCACGAGCTGCGAGCGCCCCCGGGGTGGCGTCGGTGAACACGACCCCGTGCTTATATGACATGACGTAGAGCGGCACATCGAGCAGCTCACCCGCCTGGGCGACCGCGAGCACCTCGGGGACCGGCACACCGGTGCCCGCGAGCGCGGCCATCAACCGCGCCTCCCGCAGCACGTCGTTCGCGCCGCGCGGGATCGGCGGGGGGGGTGGGCGCCGCACGACGACGCTCCGGTGCCCGTCACCGACCAGGTAGGTGAGGTTGGCGTGGCCGTCGCCGATCGGCCGCGCGCGCACGGGACCGGAGGTGACCCCGTGCGCCTCCAAGAACGCCGCGAGGCGCTCCAGGTCCTGCGCGCTCCAGTCCCAGATCACTGTACGCGCGCGGCGGCGAGGTGCTCCAGGTAGCTCACCGGCCAGTGGGTCTCGAACTGTCCGCCTCCGGACTCACCGTCGATCTCGGCGCGGCACCCGGCCTCCATGATGATCGTCCCGTAGGCGTCGTGATGGGGCATCCGCACCATCCCGAAGGAATCGAGCACGAGCGTCGTGGTCTCGCCTTCGACGTCGCGGATCTCCGCGTCCAGGCGGGTGTGGTCCATGCGCTCGTCGTACTCGGCCGCCTGGCGCGTGAACCGCTCGATCGCCACCGGGCGCCCGTGGCGCAGGACGTATCCGTTGAATCCCCACTCGCCCTCGGCGATCCAGATGAACCCGTTGAGCGCCCGGCCCGACGGGGTGTGGGCCAGCAGCCACTTCCAGTGTTGCGGGTAGCCCCAGTTGCGCGGGCCCCAGGAGTGATCGCGATGGGCGATGCGATCGAACTCGAGCGTCCGGCCGTCGACGGTGAGCGTCCCGGTCACCCGTCCGGCCTGCTCGAAGCGGTTGGCAGCGAACCACGCGGGCAGGCCTTCGGGGTTCTCGCGGTAGCTGAAGGCGTCGTGCAGCGCGTCGAAGCGGTACTCGAGCGCCACGCGCTCGGAGCGATAGGCGAGCTCGGCGCTGCGGCGGACCTCCGGCTGGCGCAAACGCAGTCCCGCGTCCTCCCAGTCGTCGAAGTTCGCCTCCGGACCGACCTCGCCCATGTGCTGCTCGACGAGCGGTTCGCGGTCCCCGCCCCACACGCAGACGTTGTAACCGGTCCGTCCGCGATGGTTGATGAACAGGTAGACCTGCATCGCGAGCTGCTCCTCGGGCACGACCAGGTTCCAGAACAGCGAATCGCGCATGCGCCCGCCGTCCGGAGCCTGGTGGCGCAGGTCGTCGGCGTCGGTGAACACCGGCTCGCCGGGGCTCACGTGCTGTGCTGTCGCGCTCATCGGTGTCCTCAGCGTCCGCTGTACTGGGGTGCGCGCTTCTCTTTGAAGGCGGCGAGCGCCTCGGGCATGTCCTCACCGCGGGTGAGCAGCGCCTGGCCGCGGTTCTCCAGCTCCATCGCGGCGGCGTAGGAGCCGATCTCGAGGTTGGCCTGCATCGCGCGCTTTGACAGCTGCACACCCCCCGGCGAGTTGGCCGCGATCGAGCGCGCGAGCGCAATCGCCTCCTCGAGCAGGGAGTCGGCGGGAACGACCCGGTTGACGAGTCCGATGCGCTCGGCCTCCTCGGCGCCGACGAAGCGGCCGGTGTAACAGATCTCGGCTGCGCGCCCCGGACCGATCAGCCGGGTGAGCGTCCACGAGGAGCCGAGCTCCCCGCAGGAGAGACCGATCTTCACGAATGCGGCGTTGAACCTCGCCTCCGGTGAGCACAGGCGGATGTCCCCCGACAGCGCGAGCGCGAGCCCCCCGCCGGCGGCCGCACCGTTGACGGCCATGATCACCGGTACGGGAAGCCCCCGGATGGCGGCCAGTCCGCCGGTCGCGAGCTCCTGAAAACGCAGGAACTCGCGGATTCCCATCTCGGTGATCTCGTGGACGTTGTCGAGGTCATAGCCGGCGCAGAAGCCACGACCCGCTCCGGTGACGACCAGCGCGCGCAGCTCGAGCTCGGACTTGAGCGCGAGCGGGACGGCCATCAGCTCGTCGAACATCGCCCGCGTCATCGCGTTGAGGCGATCGGGCCGGTCGAGCGTGAGCAGGGCGATCCCCGGCTCGGGGCGCTCGAGTGTCATTGTCGTCAGCTGGAGGGTGTCGGTCGCGGACATCAGCGGTGTGCCTCCTCGCGGGCGGCCGCCCGAGGGTCATGGTTAGCGATCGTTCGCATGCTCAGCGGTCGGCGTACTGCGGCTCGCGCCGCTCCTTGAAGGCGGCGAGCGCCTCCCGCATGTCCTCGGTGCGGGTGAGCAGCGCCTGACCGCGGTTCTCCAGCTCGAGCGCCGCGGCATAGGAGGTGACCTCCATGTTCAGCTGCAGGGCGCGCTTGGAGAGCTTGACGCCGCCGGGCGAGTTGGCGGCGATCGCCGACGCGAGCTCCAGCGCGGCGGGGAGGAGCTCGTCGGCGGGATGGATCGCGTTGAGCAGCCCGATGCGCTCCGCCTCCTCGGCCTCGACGAAGCGGCCGCTGAAGAGGATCTCGGCCGCCCGGCCCAGCCCGATCAGTCGCGGCGCCAACCACGATGTGCCGAGGTCGCCGGCGGAGAGCCCGATCCGGATGAATGCCGCATTGAACCGTGCCGTCGGGGACCCGATGCGGATGTCGGAGGCGAGCGCGAGCGCGAAGCCGCCTCCCGCCGCCGCGCCGTTGACCGCGGCGATCACGGGGACCGGGATCGACCGGACCGCGTGCATCGAGCGAGCTGCGAGCTCCTGGCGGCGCAGCATGCCGAGCGCCCCGTCGTGCTCGATCTCCTCGGCCTCGTCGAGATCGAAGCCGGCGGAGAACGCGCGTCCGGCGCCGGTGAAGATGACCGCACGCACGTCCGGGCGCGCGCGGAGTGAGAGGCCGAGCTGCTCGAGCTCGCCGAACATCTGATTGGTCTGCGCGTTGAGTCGCTCGGGGCGATTCAGGGTGACCAGGAGCGTCGCGGGCTCGACCTGCTCGACGCGCATCGTCTCCGGCTCTGGCACGGCTGCACTCCCTCTTCGCTGGCGCCGTCGAGGGCGCGCGGCGATGTTAACAGACGTTCACTCTGCGTCCGGACGCCCGGAGGGCGGTGTGGGGGTTTCCACAAAGCCCCTGGAGACAGCGAGTCGCACGCGCGCGGGAGACGCGCAACCATCCGATTCGTCGACAGGCAGTAAGGAGATCTCCCTATGACGCAGGCCACGGTCCACGACACGGGCGGGAACGCCGCGGACAAGATCGAGAACGCGCTTGGCCAGGACACGCTGTGCGCGGCGTTTCAGGCGACGGTCGCCGCGAATCGTGAACGGATTGCACTGCGCACCGTCGGCGACGGCGCCGGGATCACGTTCGGCGGCTACCGGGATCGCGTGGAGGCGATCGCCGCCGGGCTCGCCGCGCTCGGCGTCACCGAGGGCGACGCCGTCGGCCTGATGCTCATCAACCGCCCGGAGTTCTACCTGGTCGACACCGCCGTCATGCACCTCGGCGCCGCCCCGTTCTCGATCTACTTCACCAACCCGGTGCCGCAGATCGTTCCGCTGATCGAGAACGCGGGTGCGCGTACCGTCGTGTGTGAGCCCGAGTACGCCGAGCGGCTGGCCGTGGTGCGAGACCGAATCGGGACACCGGAGCAGATCATCGTCGTCGGCGACACGGCCGGAGCGGGCGATCTCACGCTCGCGGAGCTCGAGGCGCTGCCTCGGCCTGACGACTTCGACTTCGAAGCGCGGTGGCGCGCCGTCACACCGGACACGATCGGACTGGTCCTCCACACCTCGGGGACGACCGGCGAGCCGAAGGGCGTGGAATGGGAGCACGGCGCGCTGCTGCAGAACGTCCGCAACGTGCACACGCTCTCGCCGGCCAGTCCGTGCGGCCGTGTCATCTCCTACCTGCCGATGGCCCACCTGTTCGAGCGCTGGTTCAGCCACTACGGGCAGATTGGCCTCGGGTACACGGTGACCTGCGTTCCTCAGACCGGACGGCTCGCCGAGGGACTCGCCGACACGCACCCGACCCGGTTCATCGCGGTCCCACGCGTATACGAGAAGCTCGCCGCGGGTGCACAGGCGATGATCGACGGGAGGGCGACGCCCGAGCAGGCGCGGGAGAAGCTCGGTCTCGGCGAGATCGAGTGGGTCGGCTCGGCGGCGGCTCCAGCGCGCGAGGACACGCTCGCCACGTTCGCGGCGATGGGTCTCAACATCACCGAGATCTGGGGGATGTCGGAGACGGCGATGTCGCTCTGCAACCCGGTCGACCGGATCAAGATCGGGACGGTGGGACGGCCGATGCCGGGGTTCGAGGCCAAGCTGCTGGACGACGGCGAGCTCTGCGTCCGCGGTCCGATCTTCCGCGGCTACCGCGGCGACCCGGAGCGCACGCGGGAGTCGGTCGACGCGGATGGGTGGATGCACTCGGGCGACATCGCGGCGATCGACGAGGACGGCTACTACCGCATCGTCGATCGCAAGAAGGAGATCATCATCAACTCGGCGGGCAAGAACATCCCGCCGACGATGATCGAGGCCGCGATCAAATCGCAGTCGCCGCTCATCGCCCACGTGGTCGCCATCGGCGACCGGCGTCCCTACCTCACGGCGCTGATTGTGCTCGACGAGGAGCAGCTCGCGCCGCTCGCGCAGGCCTTCGGGCTCAGCGGCGCATTCTCCGAGCTCTCGGCAGCCCCCGAGGTCCGGGCCGAGGTCCAGCGGGTCATCGACGCGGCCAACGAGGGTCTGGCGCGGATCGAGCAGGTCAAGCGCTTCACGATCCTCGGCGACAACTGGCCGATCGGGGGCGAGGAGATCACCCCGTCGCAGAAGCTGCGCCGTCGCAACATCCTCGCGCGCTACGAGGCCGAGGTGCGGACGCTGTACGCCTGAGGCGCGAACGTCGCGTGGAACTCGACCCGGCGGTTGGAAATGCCCACAGCCCGCGCGTGCGTGAGCTCGCGCGCGGGATGCGCGGGGACTTATCGTCGACTTCCCGGCGTGCCATGGCCGCCGGCACCCGGCGAACGTGAAAGGCGGCCCTACCGTGGAGTGGACCAGCATTCCGAAGGATGTCGAGCAGCTGCTCGCCGACATCGACGCATTCATCGATTCAGAGCTCGTCCCGCTTGAGCAGGAGAATCCGGAGTTGTTCGACCACCGGCGGGAGTTCACCCGGACCGACATGGAGCGCGGCGGCATCCCCACCGTCCGCTGGCGCGAGATGCTCGCCGAGGCGCGCCGACGCTCGATCGCCGCCGGCTTCTACAAGTATCCGTTTCCGGCTGCGCTCGGCGGCAGCGACGGGTCGAACCTCGCGATGGCGATCGTCCGCGAGCACCTCGCGCACCGTGGGCCTGGTCTGCACGCGGAGCTCTCCCACGAGGCGTCGGTCGTGGCCAACGAGCCGCTCGCCCTCGTCCTGCACGAGTACGGAACCGAGGAGCAGAAGGAGCAGTACCTGCAGCCGCTCGTCGACGGCGAGATCTCGCTCGCGTTCGGGCTCACCGAACCGAACCACGGCTCGGACGCGACGTGGCTTGAGACGACCGCGCGCAGGGACGGCGAGGACTGGGTCATCAACGGCGCCAAGCGCTTCAACAGCGTGATGGACGTCGCGGCCGTGAACGTCGTGTTCGCGCGCACCTCCGGCCAGGACGGCAAGGCTGCGGGGATCTCCGCGTTCCTCGTGCCGGCGGGGACCCCGGGGATGGAGGTGCCCTTCTACTGGTTCTGCTTCAACATGCCCTCCGACCACGCCGAGACGACGCTCACAGATGTCCGTGTGCCGGCGAGCACGATGCTCGGCGAGGAGGGCCGTGGACTGGACTGCGCGCAGCTGTTCGTCCACGAGAACCGCATCCGCCAGGCCGCCTCCTCGCTCGGCGCCGCACAGTTCTGCATCGATCAATCAATCGCGTATGCGAAGGAGCGGATGATGTTCGGCAAGCCGCTCGCCGACTATCAGGGGATCCAGTGGCAGCTCGTCGAGCTCCAGACCGACGCCGAGTTCCTGCGCAACACCCTGCGCAAGACCGCGTGGGAGATGGACCAGGCGGGCGACGGCGCCTCGACGGAGGCGAAGATGTCGGTCACCGACAAGGTCTCGATGGTCAACTACCGCGGTAATCAGCTCGCCTGCCGGGCCGCCGACCGCGCGATCCAGGTGCACGGCGGACTCGGCTACACCCGCCACCTGCCGTTCGAGCACATCTACCGCCACCACCGCCGCTACCGCATCACGGAGGGCTCCGACGAGCTTCAGCTGCGGCGGATCGCCTCCAAGGTGTTCGACTTCAGCGGTTCCCGCGCGCGGGCCGAGACCGCGGCGCGGAAAGCGGTCACCGCGTCCTAGCTAGCAGGGGTTGAGGACCCAGCCTCCGTCGACCGGGAGGCAGCGGCCGGTGACGAATCCGGCGCTGTCGCTGACGAGGAATTCGACCACCTGGGCCAGATCGTCCGGCTGTCCGAGGCGCCGAAGCGGCACCTCGGACACCGCCCGGTCGGCGTGGCCGGTCTGCGCGGATTCCTCGACGACCCGGCCGGTGAGCGTGATCCCGGGGGCGACCATGTTCACCCGGATCGACTCCGGCCCGACCTCGGCGGCGAGGTGACGCGTCCAGTGGGCGACCGCCGCCTTCGTCATCGCGTACGCCGAGTTCGACCCGTCCGGGAAGACGGTGAAGGCCGCGGTCGACGTCGTGTTGACGATCGCACCGCCGCCCCTGGCGCGCAGGTGAGGCAGCGCCGCCTGGCAGCAGTAGACCGTCGACATGAGGTTGACGTCGATCAGCGTCCGGAAGTCCTCGGCCGGCGTCAGGCTCGGCTTGGAGCGCGCGTACGGGGTGATCGCGCCGCCGGCGACGTTGATGAGCATGTCGACCCCGCCCAGCGCCTGCGCGATCGAGTTGATCGCCGCGTGTGTGGCGGCCTCATCGGTGAGGTCGACGGCGGCGGCATGCACGCGGCGGCCGAGCCGGGTGAGCTCATCGGCGGTCGGCTCGTCGGGCTCGCCGTCGTAACGGGCGCCGGAGCGCAGGTCGATGTCCAGTACGCCGATGTCGGCGCCCGCGCGGGCCAGTCGTGTCGCGCAGGCGCGGCCGATGCCGCGTCCGGCGCCGGTGACGATTGCCACCTTGCCTGTGAACGTGTCAGTCATGACCACAGCATCCCGTGGCCGCCGCGCCCCGGCGGCACGCGGCCGGGAGATGGATGGAGAAATCCACAGCACGGCTCGGGCCTTGCCGGCCGGGCCGCGCATGGGCGCTGATAGAAGCTCGGTCATGGGAATCCTTGATCGCTTCACACTCGACGGGAAGGTGGCGATCGTCACCGGCGCCTCCTCAGGACTCGGCGTCGCGGTCGCGGTCGCGATGGCGCAGGCGGGCGCCGACGTCGCGATCGGGGCCCGCCGCATCGACAAGCTCGAACACACACGCGGCCTCGTCGAGGCGACCGGACGGCACTGTGTGGCGGTGCAGACCGACATCACCTCGGTCGAGCAGTGCCAGGCACTCGCGGACCGCACCATGGAGGAGTTCGGCCGAGTCGACGTCCTGGTGAACAACGCGGGCGTCGGAGGCGAGTACCACAAGGCGACCGAGGATCCGCCGGAGCACTTCCGCTCGATGATCGACCTGCATATCAACGGCAACTACTGGATGACGCAGGCGGCGGCGCGGGTGATGGGACCCGGCAGTTCGATCATCAACATCTCGAGCGTGATGGCGCTCACCACGGCGAAGATGCCGGCAGCGGGGTACTCCGCCGGCAAGGCTGGGCTGCTCGGCATGACCCGCGATCTCGCCGCTCAGTTCGGCGTGGACCTCGGGATCCGCGTCAACGCGCTCGTGTTGGGCGTCTTCCCCTCCGAGCAGACGGCCAACTACTCCGAGAACTACCGCAAGGCTGTGATCAAGGCGAAGATCCCGGCCGGCCGCTTCGGCGAGCCGGAGGACATGGCGGCGACCTGCGTCTTTCTCGCCAGCGATGCCTCGGCCTACATCACCGGGGTGACGCTGCCCGTCGATGGCGGCGTCCTGATCAACTGACGCCGCGTCACCTCAGGCGACGTCGACCACGATCTTTCCGAGTGCCTGCCGGCGCTCCATGATCCGCAGCGCCTCGGCAGCCTGGATAAGGGGCAGCCGCGCGCCGATCGGCGGGACGATCAGCCCGTCGTCGAGCAGCTGCTGGACCGCCGCGTTCACCATCGCGACGGTGCCCGGGAACTCCTCATCCATCACATCCATGGAGATCCCGACGAGGGTGAGGTTGCGCAGCAGCAGCCGATTGATCTTCAGCGTCGGGATCTCACCGCCGGCGAAGCCGACGACGACGAGCCGTCCCCCGATCCGCATCGACCGCACCGAGTCGGTGAACCGGTCACCCCCGACCGTGTCGATGACAACCTGAACGCCCTTGTCCTCGGTGAGCGCGCGGACCTCCTCGAGCCACGGCCCGCCGGACCGCACGACCTCGTCGACGCCGAGCGTCCGAGCCAGCGCCTCCTTCTCGTCGCTTGAGACGACGGCGATCATGCGCACGCCGAACGCGGATGCGATCTGTAGGACCGCGGTGCCGACCCCGCCGGCGGCGCCCTGCAGGAGAATGGTCTCCCCGGGCTGGGCTCCCGCCCGGTGCAGCGCGTACCAGGCGGTGCAGTAGTTGATGTAGACCGCGGCGCCCTCGGCGTAGGACAGACCGTCGGGCAGCCGCAGCATGTAGCCGGGGGGAACGAGCGCCCGCTCGGCCATCGCGCCCGGGCGAGCGAGGCCGAGCACCCGGTCACCCTCGGCGAACCCGGAATCCTTGGGCGCCTCCAGCACGACGCCGCCGATCTCCGAGCCACAGATGTAGGGCACCTCGGCGTTGTGCTGGTAGAGCCCGCGTGTCTGCAGCAGGTCCGGGAAGCAGATCGCCGCCGCGTGAACCTCGACGAGCATTCGCTCGCCGGGGCTCATCGGGTGAGCGCCCTCGGGTTCCGGGACCCCGTCCTCGAGCACCGCCGCGTCGGGGCCGGTTTTCTCACGGACGACGACAGCTCGCATCAGGAACTCTTGCGAACGTCCACGACGATGTTGCCGGTCACCTGGCGACGGTCGAGCAAGCGGAGCGCCTCGGCCGCGTCCTCCAGCGCGAGACGTGCTCCGATCCGTGGCGTGAGCGCACCCTGGGCGGCGAGCTCCACCACCCGGCTCGTCACCCGCCGTGTCGTCCCTGGGAACCGGCGCTCCATCGGATCGAGCCCGACGCCGGTCACGGTGAGATCGCGCAGCAGCAGCCGGTTGACCTTGACGGTCGGGATCTCGCCGCCGGCGAAGCCGATCACAACGAGCCGGCCGCACACGTCGAGCGCCCGCAGCGAGTCGGTGAAGCGATCTCCGCCAACGGGATCGAGCACCACCTCGACGCCGTACCCGTCGGTGAGCGCGCGGACCTCCTCGAGCCACGGCCCGGTCGAGCGCACGACCTCGTCGGCGTCGAGCTCCCGTGCGACCCGCTCCTTCTCCTCGGTCGAGACGACCGCGATGCAACGGGCGCCGAGGTGCTTCAGGACCTCGATCAGCGCCGTGCCGACGCCGCCGGCGGCCCCGTGCACGAGCGCGGTCTCCCCGGCCCGGACGCCGCCGCGCTCGACTGCGAACACCGCAGTGGCACCGTTGAGCACGAGCGCGGACCCGGTGGCGAAGTCGACGCTGTCGGGGAGCTTGACCGTGTAGAGCGGCAGCGCGAGTGCGTACTCGGCGACCGCGCCCCACATCGATAGCCCCGCGACCCGATCACCGGGAGCGAACCCGCTCTCGGGATCGGCTTCGAGCACGATCCCGGCGAACTCTCCGCCGGTCACGAACGGGGGGTCGGTCGAGAGCTGGTAGGCGCCGCGGCTCTGGAGCAGGTCGGGGAACGAGACGCTCGCGGCGTGGACCTCGACGAGCACACGTTGCCCGCCGGCCATCGCGTGGGCTCCGGCGGGCTCCGGGAACTCGCGGATCTGGACGGCGTCCGGACCCGTCAGCTGCTCGACGACCGCCGCGCGCATCAGGCGAGCGGATTGTCCGCGGAGTCAGCCATTCCAGACGATCGGGCCGGCGGTGAGCAGGTGACTGCCGAGCGTCCGGCCGAGCACGGATTGGACGTCGCGACTGACGGCGAGCAGCGCGTCGAGGTCGACGCCGGTCTCCACGCCCATCTCGTGGAACATCGAGATGAGATCCTCGGTGGCGATGTTGCCGGTCGATCCCGCCGGAACCGGGCAGCCGCCGAGCTCACCGAAGCTCGATTCAAAGCTCGTCACCCCGGTCTCCAGCGCGGCGAGCGCGTTCGCGAGGCCCTGACCGCGGGTGTTGTGGAAGTGGGCGGTCAGCTCGACGCCGGGCAGCCGCTCGAGCGCGCCACGATAGAACTCGCGCACCTGACGTGGGTTGGCCATGCCGGTCGTGTCCCCGAACGAGATCTCGACCGCGCCGGCCTCGGCCATCGCCCCGGCGAGCTCGTACACCCGCTCCGCGGACACATGACCCTCGAAGGGGCACCCGAACGACGTCGCGACCGACCCGAGCGGACGCAGTCCCGCGTCGGCGATCTGCGGCAGCAGCGAGGTGACGGTCTTCAACGAGTCCTCGACCGCGCGATTGATGTTGCGCATGTTGTGCGTCTCGGATGCGCTGAGGAAGACGATCACCTCGTCGAACCGATCGCGGTGCCCAAGGGCGGTGTCGAGGCCGCGCTGATTGGGGACGAGCACGGCCCGGGTGACTCCGTCGGGGACAGAGATCCCGCCGAGCACCTCGGCGGCGTCGGCGAGCTGTGGCAGCACGTCGGGCCGGACGAAGCTCGCCACCTCGACGCGCCGCAGGCCGGTCCGCGCCAGCGCGTCTATCAGGCGGATCTTGTCGGCCGTCGGGATCGCCTCGGGCTCGTTCTGAAAGCCGTCCCGGGGGCCGACCTCGCGGACGGAGACCCGCTCGGGGAGGGGGTCGCCGACCGTGGAGCTCATGAGGCGAGGATACGTCCGCTCGTCGATCGACCGATCCGGGGCCGGTCACGCGATTGGGGGGTTCGACAAGCGCTACGAAGTGAACGATCGTTCACGCCGGCTCCAGCAGCGCCTCGCGCAGTGCGGGCACCTGCTCGGACGGCACCCCGATCGATCGCAGATATCCAGCGCCACCGCCGCAGGTCACACTCAGCCACGTGAGCACGAGCCGCATGGCGCCGGCCGGCGCCTGCATCCACCGCTCCGGCTGGACCACCATGGCGCCCGATTCCGCGCGCGCCGAGGCACGGTCGCGTATGCGGTCGACCTCCGCCCTGCTGCGGTGGTAGTCGGCGGCGATGGTCTCGTGCGCGATGCCGAGCGTGTCGAGCAGGACGGCCGCCACCACCCCGGTCCGATCCTTGCCCGCGGCGCAGTAGAACACCCCGGGCAGGTTCGCCGGGTCGCAGAGCAGAGCGACGATCTCGCGGATCACCGGCGCGCCCTCCCGCAGCATCTCCGTATAGCGCTCGAACAGGAACACCTCCGCGGGAATATCGGTGTCCAGGCGCTCCGGATCCCAAATGCTCGCGATCAGTGGCAGGTGCCGGACCCCGCCGAGCACCGCCTGCCCAGGACACAGGCCCGAAGCGGCGACCTCCGCGTCGGTCCGCAGGTCGACGGCGTGCAGCCAGCCGAGTCCCCTGACCGTCTCCAGGTCATCGCCGGCGAGCCGCTGCAACCCGGCTCCGCGGAACGCCGTGCGCCAGCGAACGCGACGTCCGTCGGTGGTCCGATACCCGCCGAGATCACGAAGGTTGAACACGTCCTGGAGCTCGATTGCTCTCGACACTGCGGGATCTGTCTCCTCTATAGTCACCTCGTCGGATGTTAACGATCGTTTGCATGCGGCCGCCACCGTCGCGTGGAGACCGCAGGCGATCATGACTGAGGAGAAATGATGAGCGGCCGCGTGCTCTGGAGACCGTCGGTGGAGACCATGCGCGACTCGACGATGGGCCGCTTCATGGCCGCGCAGGGCCTGGACGACTACGAGGCGCTGTGGCGGTGGTCAGTGGCGGACGTCGCTCGATTCTGGAACGCGCTCTGGTCGTTCTTCGAGATCCAGGCCGATGGGGATCCGTCGGTGGCGCTCGCCGATTCCTCGATGCCGGGGGCCCGCTGGTTCCCGGAGGTCGCCATCTCGTACCCGGAGCGGGTGTTCGCCGGGCGCGACCCGCAGGCGGTCGCGCTGCACCACGCCTCGGAGTTGCGCGAGCTCGACACCTGGTCGTGGGATCGCCTTCGCCAGGAGACCGCGCGGATCCGCGCCGGACTGACGCGGCTCGGGGTCGGACGAGGAGATCGGGTCGTCGCCTTCATGCCGAACATCCCCGAGACGATGGCGGCGTTCCTCGCTGTCTCCTCGCTCGGGGCAACCTGGGCATGCTGCTCACCGGACTTCGGAACGCGTAGTGTCATCGATCGCTTCGCCCAGATCGAGCCTGCGGTGCTGCTGACCGTCGACGGTTACCGCTACGGCGGGCGCGATTTCGACCGGCGCCCGGTCGTCGACGAGCTCCGGGAGACGCTGTCGTCGCTGCGACGCGTGGTCACGCTCGGCTTCCTCGATCCCGGGACCGGTGACTGGGACGAGGTCTTCCCCGCCACCGACGAGGCGCTCGTCTTCGAGCGCGTCCCGTTTGACCATCCGCTGTGGATTCTCTACTCGAGCGGCACGACCGGGCTCCCGAAGGCGATTGTCCACGGCCACGGCGGGATCCTGCTCGACCACCTGAAGTGGCACTGTCTGCACGGCGACCTGCAGGCGGGTGACCGCTTCTTCTGGTTCACCACGACCGGGTGGATGATGTGGAACGCGCTCGTCTCCGGCCTCCTCACCGAGGCGGAGGTCGTGCTCTTCGACGGAAACCCGGTCGCCCCTGACCCTGCGGTGCTGTGGGATCTCGCCGAACGCGCCGGCGTCACCACGTTCGGCACGAGCGCGGCCTACATCCATGGGTGCATGAAGAGTGGCACGTCGCCGCGCGCCGATGGTCGCGCGCTGAGCTCGCTGAAGGCGATCGGGTCGACCGGCTCGCCGCTGTCGGAGGAGGGCTTCGAGTGGGTGTATCAGGAGCTCGGCGAGTCGACATGGCTGTTCTCCACCTCCGGTGGCACGGACGTCTGCACACCGTTCGTGGGCGGGTCCCCGCTGAAGCCGGTCCGGGTCGGCGAGTTGCAGGCCCGGGCACTCGGAGTCGCGGTGGAGGCCTGGGACGAGGACGGACGGCCGGTCGTCGATGAGGTGGGGGAGCTCGTCGTCACCAAGCCGATGCCCTCGATGCCGATCCGCTTCTGGAACGACCCGGACGGCACTCGCTACCGCGAGTCCTACTTCGACATGTTTCCCGGCGTGTGGCGCCATGGCGACTGGATCCGGCTCACGCCGGAGGGTGGCGCGACGGTGTACGGCCGATCGGACGCGACGATTAACCGCGGTGGCATCAGGATGGGCACGGCGGAGATCTACAGCGCCGTCCTGCGCGCCGAGGAGGTCGTCGATGCGCTCGTCGTCGACGTGCCGGATCCGAACGGCACCGGCGCATCCTGGATGCCCCTGTTCGTCGTACTCCGTGAGGGGGCGGTACTTGACGACGCGCTGCGCCAGAAGCTCGCCCGGCTGATCCGGACCGACGCCTCACCGCGTCACGTCCCCGACGAGGTGATCGCGATCGACGGGATCCCGCGGACCCGCACCGGCAAGCTGCTCGAGGTGCCGGTGAAGAAGGTGTTGATGGGACGAGACCCGGAGCGGGCGGCCAGCCGTGATGCGCTCCAGAACCCCGAGGCGTTCGACTGGTTCGTCGAGTACGCCCGCCGGCGCTCGACCGGCGCCCCGGCGTAGGGACCGACGGACGCGTGACTCGGCGCGCCCTCGTCACCGGGGCCAGCCGCGGGATCGGACGTGCGATCGCGCTTCGCCTCGCCGCCGAGCGATTCATGGTGATGTGCGCCGGACGTGACCTCGCGGCCCTGGAGCAGACCGCTGGCCTGATCTCGGCCGCCGGCGGCCGGGCGGCTGTCCAGCACCTCGATCTCACCGACGCCGCCGCGATCGCCGAGCTCCCCGAGCGCTGCGGCGCGCTTGAGGTACTCGTGGCCAACAGCGGCGTGAGCGGCCCGACCGCTCCGGTATGGGAACTCGACCCCGAGCAATGGGCGCAAACGCTCAGTGTCAACCTCACCGCGGGCTTTCTGATGGCGCGAGCGGTGTTACCCGGGATGATCGCCCAGGGCTCGGGCAGCCTCGTGTTCATCGGCTCGACGACCGCCGCGCGCCCGTTGCCCGGGCGGGCAGCGTATGCGGCCTCCAAGAGCGCCCTGGTCGGTCTGGTCCGAAGTCTCGCCCTGGACGCCGGACCGTTCGGAGTGCGGGTCAACCTCGTCTCCCCCGGTCCGACGAGCGGCACGCGCCTGGACACGGTGCTCGGCGATCAGGCGACGGCGCGCGACGTTCCGCCGGAGCGGATCCGCGCCCAGTTCCTCGCCACCTCGCCGCTCGGGCGGCTGACCGAACCGAGCGACGTCGCCGACGCCGTGGCGTTCCTCGCCGGAGACCGCGCCCAGGCGATCACCGGCGCCGAGCTGACCGTCTCCTCGGGAATGGTGATGGCGTGAGCACCCCGGACTCGCCGCTGCCGATCGCGATGTTCGAGGAAACCGTCACCCGGCTGGGTGAACGTCCGCTGCTGTTCTCCTTCGAGAGCCCGGTCTCGGCGAACCGCTGCGCCGAGATCGTCGATGGCGTCGCCGGCGCTCTGCACCGGCTCGGCGTGCGGCCCCAGGATCGCGTCGCGCTGCTGCTGCAGAACGACCCCCAGTTCGTCCTCGCCTCGCTCGCCGCCTGGCGTTTGGGCGCGATCACCGTCCCGATCAACCCGATGCTCCGGGCCCGGGAGCTCGGCCACCATCTCGCCGACTCCGGCGCGACGGTGCTGATCGTGCTCGATGAACTGCTCGGCGAGGTCGCCATCCCGGCGCTGCCAGATACTGAGATCCGCTGCGTCCTCACCACCGAGGCGCTCGCGCTGTGCGCCGAGCGCCCGTCGTCCCCCGCGCCGCTCCCCGACCGGATCGGGGTCCCGGTCGATGATCTCCTCTTACTCGCGCGCGATGCCCGGGGAGCGGGACCCCGGGCTCGGGTCGGCGCCGACGAGGTCGCGGTGCTCACCTACACCTCGGGCACCACCGGACCGCCGAAGGGCGCGATGAACACGCACGGCAACATCGCCTTCGCCTCCCAGGCCTACCGAGAGCTGCTCGCGGTCGGCGAGACCGATGTGATCCTCGGCATCGCTCCGCTCTATCACGTGACCGGGCTGACCGCGCACATCGGCTTGGGGCTGGCCGCCGCCATCCCGACCGTGCTCGCGCATCGCTTCGACGCCGCCGAGGTTGCCCGGCTCACCGAGCACCACGCGGCGTCGGTCACGGTGGCCGCGATCACCGCCTACCTGGCGCTCGCCGCCGAGCCCAGGGTGCAGCGGCGCGCGCTGAGGAGCCTCACCCGCGCCTACAGCGGAGGCGCGCCGATCCCACCGGCGGTGGTCGCGAGTCTGCGCAAGCGGCTCGGCGTCGAGGTCCGTCCCGTGTACGGCCTCACCGAGACAACCGGGCCGACCCACATCTGCCCGCTCGAGGAGTCGGCACCCGTCCATCCCGAGACCGGCGCGCTCGCCGTGGGGCGGGCGGTCCCCGGCACGGCGGTGCGGATCCTGGGCGAGCAGGCGGACTCGCTCGGCCCCGGCGAGGTCGGCGAGATCGCCATCGCGGGGCCCCAGGTCGTTCCCGGTTACTGGCACCGGCCTGAGGAGACACGTGCCGCGTTTCACGACGGGCTGCTGCGCACCGGCGATGTCGGGGTGATCGACGATGCCGGGTGGCTGTACGTCGTAGACCGCAGCAAGGACATGATCGTCGCCTCCGGCTTCAAGGTGTGGCCGCGCGAGGTGGAGGACGTCCTGTACGAGCACCCGGCCGTCCGAGAGGCCGCGGTGGTCGGCGTCCCCGACGACTACCGGGGTGAAACCGTGTGGGGCTATGTGTCACTTCACCGCGGCGCCGCGGCTGATGAGCGGGAGCTGATCGATTTCTGTCGCCGGCGTCTGGCCGCCTATAAGTATCCGCGAAGCGTGCACGTCCTCGACGAGCTGCCGAAGACCGCGACGGGCAAGATCATCCGCGGCGAGCTGCGCGCCAGCGGCACCCAGGAGAGCGAACAAAGGAGTGAACACCGATGAGACTCGTCAGCTTCAACGACGGCGGTCATTGGGTCGCCGGGGTCCTGGTCGATGATGTCGTCGTCCCCGCCACCGAGGTCGCTGCAGACGCCGGGCTCGCCGGCGATCACACCACGGTGAAGGGTGTCATAGTGCACACCCAGGACGAGCTGTTGCGCCTCGAGGCGGCCGCGCGCTCTGCCGCGTCGGAGCGCGGGCGTCGGCGCGAGGAGCTCACGCTCGGCCCGCCCGTGCCCGACGCCCAGAAGATCCTCTGCGTCGGGGCGAACTACCAGGCGCACATCGAGGAGGCGCGGGAGATCCCCGGCGCGCCGGACGGCAAGCAGGCAGTCCCGATCGTCTTCAGCAAGTTCGCCACGTGCCTGGTCGGCGATCGCGCACCGGTGGCGGTGCCCTCGACGGACGATCACCTCGACTTCGAGTCCGAGCTCGCGCTCGTCATCGGCGCGCGGGCCTGGCATGTGCGCGCTGAGGACGCGCTCTCCCACGTTGCGGGGTACATGCCGTTCAACGACATGTCCGCCCGACAGCTGCAGATCCAGACGCCGCAATGGACGATGGGCAAGGGGTTCGACCGCAGCGGCCCATGTGGCCCGGCGCTCGTGACCGCCGACGAGATCGACGACCCGGGGAACCTGATGGTCGAAGGGCGGCTCAACGGCGAACTGCTTCAGCACTCGTCGACGAGCGACATGATCACCGGCATCGCCGATCTCATCGCCTACATCTCGAGCGAGATCACGCTGAACCCCGGGGACATCATCTCGACGGGGACTCCGTCGGGCGTCGGAGTCGGCCGGGAGCCCAAGCTCTGGCTGAAGCCCGGTGACGTCTTCGAGGTGACGATCGAGGGGCTGGGGACGCTCACCACGCCGATCGTCCCCGCCTCGGAGCAGCCGTAGCGGCGGGCGTTCAGGCCCCTCGTCGGGTGAACGTGGCGACTTGAGTCCCGGCTCTCGGCGGGCTCAGATCTACCAGAAGCGCACGGGCAGCCGGCGCTGGTGATGGCCGCCGGCTGTCCGTGTCCACAGTCCGGCAGGAAGAACTCTCCACCTCGCTGCAGGGACATGAAAGATTCGGCAGCAGGATTGACGACATCGAGGGAGGTAGGGATGGCCGACAGTGTGTACCGCGTCACCGAGGTAGTTGGGGTCAGCAGCGAGTCCTGGGAGGCGGCGGCCCGAGTGGCCGTGGAGACCGCCGCCAAATCGGTGCGAGACCTGCGCATCGCTGAAGTCCTCCGCCAGGATCTCACGATCGAGAACGGCTCGGTCGTCAGCTACCGGATCCGCCTCGGAATCTCCTTCAAGTTCGACAGCGGCGAGTAGTCCGCCTTGGGATCGTTGAGTGAGCGGTCGTTAGCTTGGGGTCGCAGTCCGTTCGGAATCGCACGCCGCCTGACGCACCACATTCGCCCTCCGGGCGGAGGGCCTAATGACGTTCAGCGCAGCGTCGGCTGGTAGGTGTAGCGGCTGCTGCGCGTCAGGGCGAACTCGAAGATGCCGGTGCCCGCGCGTCCCTCCCAGGTGAAGGCGGCGAGACGGTCGGTGAGCGAACTGTCAAGCGTCCGGGGCGTCACCGTGCCGTCGAGCGGATAGACATCATGCTCGAGGTGGTCGCGGCCGACTGGCGTGCCGTGGTGGCCGCCGTACCCGGCGCCGGCCATGTACCCACCGCCGGCGCTCGCGTCGGCGTCGATCAGGTATCTCTCGCCGCTTTCGGTGCTTACCTTGACGCGGCCACCGCGCAGGTCCAACCCGGCGTCGAACTCGAGATCGTGAACCACATCGACGATCGCGTCGAGCGTGCCGTCGACGTGCATGACGGCGCCCTCGAGCAGCAGCCGGTTCTGTCCGCGGTCCTCGACGAGCAGAAAGCCGACCGAGCGATCGTCGAACTGGGCCTGGTACCAGATGTGCAGGCCCTGCCCGCCTGACATCGTGCGCACCCCCCGGGAACGGTCACGCTGGCCGTACCACCCCTCAATAGTCCGCGTCTCTCCGTCGATCGACAGCGTTCCGTCATAGAAGCCCGACTGGAACAGGTGAGTAAACGAGGTCGTCGAGTCCACGCCGTTGCTGACGTTGACCTCGCCGATCCACGCCGGCGCCCGCGCGCGCCAATGCAGGTCGAATTCCACGCCAATGGGATTCGGCGCGAGCGTGAGGTGCCATGTCGTCATCGGCTCCAGAACCCGCCAGGCGAACGGGCCGGCCGACGCGCCATCGGTCGCGCTCAGCTCGGTCGAGAACCGGAGGTTGCGCTGCTCGGAGTCGACGAAGACGACAAACCCGTCGACGGTGTCCTTGGGCGGGTAGATGCCGAGCCCGAACAGAATCGACGGAGCCGTGGACGCGGTCTGGTGCAGGTTGAAGACGAAGCGGTCGAAGAACCGCTCCGGTAGATCCGGTGTGTCAGCTGCCACCAGCTTGTCGGTGAACTCGATCATCATGTCCGCATTGAACCGCGCGGCTGCTGGTCGAGGGGACTCGCCAGGTCCGGAGCATGTCGAAATCTCCAGTCGGGCAGGCGGCTCAGACGGCACACGGGTTCTCGTCGTAGAGGGTCTCGATGAGATCTCGGTAGCGGGCGTTGATCGCGGGCGCCGGACCTTCATCGATGCCGGCGCACTCATCCGCAATGCGGGAACTCGGGCAGTTCCTGAAAGCTCGCCGCGCCGAGCTGCACCCAGAGGACGTGGGTCTCGTCGCGGTGGGCGATGAACGTCGGCGCGTCACGGGGCTCCGGCGCGAGGAGGTCGCGCAGCTCGCTTCAATCAGCACCGGACTACTACACCTGAATCGAGCAAGGACGCCTGCCTGCGTCGCCGCCCGTCCTCGCCGCTCTGATCCGCGCGCTGCAACTCGAACCGGACCCGGACGACTGCCTCCGCACCCTGCTCGCGCAGACAGACCGACGGAACGGATCTCGCCCGGCACAGCTCGCCGCGCGTCGACACAGCGTGCCGTGCGCGTAGCGCGGCTGCTCGCGCAGCTCGACGACACGCCGGCGCTCGTCTTCAGCCACCGTCTCGACATCCTCGACTGGAACGACCTCGCCGCCGCGCTGCTGTTGGATCCCCCCGGCCCGACGCAGCTACGTGCGTCTAGTGTTCACCGACGCGGCAATGCGCGGCCTCTACCCCGAATGGGAACAGGTCGCGCGGACGTGCGTGGCCGTCCTTCGCATGAACGCCGCCGAGAATCCCGAAGACCCGGCGCTCTCCTCGCTCGCCGGTGACCTCTCGATCGCCGCCGCCGAGTTTCGCCGGTGATGGGCCGAACGGCGAGTCGCGCTGCAGAACTTCGGCCGCAAGATCATCCGCCACCTCCTCGTCGGGGAGTTCAGCCTCGACTGGGACAGCTTCCGCCAGGACGGCAACCCCGACCAGCAGCTGGTGCTCTGGTCCGCCGAGCGGGCTCGAACTGGCACCTCGGCTCCGCCAGCTTAAAGCCGCGGACACGACGACCTCCCGATAATCGCAGCGACGGCCGGTGACCCCGACCGCGGCCCGACCCTGGTAACTACTACAGATCGTCTGGGAGATTCATTGGCGTCCGATGGCTGTAGCCATCGGCGCCGGTCGTCTTCCGTCCGTCCTGCACTCGGCCGAGACTCGAACTCGACGATCGGCGCACCGACTGAGGCAGGCCGGGTTTCGCGGAGGCTTCGAATCGAGGACGATCTGTCCTCGGGGCAGGAGACCCTCCAGCTATGTCACGACCGAGGAAGTATCCGAAGGAGCTGATCGAGCGCGGGGTGCGCTTGGCGATCGAGTCTGGTCGTCCGGTCGCGCACGTCGCCCAGGACATCGGGCTGCCGTCTGAGACGCTGCGCAAGGCCGTCCGGCAGGCCGAGGCC
>DASXZK010000022.1:0-19453 GCA_036501965.1 Solirubrobacteraceae bacterium
CGCGGCCCACGCTCGATCTTTAGACAGCGGGCTCTCACGACGAAAACCGGTCCTGCGGAGACGGTAGCCAACCCATGCACCCGCGAATAAGAGTCTGACCGCGCGTCGCGCACCAGGCCAGCCCGCCGCCCCTCGACCGACAAGAATGCCCGCCCTCGCCGCGGGCATTCGGCGCTACGGCCTTGACAAACTTCTCTCCATAAGAGATTAAGAGCTCGCCCTGCAACCCGGCGGCGCGCCTTCACGTCGCCGAGCGCTCGCTTTCATTTTCAGGGTCGGCATCCCCAGGCGCATGCTTTGCGACTCGAGCACTACTCCGCCTGGCGGGAAAGCGGGATCCGTTCTGAGGCTGCCGGATCGGAGCCGAAGCAGGTGCGGCGATGGTCGAGCCTGAAGTCCCGCGTTCCGGGTTGGCTGCGTGCCAAGATCACCGAGCATGCGGAACGAGCAGTTGATCCCGAGGCGGACTCCGGAGTCGCGTGCAGCCACGGACCGGGTTCAGGTCGTGATGGACTTGACGTCGCGTCTGAACGTGCTGCGCCACAGCGACGTCGAAACGCGTGTGGCGCTGCTCAGCGAGATTCTCGGCCGGCCCATGCCGGAGACGCTCACGCTCTACCCGCCCTTCTACTGCGACTGCGGCCTCAACCTGGAGTTCGGCGAACAGATCTTCGTGAACCAGAACTGCTCGTTCTACGACCTCGGCGGCATCTCCGTTGGAGACCGGACGATGATCGGCCCCGGCGTCACGCTCACGACTGCCGGCCACCCAGTCGAGCCAGATCGACGATTCGACGGAATCACGACGGCGCCCATCGTGATCGAGTCCAGCGTCTGGATCGGTGCGAACGCCACGATCGCGCCCGGGGTCCGGGTCGGCTCGGGATCGGTCGTCGCGGCAGGTGCTGTCGTGGCGAAAGACGTTCCACCGAACTGCGTCGTGAGCAGTAGCGGCCACGTCAAGCGTCGAGATCTCAACCCAGTTGGCCATCCCCCGCCCGTCGAGGAAATCACTACCGCGGTCGGTTAGCCACACCCCCCGCGCGAGCAGACGGCACTTTCTCGAGCGCCAACTCCGCCTCCCGGACTGCTGCTTTCGATCATCGGATCGGGCTTTACCCGGCGCTCGCTCGGCGACGGATCCGTTTCTAACCGGCTCGTCTCGGTGCGTCAGCGGCTCGTCGGTCAGCTGCGGCGTCGAGGTGCGAGAGAGTGATGGCGGCTAGGCCACCTACCGATGCCAGCAGCAGGCCGGCGAGCCAGATCCAGTAGGAGATGTCGCCCAAGAAACTAAGGGTGATGTTCGTCGTGAACAGGCACCAGCCGATCAGCAGGTCGGTCATCGCTATCCAGGCCGGTGAGGAGATCCGTGTGCGGCGCCGGGCGACGGCCCAGACCAGGACGCATGCGGCGAGAAAGGCCGGGATGGCGAGGGCCCACAGCTCGACGGTTGACCCTCGCGCACCGGTAGCCCACGGGCTGTCTGACCCACAGCCGTCCTCGCAGTTGGCGTTCGCGATAAGTACCGCCGCTCCCAGAAAGCACAGCGCGGTTCCGGCGCTTGCGAGAAAGGTCAACACGACGGCCAGCCGTCTCAAGAGCCTGTTTTTCTCTGCGAGGTGGACCACTCTGCGGTCGGCAGCATGCGGAGCCCTGTCGGGATCCGATACCAGCGAGTTGAGAGCGTCCTCGGGCTGGTAGCCGGAACGCTTGCCTCGCGACCCAGTGAGACCTAGGGCCTCTGATCGAACGTCCCCCGGACGCGTGCTTTTACCCTCCCAGACCGGTCGTTTGGACGCTCGTATGGGCGACGTCTGCATGTCCCCGGTGTAGCCGGCGACTCATGACCGAAGAGCCGACACGGATGGGCTTCTCCTGTCACCGTCAGCGCAGTCTGCATATGCATCGTCGGCGCCAGGCGAGCGCTTGGCCGCGATCGAGAGCGCGATCGTCAAGATGCGCGCGCACGCAGCTCTCGCGGCCGCGTCGCCGTCTCTAGCTACCGGCTGAGCAAGTCAACGACCTCGTCCGCGCGGAAGGTGACGCGACCGGCGGCGGAGTGGGCGTTCAGGAGGCCGAGCGCCACGAGCCGCCGAAGCGCATTCATGGCGGCCTGGTGGGTGACGTCGTAGCGATCGGCGACCTGGCCGGCTCGCAGCACCGGGAGGCCGATGAGGTCGGCGGCAAGTCGTTCGGCGAGGCCGGCGGCGCGGGCTTGTCTCACGCGGCGGAGGGCATCCTCTTGCCAGGCGAGTAGGGCGTCGACGCGACTGTGGGTTGTCTCCGCTGCCGCCAGCACTCCCGTCGCGAAGAAGGCAGTCCACTCGTTCCAGTCGCCAGTTGTGCTGAGGGCGAGCAGCGCATCCTGATAGGCGGCGCGTCGCGCTTCAAACCAGGGGGAGACGACGAGGATCGGATAGCGCAGCGCGCCCAGGCGCATGAGCTGAAGAACGATGGTCAGGCGGCCGATACGGCCGTTGCCGTCGGAGTAGGGGTGCAGTGTCTCGAACTGATAGTGAGCAAGACCGGCCTGCACGACCGGCGGCAGCTCGTGATCTGAGCGGTTGACCCAGTCGATCCACGCCTCGAACGCGGCCTTGAGCTGATCGCCGTGTGGCGCCGGCACAAAGCGGGCCTCTTCGAGAGGCAGGCCTTCGGCGCCGATGAACACCTGCCGGTCCCGAAGGCCACCGGCGTCGCTGTGCTCGCCTGCGGTCCCCGTAACAAGGGTTCGTTGGAGCTCGCCCATGAGACCGGCGGTGAGCGGTCGGTCTTCGATCCATCCGAATGCCTGCTCTGCGGCGACGACGTAGTTGAGAATCTCCAGGACCGCGGGCGAGAGCTGCCCGCGCTCTTCTACGTTGGACGCGAGAACCGTCGCGAATGGGGCGAAGGTGCCCTCCAGCGCGCTCGTGCTCTGAGCCTCTCGACGGATGGCGGGAGCACGCAGCAGCTCCGGCGACGGGACTTGGCGCGCCGCCTGGTCAAGGCGGGCGAGGGCAGCTTCGGCGCGGGCCACGATCGTCCAGGTGCCGGATGAGAGCTCGACCGAATCCGGAAGAGGATCAGCCAGGTACGCGAAGGACTCGTAGTGCTGGCTAGTTCGACCGTCAGTGCCCGCGATGGGTATCAACTGCCCGATCGGCGAGGCACCTAGAGCATTGAGGTCCATGGTCCAAGTCTAGAGCCGAAAACTTGGATCGCCCCTCGTCAGGTCCAATTGGGGTTGGATCGTGCCCGGCCCTTCACAACGTCGATCAGGCGCCACATCACCCGAAAGACAGCAGGCACAGACACTGTACGCACCCGGTGCTGAGGGCTCAAAGCGTCCCAAAACGCCTCTGGTGCGCAGGACGGGGGAGGTCGCGCGCGGAAACAAAAGCAGTGACCCCGCATCCAGCTCGGTGGAGTTCACGCGCGCGTCGACGGTCCGCGACCCAAAAGCCGGGACGTCTCGGGACGTCTCGGGACGAGTGCCTGCTCATCGCGGGTTTCCGGCGTCGTCTGCTCCGGCGCGACGTCAACCTCGACCTCGAAGGCCTCCGCGACCAGGCGCGCGTCCTCCTCACGCGGCGCGTAGTGCAGGTAGCGCATGGTCGTCTGGACATCCGCGTGTCCCATCCACTCCTGCACCCGGCGAATGTCGGCCTTGGCGATCATTCGCGTCCCGAACGTGTGACGCAGGTCGTGGAAGCGCAACGGACCCAGCCCCGCGGCGCCGAGTGCGGCCTGGTACCGGCGCCGCAGGGCCGACCCGTCGAGGTAGCCGCCGGCCACCCCGACGAACACCAGATCGTCGTCGCCGACCCAGTCCCCACGTCTCGAGAGCGGCGCGAGGCCGAGGCGACCGCCGGCGCCAGCGGGACCGCGCGGACCTTGCCCGACTTCGGCGTCGTGAGCTGGCCCAGGTAATAGCTCGCGCGGACTCGGACCACGTTGCCCGCGAAGTCGTCGTCGCGCCAGCGCAACGCGAGCAGCTCACCCATCCGGAGACCCGTGAACCTCGATGACCGAGCGGTAGCCGCGGACGGTTGAGGGCTTGCGACCACGGTCCTGCTCGACGTAGCGCAGGTACTCGGGCCGATCCTACGCCCATCTCGGGACATATTGGGGACACGGACTCGGATTGGCACAGAGTCGCGACAAAGAAAAAGCCCCGTCGGACGGGGCCTTCTGAGTGGGCCGTGTAGGGATCGAACCTACGACCTTGGGATTAAGAGTCCCCTGCTCTACCAGCTGAGCTAACGGCCCGAAGGGCGGTGAATGTTAGCCGCGGGACGTGGGCCCGACGCTCAGCAGGTCTGGGTGACGACCGTGGTCGAAGTCTTGGCCTGATCGAGCTCGGTCTTGGTCTCCTTACGCACCGCTTTTGTGGGCAGCAGCGCGAGGGCGCGGGCTTCGGCGAGCTGGGCGACGCGGTCGTTCTTTGCCGCGTAGGAGGTGAGGGTCACGCACTCCAGGGCGTGGAGGCGGTTGCTCCCCGTCTGTCCCGCCAGCACGGTCTGGTAGGTCGCCGACGCGGTCTTCCAGTTGCCCAGCTGGGTGTAGGCCCTGGCTGCGAGCGTCGCGGTGTTGATGCTCGGGGACTTGGTGAGCGACGTGTAGCGAGAGTAGGCCTGGGTGAGGAGCTGAAGCTGCTGCTTGCCGGCCTTCGTGTAGGTCCCGTTGGTGCTGTCGTAGCCGACGGAGTTGGCGGCCGAGAGGCGGGCGTTGATCAGGTTCGCCCAGGCGGCCGCGCTGCTCGGCTCCTTCTGGGTCCGGGCGAGCGCGCTCTTGACCTGGGAGGTCACGGCGCTGCCGTTTCCGCCGGCGTGCTGGTTGGAGCCGGTGAACGCGCCGAACAGGCCGCCGCCGCCCGAGCCGGTGCCGACACCGAACAGGATCAGGCCCGAGCCGATCAGCACGGCGAGGCCGATGTAGAGGACCTGGACGGTGCGCCGGCGGCCGCGGCTGCGGAGATCGAAGAGCATCGCGCGCTCAGTCTGCCATGTTCCGGGAGTTAGGTGAGGTTCCCGACGGTGGGGTCGTCGCGGTGCTCAAGGGCCTCCCGGCGCGCGGCGCGGCGGTCGGCGATCTTCACCAGCACGATCGAGGCGAGGAACAGGATCACGAGCGGTGCGGTCTCGAGCCCTGTCGTCACCGGATCGGCACCGGGCATCGCCGCGGCGATGATCGCGATGATGACCGTCGCGTAGCGCCAGTGCCGCGTGAGCGTCGAGCCGTTGATCACCCCGAGAGCCCGGAGGCCGAGCAGCACGAGCGGCATCTCGAAGGCGAGGCCGATCGCGGCCATCGTCAGCACCTCGAACGCGTACAGCGGTCTGGCCTGGACGAGCGCCTGGAAGTGGTTTGCGTTGTAGCCCTGCAGGAACTTGATCGCGGCCGGCAGGACGATGATGTAGGTGAAGACGACCCCGGCGAAGAACAGGATCGGCGCGGCGAGGACGATCGGCATCGCCACTCGCTTCTCCTCGTCGCTGAGCGCCGGCAGCACGAACGCGAGTAACTCGTAGAGCAGGATCGGCGAGCAGATCAGTAGCGTGAAGTAGAAGCAGACGGTCATCGTCTCGGTGAACGGCTCGCCGACGCCCGTGGTAATCGGGTTGACGCCCGGATCGGTCTTCGGCAGCGCCTTGGCGGCCGAGGTCAGGTTGGCCGCAGCGCTCGCGATGATCGACTGCGCCTGCGCGGAGAACCCATGCGCGTGCGAGAGCTTCTGAAAGTCGCCCGCGACCTTGAGCAGATGGCCGCGTTCACCGGCCTCGTCGCTGGTCGCATCCGCGATGTGGCTGCGCTCCTGCTTGGTGAGGTGATGCAGCGGGCTGTTGAGCGCGGTCAGCAGATGACCGCTCTGCCAGAAGCAGATCCCGAACACGACGATCAGCGCCGCGCCGCAGACGATCAGGCGGCTGCGGAGCTCGTCGAGGTGATCGACGACGCTCAGCCGGTCTTCATGACCAATCGGCCGCAGGCGCCTGGGCATCGTGCTGCGACCGTCGGGCTGCTAGGCGCCGTGCTCTGAGCTGCCCTGCGGCGGTGCCGCCGATTGGGCGGCCGGCGGCTGCTCTGAACTGGGCATCGACTGGGCCTGCGAGAGCGACTGCTTCTGCTGCTCGTCCTTGTGATCGCCCGTGATGCCCTCCTTGAACTCGCGCATGCCGTCACCCAGACCGCGGCCGAGCTGGGGCAGCTTCTTGGGACCGACGATCAGCAGCAAAACAATGAGGACAACGATTCCGTCGATGACGGGGCTTCGGAACATTTGAACTGGGCCTCCGTATGGGGTGCCTCAAGTGTAGGGGCCGTGGGGCGATTGATGTGTATGCGGCCTGAATGTCCAGGTGGATCAGCGGCGTGTCAAGCGTGCCCGCGGCGGGACCGATAGCTCTCTCGTCCGGCCAGACCCCGCCACTGCCCGCCCACCCTCACCAGCCAAAGCCCGCCATGAACCCGAACTCCGATAAGCATTCCATCCGCCGCATTCTGCTGCCCAGCGGTCGTTCGATCGAGGTCGTCCGCTTCTACGCGGAGGACACCCGCACCGACGGCCTGCACGTCTGCCCCGAGTGCGCCTGCCACCTCGTTCAGCCGATCGACTGGCGCGAGGCCCCGCAGCACTTCTGGGAGCTGACCCTGCACTGCCCCAGCTGCGACTGGGTCGACGAGGGCATCTTCGACCAGGACCAGGTCGACGCGCTCGAGGAGAAGCTCGACGAGGGCCTCACCGCGATGCTCTCCGACCTGCGCCGCCTCACCCAGTCGAACATGGCTGAGGAGATCGAGCGCTTCACCGCCGCGCTCCAGGGCGACCTCGTCCTTCCCGAGGACTTCTAGTCCTCGGGACCGCCACCGCGCCGAGGACCCAACGCCTCGGCGCCCTCCACCGGGCGAGTCAGGCCCGGTGGACCACCTCGCCGTCGACGACGGTCATCACGACCGGGACCGAGACGAGCTGGTCGGGATCGGCGTCGGCCGGATCTGCGTCCATGACCGTCAGGTCCGCGTCGAAGCCCTGACGGATCCGCCCCCGGCGGTCGCCGTCCCCGACAGTCGCCGCCGCGCCGGTCGTATAGCCCTCCAGAGCCTGCACGCCGCTGAGCGCCTGATCGTCGTACGCGCCGCGCTCGGGGTGCAGCGGCGGCCGGCGCAGACGCGCGGCGGCCATGCCCTCGCGCGGGTCATAGCGCGCGACCGGCCAGTCGGAGCCGAGCGCGATCGTCGCGCCGGACTCCAGCAGATCCCGCGTCAGGAACGCACGATCGCAGCGGTCGGAGCCCAGGCGCTTTGACCAGTTATCCGAACGGTCCTGACTGAGCCACATCATGTGCTGGGCCTGCATCGAGGCGACAACCCCCTCGGCGGCGAACCGCGGCAGGTCCTCGGGCTGGATCGTCTCGATGTGCTCGATCCGGTGCGAGCCGAGTTTCGGCTTCGGCACCGCGGCATAGGTGTTCAGCGCCTCTTGGACGCCGCGGTCGCCGGTGGCGTGGGTCACACACTGAAACCCGCGCTCGGCAAAGAACCGCACCGCGCGGCGGTAGCGATCGACCTCAGGCCAGAACGACGCCGTGCCGTCCCCCTCGGTATCGGGCTCCATCAGCCAGCCGGTCCCCGAATCGATCACCCCGTCAATGAAGAACTTCGCCACCCCCGCACGCCAGCGGCGGCCGTGCTCGCCCCCGGCGGCGGCGTAGCGCTCCCACATCTCCTCCGGAGTGTCGGGCTCGATCGTGAACGGAGTCAGGATCCGAGTGATCAGATCCCCGCGCGACTCCAGCTCGCGCAGCAGATCCAACGTCTCAAGCCGGCCGTCCATCGCGTGCGTGCCGCTCACCCCGACCGCCGCCAACGCGCGCAGATGCGCGGCACACAACTCATAGCGCCGCGCCTCAGTCAACGGCGGCATCGCCTCCAACAGCAGATCCATCGCGCCGCGCTCATGCAGCTCCCCGGTCGGCCGACCCTCGACGCACACGACCTCAGCACGCTCCACGAACTCCCGCGGACCATCGATCCCCGCCAGCTCCAACGCCCGCTCAGACGCGAGCATCGTGTGGAAATCCATGAACGTCAACGCGGCCGGCGCTCCGCCGACCGCATCCTCGATCACCGACGAGCTGATCCCGGTCTGCTCGAACACGTTGTAGTCAAGGCCCCAACCCTGGACCCACTCCCCCGGCCGGCACTTCGCCCGCTCAGCCTGCAGAGCACCCAACACGTCGTCGAGCGTGTGCGCATCCAGCAGATCAGCGCCCTGAGCATTCACCGCGCCCATGAACGGATGCATGTGACTGTCGATCAAACCCGGCACCACCGCAGCGCCGCCCAGCTCCACGACCTCCGTCCCAGAACCACACCGCGCACGAACCTCCCCGTCACTGCCCACCGCGACGATCACACCGTCACAGATCCCGACCGCCGACGCGCTCGGCAGATCGGGATCGAGCGTACGCACCCGGGCGCCGACGAGAGCAAGATCAAGGTCAGGGGTCATGGGGTCTCTCCTTGGTCGGGGGCGGAGGCGAGCGCGCCGCGGCGCGTGGGCTTCCACCCGGGGCGAGGCACCGACGCGCGCAGCATCCGGGTGTAGGGGTCCTGTGGTGAGTCGAGGATCGTCTCGGTGCGTCCGCGCTCGACCACTCTGCCGCGGTGCATGACGATCGACTCCTCGGTGATCTGGCGCACCACCGCGAGGTCGTGGCTGATCACGATGTAGGAGATCTGGGTCTGCTCGCGGATGTCGGCGAGCAGGTTGAGTACCTGGGCCTGGATCGAGACGTCCAGGGCGGCCACCGACTCATCGAGGATGATCAGCCGCGGGTCGGCGGCGAGCGCGCGTGCGATCGCGATCCGCTGGCGCTGGCCGCCGGAGAGGTCACGGGGCAGTGCGCGGAGCATGCGGTCATCGAGGCCGACGAGCTCGCCGAGCTCGGCGATCCGCGCCTTGCGTGCCTGCGCGTCAGAGCCGCTGCCGTGCAGCCGCAGAACCTCGTCCAGTGCCTTCTGGGCACTGTGGCGCGGATCCAGGCTCGAGTACGGGTCCTGGAAGACGATCTGCACCTCCGACCCCCGCCGGCGTCGCTCGGAGGCCGCGCGCGACGGGGTCGAGCGGTCACGGCCACAGGCGCGGATCGTGCCCGAGGTCGGGCGGGTGAGCCCGACGAGCATCCGCGCGATCGTCGTCTTGCCCGAGCCCGACTCGCCGACGATCGCCAGCGACCCGCCGGCCTCCACCGCCAGATCGACGTCGTCGACGGCGAGCACCGACCCGTAGTCCTTGCGCAGGCCCGTGGCCTCAAGCAGCGGCTCAGACACTCTCGGTCTCCTTGGCCAGATTCCCCGCGATCTCATCAGCCCGCACGCACCGCACCTCGCCCCCGGAGACCACACGGAGCTCCGGGGTCTGCTCGCGGCAGCGGTCCTGGGCGAACTCGCAGCGCGGCGCGAACGCGCAGCCGTCCGGGGCCTCGAACGCCGACACCGGACGGCCGCGGATCGCCGCCAGGCGGTGCACCGCACCCTCGATCGCCGGACGCGCGGCCGACAGCGCCGCCGTGTACGGGTGGCGGGGCCGCTCCCCGAGGTCCGCGGAGCGCTGGGACTCGACGATCCGACCGGCATACATCACGCACGTGCGATCGCACACCGCGCCGGCCAGGTCCAGGTCATGGGTGATGAACAACAGCGCCAGGCCGCGCTCGCGGCGGAGCTCGTCGAGGATCGCCATCACCTCCGCCTGGGTGGTCACATCCAGCGCGGTCGTGGGCTCATCGGCGAGCACCAGTCGCGGCTCGGTCAAAAGCGCCGCCGCGATCATCACCCGCTGAAGCAGACCCCCGGACAGCTCGTGCGGGTACTGCTTCAACCGCCGCTCGCCGTCCTCGATCCCGACATCGCCAAGCGCGCGGACCGCACGCGCCCGGGCATCTCCACGGGCGACGTTGCGGTTGGTGCGCAGCGCCTCGGTCATGAAGTCTCCGATCGAGCGCACCGGATTGATGTGCGCGCGCGGGTCCTGGAATATGATCGCGACCTCGCCGCGATAGTCCCGCAGCGCGGAGCCGCGCAGCGAGCCGACCTCGGCGCCGTCGTAGCGGACCTGTCCGGCGGTCGTCGCGCCGGGCGGCAGGAGCCGCGCGATCGCGCGGGCGGTCATCGACTTGCCCGAGCCCGACTCGCCGACCAGACCGACCGCCTCGCCGGTGCCGATCGACATCGAGACGTCGTGCAGCACAGGCTGCATCCGGCCCTCCACCGGCAGTTCGGTGTGCAGGCCGTCGACCTCCAGAAGCGCCCCGCCGGTGCTCATCCGCTCACGCCCTGTTCGAGCGGCAGGACCGTCTCGGGCCACTGATCCCACGGCCGCACCGCCTCGAGCGCGGCGCCGAGCCGGAAGACGGTGAGGTCGTCATAGGTCCGGCCCGCGATCTGCACGCCGGTCGGGCCGCCGCGCGGCCCGCGGCCGGAGGGGACGGCGAGCACCGGGCAGCGGCTCATCACGTTGAAGATCGGCGTCGTGAACGCGTCGAGATCGCCGTCGAGCTCCGTGCCGTCGGCCATCAGGATCGGCCGCTCGACGTAGTCCTCGCCCGCGGTCAGCCCCTCGACGCGGCAGGTCGGCACGACCAGTGAGTCATACCGCTCAAGCAGGGTGCCGACCGGCGCATAGAGCTCGCACTCGAGCTCCCAGCCGTCCATCGCGCTCGCATCGCCGGCGTCCTCGCGGATCTGGTTGGCCCCCCTCGTGACGTAGGGCGAGACCAGGTCGGGATGAGCCTCGACCAGGCCACTCAGCCACGCGCCGAACCCGGTCGCGAAGTGGATCGCCATCGCACGGCTCACCTTCTCCTGCGGCACCTGGAGGTCGACCTCCTCGACGATCGCCCCTGCCTCGCGCAGCGCCTCGATGACCGCGAGCGTGTTCTCGGCGACGTCGGGATCGACCGACCAGCCACCGAGATCGAGCGAGTAGGCGACCCGCAGACCGCGGACGCCCTCGAGGCTGTCGGGCAGCACGACCCGCTCGCGCAGGGTGTGGATGTCGGTCGGCTCGGGCCCGGAGAGCACGTTCTCGTACAGCGCGCAGTCCGCGACCGTGCGCGCGAGCGGACCGCAGTGGCAATACGTGTCGAGGTTGAACGGCGGATCGACGGGCACGCGGCCGTAGGGGGGCTTGAAGCCGACGACCCCGTTGGCGCAGGCGGGCATCCGGATCGAACCGCCGATGTCCGAGCCCGAGGCGAGCGTCGAGGTGCCGGCGGCGAGCGACGCGCCCGATCCCCCGGAGGAGCCGCCGACCGCGAGCTCGGGGTTGTGTGGGTTGCGGGTGACCCCCCACAGCCGTGAGTGGGTGAAGCCCGCGCAGGAGAACTCCGGCGTCGTCGTGCGGGCGTGGACGATCGCCCCCGCGTCGAGATGGCGGCGGGCGAATACCGAGGTGTACTTCGCGACCTGGTCCTTGTAGATGAGCGAGCCGAGCGTCCACGGCTGACCCTCGATCGGCTCCTCCTCCTTGATCGCGACCGCCAGCCCTTCGAGCGGCCGGGGCGCCTCCCCCCGGCCGGAGTAGCGGGCCTCAGCCTCGCGGGCGGCGGCGATCGCCTCCTCGAAATGGGTCTGCGCGAACGCGTTGACCGTGGGCTCCACTTCCTGCGCCCGCGCGATCACCGCTTCCATGAGCTCGACCGGCGAGAGTTCCCGCGAGCGGAAGCGCGCCAGCGCATCGCTCGCGGACAGGTAGGCGAGGTTCTCGGTCCCGTTCACGACAGCTTCCTCTCTCCGCGCTCGGCCATGCGCTCGCCGAGCAGGTTGACGGCGACGACGACCAGCACGATGCACAGACCGGCTGACAGCGATTCCAGCGGATAGCCCTGGAGCACACCGGCCTCGCCGGTGGACACCATCACACCCCAGTCCGCGGTCGGCGGCTGCACGCCGAGCCCGAGGAACGAGATCGCGGCCAGGTCGACCATCGCCCACGCGAACACGAGGGTCGCCTGGGCGACGACGAGCTGGCCGAGGTTGGGGATCAGGTGGCGCACGCAGATCGACCAGGTCGACACGCCCTGGACCTCAGCGGACGCGATGTAGTCACGCGCGCGCTCGCGGATCGCCGCCGACCGCAGCACCCGCGCGATGTACGGGGTGTAGGCGATCGCCAGCGCGATCGTCGGCGCGATCAGGCCAGCCCCGAACACCGCGGCGGTGAGCACCGCGAGCAGGATCCCCGGGAACGCGAACAGGATGTCCATGACGGTGCCGAGGATCGAGTCGACCCAGCCGCCCCGCCACGCCGCGACGACCGAGATCAGCGTGCCGGCCCCCATCGCCATCAGCGCCACCAGCAGCGGACCGAGCATCGACGTGCGCGCGCCGACCATCAGCCGGCTGAGCAGATCACGGCCCTGGCTGTCGAAGCCGAGCAGATAACCCTTGGCCTGGAACGGCCCGACATACTGGAACTGCAGCAGCGAGAAGTCCGGGTTGTGCGGTCGTACCAGCGGACCGAAGATCGCGAAGAAGACGGCGATCGCGACGATCAGCCAGCAGATCCCGTAGACGATCTGGTTGGCGGCTACCCGGCGCCGCGCCCGGGGGAAGACCAGGCGGCCGGTGGTGACTGCGCCCGCGCCGGTGCTCATGAGGCCCGCGATCCGATCGCGACACGCGGATCGAGGAACGCGTACAGGAGATCGACGGCCGCGTTGGCGATCACGAACGCGCCGACCAACACCAGCGAGATCCCCTGCACCACCCCGAAGTCCTTCTCCAGGGCCGCCTGGATCAGCGCGGCGCCGATCCCGTTGAGATTGAACGCCTGCTCGACCACTGCGCACAGCGCAAACAGCGACGTGACGGTGATCCCGACGACGGTCGTGATCGGGATCGAGGCGTTGCGCAGCACGTGGCGGCGGACGACGAGCGGCCATGGGATGCCGCGGCTCACCGCGGTCTGCACATGCTCAAGCGACAGCTCGGACCGCACCGTCACACGGGTCACCCGGGTGACCACCGCGAACGCCGACGCCGCCAAGGCGATCGCCGGGAGCGTGAGGTGCTGGATCGTCCCGCCGAACCCGGAGCCGTTGCCGAGCGCCGGCAGCCAGTGCAGGTCGACAGCGAACACCGCGATCAACACGATCGCCGCCACGAACGACGGCACCGCGGCCAGCAACGTCGAGACCGCGATGATCGAGCTGTCCAGGGCGCCCCGGCGCAGTCCCGCGACCACACCGGCCCCGACGCCGAACACCAGGATCAGCACCGCGGAATACGCGACGAGCTCCGCAGTGGATCCGATCCGCTGGCTGATCAGGCTCGAGACCGACTCGCGGAACTGGATCGAGGTCCCGAGGTTGAAGTGCAGAACCACGCCCTTGAGGTAGTCCCAGTAGCGCACCATCACCGGATCGTTGAGGTGGTACTCGCGGTTGAGCGCGGCGATCGTGGCCTTGGAGAGGCTCCGGCCGCCCGACAGTGCCGCCAGCGGGTCGCCGGGGGCGAGGTTGAGCGAGATGAAGATGACGAAGCTCGAGACAACCAGCGCCAGGATCAACAGCCCCACCCGGCGCAGGATGAACTTCGACAGCGGGGAGAGCGTCATGTCATCGCGCTCCCATCATGTTCGCCCAGGGTCCGCCCATGTAGACGAACGAGACGGGCGCGCCCGTGAGCTGGTGGCTGGTGATGAGCACCGTGTCGGGATCGTCGAGCGGGATCCACGGGAGCTGGGTGGCGACCAGATCTCCGACCTTCGCCACATAGGAGGCCCGCAGGTCCGGGTTGGCGGTCGAGCGCGCGAGGTTCAGGTCCTTGACCATCGTCGGGTTATTGAAGTCGTCGTAGTTCTGGCTGCCGCCCGGCATCACGACCGTGTTGTAGAGCGCCGCCGGATCGGCGTAGTCGCCGTAGTTGGAGGTGGGGAACATGTCAATCCCCTTGCGCGCCGAGGCGCTCTCGAACAGGGCGATGTAGTCCTGCGCGGAGACCGACTTGATCGTCACTTTGAGGCCGATCTCGACCGCCGCCTGGCGGACGACGTTGGCATCGGTGGCCAGCGCGGAGATCTCCTGAGTGGTGCCGATCACGATCGACTTGCCGGTGGCATGGGCGGCCTTGATCAGCGCCTTCGCCTTGGTCAGGTTGACCGTCATCGGCGGCAGCTTGCTCCAGTCCTGCTCGAACACCGATTGCCCGTAGCCCCACTGTCCCGGGCTCGCGAGTGTCCGCGGCATCTGCGAGGCGCCGTGGTAGACCGCCGCGATCAGCGCGGTGCGGTTGATCGCGTCCGAGATCGCCTGACGCACCTTGACGTTGCCGAGCACGCCCTTGGTGTTGTCGATCACCATCGCGTCGACGTTGGCCGCCGGCCCGTTGATCACCGACAGGCTCTTGTCGCGCTTGAGCTGGTTGTAGGTCCCGATCCCCTGGGCGTAGGTGCCGTTGACCGCGCCGGTCTCCAGGCCCGAGGTGAGCGTGGCATCTGCGCCGATCCCCTTGAAGACGATCTCGTGCACCCTCGGCGCGAGCGTCGAATCCCAGTAGTGGGGGTTGGCGACGACGGTGAGCGATTCACCCGGGATCCACTTCTTGGGTTCGTACGGGCCGGTGCACATCGTCAGCCCCGACGGCGTCCCGAACTTCTTGCCCTCCTTGACCGCGTACGCCTTCTCATAGACGACCCCCGGCATCTCCGAGAGCTCTCCGGTGAGCCAGTAGTCGGGTTCCTTGAGCGTGATGACGACGGTCGAGGCGTTGGTCGCCGTGATCGACTTCACGCGATCGAACACCTGGGTGTAGAACGACCCGCTCTTGGCACTCGCCGCCTGCTTGAGGTCGTACACGACATCGGCGGAGGTGACCGGGTGACCATCCCAGAAGCGCGGGCCGGTGCGGATGTTGAGCACGAGCTTGGTCGGGCTCGGATAGGTCGCCGTCGCCACTCCGGAGGCGATCGTCCCGTCGGGCTCCTGGCGCAGCAGCGAGTCACACAGCGAGGTGTCGACGGTGTCCTCGGGATAATCGAACGCCTGGACCGGGTTCAGGGTGTCGACCATGCGGTAGGTGGCCCACACGACCGGCTTGTTCCAGTTCTTGGTCGGCGGGGTGGTCGTCGGCGACAGCGCCGCGACGGCGGACGCGCTCGAGGCGCCGCCACCCAGGTCGGACGCCGTCGGCAGCGCCCGGCCGCAGCCGGCCAGCAGGGCACCGGCGGCGGTCGCCGCCGCTAGGACGGTGAGACGAGAACGGATCATGCTCGGGCGACCTCCTCGCCTTCGGCGGCCGCGATGCGCTCGATCGCGGCGATCAACAGATCGGTGGTGTAGGCGTAGACATCGTCAGGTTCGGGGCAAAGGTACGGCGCCGCGTCGCGGACCAGCGGGGCCGTATCGGCCGGCAGCATCGCGTAGAACCGCCGCATCGCCTCCAGGCTCTCGTGCGGCGGGCAGCTGTTCCAGCCCGACACCGCGAAGAACAGGCCGCAGCCGACGACGTGGTTCTCGATCACCTGACTGAACAGCGCCGCCCGCTCAAGCGATAGCCCCGCGTCGACGAGCAGCTCGAGCGACTGCTCACGGACATCGACGAGGCTGGGTAGATCGTCGCTCTGGCCGGCCAGGAGCAATCCGAGATCCAGGTGGTTGCGGTAGCGCAGCAGCGCGTGCCATGTGTGGGCGCGCAGCCGGTCCTGCCAGGGCGCGTCGGGATCGAGCTCGGCCTTGGTGGCGAACAGCCGGTTGGCCAACTGGGTGAGTATCTCCTGCTTGTTGCGGAAGTGGCGGTACACGGCCGTCGGGTCGGCGCCGAGCTCGGCACCGATCCGTCGCATCGTGAGCGCGGGCAGCCCCTCGTTCCCCACGATCTCGGCAGCCGCGTCCAGGATCCGCTCACGGTCCAGTCGCACCGGCTGACCCCTCTCCTCAGGCGTCATGGCGCGGCACCGTACAGCGCCGCGCGAGCGATGTCAACGCTGTTGACACCCGTGTGGACGTTTGGTGCAATCGCCAGCGCCGAATTCGTCCCCCTGGACAAACACCGATCTGTTTAGCGCCCAACGCGCCCGAGGCGGTGCCGTTTACTCAGAGGAGAGCGAGCGGTCACGGAGGCGGCGGGGGTGCCGCGCCAGAGCCGACTCGCGAACGTTTCGTCGTCAGGCAACGCTCCGCCGACAGCAAGCACAGTCGGCTCTGACGGGGCGCCTCCGCCGACTCACTCAGGCGTATCGCTCGACGACCCCATCGGCAACGAGGTCGAGGGCGGCGCGCTGTGACTCGGGCAGGCCTGGGAGGAGCTGCTTGGCCCCGGCGACGAAGTCGAGCGCCTCGGCGCGCGCGTCGTGCAGCGCGTCGGTCTCCGCGATCCGGGCACACACCGCGGCGGCGGCGTCCGGAGTCCGGATCGAGTGCAGGTCGAGCGAGCGCAGGCCGCGGTCGCGCTTGCGCGCGAGGATCAGCGGCAGCGTGACGGTGCCGTCGAGCAGGTCTGCGCCTCGGGGCTTGCCGGTCCGCTCCGGCGGGCCGGTCACGTCGAGGACGTCGTCGAGCAGCTGGAAGGCGAGACCGATGCGCTCTCCGAACTCGGCGAGACCGCGCACCGCCTCGGGGTCGGCACCCGCGGCGGTCGCGCCGAGCTCGCAGGAGGCGCGGAACAGCACCGCGGTCTTCAACCGGCAGCGTTCGAAGTAACGGTCCTCGTCCACGGGTGTCCAGGCGTCGGCCCGCTGCATGAGCTCACCGGCCGCGAGCTCGGAGCTCGCGCGGGAGAGGATCCGGACGGCGTCGGCGGAGCGCAGCGTGCGCAGCTCGGCGAACGCCCGGGAGAACAGCAGGTCACCGGTCGCGGTGGCGGCGGCGCGTCCGCCGGTGGCGATCACCGTCGGCCGTCCCCGGCGCAGCTCCGATCCGTCGAGGACGTCGTCGTGGACGAGCGTCGCCGCGTGCACGAGCTCGACCGCGACGCCGGCCGAGAGCAGCGCCTCGGACTCGGGCGACGGGACCCCGGCGGCCAGGAAGACGAGCAGCGGCCGCAGCCGCTTGCCGCCCGCGGAGATCGTCGATCCAGCGAATCCGGCGAGGTCGGACCCGTGGCCGCTCGCGAGCTCGCCGAGCCGGCGCTCGAGCCTCGACATCAGGCGCGCGACCGGCTCGCCACCGGCCGTGCGGACCGCGTCCACGGCAGCCCAATCCGTCGTCACCTGCGTGGTCCCGTCGACGGTCATCCCATGACCGTACCGACGTGCAGCGCGATGATCCCTCCGGCCGTGAGGATGTAGCGCACGTCCTCCAGGCCGGCAGCGGCCATGATCCGCGCAAGCTCCTGCGGCGGCGGGAAGCGGCGCACCGAGCTCGGCAGGTAGTTGTAGGCGTCTGCATCGCCCGCGATGCGGCCGACGAGCGGGACGATCCGGTCAAACCAGACGTGCAGCGCGAACGCGGTCATGCCCTCCGTCGGGGTGGTGATCTCGAGCACCACGACCTTGCCTCCGGGCCGCACGACTCGCGCCATCTCACCCAGGCCGCGAGCCAGATCGGAGAAGTTGCGCGCCCCGAACCCGACGGTGGCCGCGTCGAACTCGTCGTCGCCGTAGGGCAGCGCGAGCGCGTTGGCCTGCTCGAAGCGGAGCTCCACCCCCGCGGGCGCCGAGGTGACCCGGCGCAGTGCGTCGCGCTTGTCCCGCGCGATCTCGAGCATCTTCTCCGAGAAGTCCGCGCCGACGACGAGGCCCTCAGGCGCGACGCGATGACCGAGCTCGAATGCGAGGTCGCCGGTCCCGGTGGCGATGTCGAGCACGCGGCCGCCCGGCTGAAGCTCGGCCAGATCGGCGGCTCGACGGCGCCAGGCGTGATGCAGTCCAGCCGTCATCAGCCCGTTCATGCGGTCATAGACCCGGGCGATCCGGTCGAACATCGCACGGACCTGGGGCTCGGGCAGCGTGCCCGCGCCCTCCGCCGCCGCGGCTTGCGCGGCGTTCGCTCCCTGCGGCTGCGACCCGTCGGTCGGCGAGGACACGCTCATAGGCGCCGGCGATGCGTCAGCAGGCCCGGGGGCCTACTGGAGCATGCCGAGGAAGCCCACCAGGTCGTTGAACTTCTTGGGGCTTGTCTTGGCCAGGCTGGCGAACGACGGCATCGGCGCGGTCGGGTTGCGCAGCGTCGATGCGATCCCGTTCGGGCGGAGGATCGATCCAATATTGGTGAGGTCCGGTCCCGGTCCGTTGTTGCCGTTGTCGCCGATCTGGTGACACGCCTCACAACCCGACTCTCCAACGACCTTCTCGCCCGCATAGAAGATCTTCGTCTGCGCGGCGGTGAGGCCCGCGGGCGGCTTGAGGTCGACCTCGTTCGGCGAGCCCGTGTTGGCGCCCGAGAAGGTGAGGTAGGCCATCGCGAGGATCGTGGTCAGGCCGGCGGCCAGCGCGACCGGGCGGTGGGTGATCCGGCGCTCCGGGCTGCGGTCGTAGAACGGGAGCAGGAACAACAGGATCATGCAGATCGTCGGCACCCCGATCGTCGCCATGTCGGTGAACTTCGGGATGTTCTTCATGACCCTGAGGACCTCGAACAGGAAGAAGAAGTACCAGTCCGGGCGGGGCACGTAGGTGGTCGTCGTCGGGTCGACCTTCGGCCCCAGTTCCGCGCCGAAGAACAGGGCGAGGAAGATGATCACGGCCATGACGATGACCATCATCACGCTGTCCTTGGCGACCGCGTACGGGAAGAACGGCTTGCCCTCGGCCTTCAGGATCGAGTACTCGCGGAGGTACCCCTCTTTCTCTTGCTGGTTCAAGGCAGGGTGGGTGGGGTCGGAGTCATTAGACCTGGACTTCGTGCATCTCGGGGACCTCATCGTCCTCTTCGGTCACCTTCATCCACGGCGGCGCGGAGATGCCGAGCTTCATGATCAGGTAGAGGTGCGCGCCGATCAGCGCCGCGATCAGCCCAGGTATCAGCATCATGTGGATCGCGTAGAACCGCGACAGCGTCGTCGCCCCGAACTCCGGGCCGCCGCGCAGGAAGTCCGACAGATACGGGCCGAGGAACGGGCCGGTGCCGTTGATGTTCACGCCGACGATCGTCGCCCAGTAGGACTGCTGGTCGAACGGCAGCAGGTAGCCGGTGAAGCCCATCGCCAGCGTGAGGATGAGCAACACGACGCCGATGATCCACGTCAGTTCACGCGGGTACTTGTAGGCGCCGAAGAAGAACACCCTGGCCATGTGCAGGAAGATCAGGATGATCATCACCGAGGCTCCCCACTTGTGCATCGAGCGCACGAGCTGGCCGAGGAAGACGTCGTCGGTGATGTACCGGATCGACTCGTACGCACCACCGTTGGCGTCCGGGCGGTAGTACATCGCCAGGAAGACGCCGGTGACCGCCTGGTTGAGGAAGGCGAACATCGTCGCCGACCCGAGCGTGTAGAACCAGTTGATCCCCTTCGGGACCTTGCGGAA
>DASXZK010000023.1:0-25412 GCA_036501965.1 Solirubrobacteraceae bacterium
GAGTACGTGACGATCGTCGGCCGCAAGGACGACATGATCATCTCCGGGGGCGAGAACGTCCATCCCACGCAGGTCGAGGCGGTGCTCGCCGAGCACCCGCAGGTGCAGGACGCGGCCGTCGTCGGGCTCCCGGACGAGCGCTGGGGTGAGGTGGTCGTCGCCTACGTGGTCGCCTCCGACCCATCGCTCGACGCAGCGGCGCTCGAAGCTCACTGCAAGGATCATCCGATGCTCGCCTCCTTCAAGCGCCCCCGCCTGTACCGCTTCGTCGACGAACTCCCGATGACCGCGACCGGCAAGAAGGTTCACTATCAGGTCCGTGAGATGGCCCAGCGGGACTCCGCTGAGGGGCTCCTGCTGGCGCCGTGAGCGACCCGGTCGTCACCGGCATCGGCGCGCTGACGCCGCTTGCGCACAACGCCCCTGACAGCTGGGCGGGGCTCGTCGCCGGTCGCTCGGGGATTACGCGGATCGAGGGGATCGACATGGAGGGCGTCCCGGTCCACGTCGCCGGTCAGATCCACGGCTTCGACGCCGAGGCCCACCTCGGCCCCAAGAAGTTCCGGCGCACCGCCCGCTTCTCCCAGCTGGCGATCGTCGCGGCCCGCGAGGCGGTCGCAGACGCTGGATTCGATCCCCGAGCGGAGTCTGAGACCACCGGCGTCGTCATCAACTCGGCGGTGTGCGGCTGGCCGGAGATCGAATCAAACATCCTGCGGATGCGCGACCAGGGCCCGCGTGAGCTCTCCCCCTTCCTCATCTCGACCGCGATCCCCAACATGCCCGCCTGCGAGGTCGCGATCGACCTCGGCGTGCACGGTCCGGTGAACGCGAGCGCGCTCGCCTGCGCGAGCGGCACCTACGCGCTGCTCGAGGCCCGACGGCTGATCCAGACCGGGGAGGCCGACGTCGTCATCTGCGGCGGGACCGACGCCGGGATCAGCCGCTCGATGTTCGCCACGCTGTCGCTCATGGGGCCGTTGTCGGAGTCCGATGCGGCCCCGGAGACGGTGAGCCGCCCCTTCGACCTCGAGCGCACCGGCTTCGTCTTCGGCGAGGCGGCGGTGGTGTTCGTCGTCGAGTCGGCCGAGCACGCCGCTGCCCGGGGCGCCAAGCCCTACGGGACGGTCGCCGGCGGGTCGCTCACCTCCGACGCGTTCCACATGGCCGCCCCGGAGCCGACCGGCACCTACGCGGCGCGGGCGATCTCAAAGGCGCTGCGCAACGCGCGCCTGGAGCCCGCCGACCTTGACTACATGTGCGCCCACGGGACCGCGACGCGCGCCAACGACGTCGCCGAGACGAAGGCGATCCGGATGGCGCTTGGCGACGCCGCCGACGGGGTGCCGACGAGCTCTCCGAAGTCGATGGTCGGCCACCTGATCGGCGCCGCCGGCGCGCTGTCGGTAATGGCCTGCCTGTACGCGATCCGCGACGGCGTCCTACCACCGACGATCAACCTCGAGACGCCCGATCCCGACTGCGATCTCGACTACGTGCCGAACGTCGCCCGCGAGGCGACCGTCCGCAGCGCGGCCGCCAACGCGTTCGGCTTCGGCGGCCAGAACTGCGTCGTCGTCCTGCGCGCGGTCGACTAACGCGCGGAGAAGGCAAGCGCCGCGCCGATCCGCTCGCCGGCCGGCGGGTGGCTGGCGAGCGCCCGGGCGACCCGTCCGGGCTCCAGGTCGGACAGGTTCTGCAGAGACGCCCGGCGCTCGAATGAGATGAACGCCTCCGGCGCGCCGGCGACCCGAAGCGAGAAATCGTCGGCACGGCGCTCCATCGCCCGTGAGAGCGCCGCCGCGATCGGCGACAGCGGCGCGCTGACGATCGCCGCCGCGAGTCCCAGCGCGGGCAGCGCCGCGGCCTCGATGGGCGTGCCGGGCTCGGTCCCGGCAAGCGCCGCAGTGACCTGCTGGGTGGCCCAGCACAGCGGGCCGGCGAGGATCGCGGCGTAGGCGACGCCGCGCATGAGGTCGCGGTGGCGCATGTGGCCGAGCTCGTGTGCGACCACGAGGCGTATCTCGTCGCGGGTGTAGCGGTCGAGCAGGGTGTCGTAGAGCACGACGCGCTTGGTCGGCCCGAGGCCCGTGACGTACGCGTTGGCAGCGGTCGTGCGGCGGCTCGCGTCGACCGCGTAGATCTCGCCCACGTCGACTCCGGCCGCCTCGGCGAGGGCGAGCACGTCGGACCGCGTCTCACCCTCCGGGAGCGGGTCGAAGTTGTTGAAGATCGGGTCGAGCACGACCGGAGCGAGTCCGCCCGCGAGCGCGCCGATCGCGATCGTGGTCAGCGCCGCCGCCCGCCACCAGTGCTCGCGGTAGCGCGCCGAGACCACCGCCACGCCACCACCCAACGCGGCGCTGAACAGGGTCTCGATCGCGGCGGCCTTGCCGAGGTCGCCCGCCCAGCCGCGCCACGACTGGGTGTCGAGGCCCACGGCCAATGCTCTGCGACGCGCGATCGCGCGCAGCGGCAGGCCCGGGATCGCGAAGCCGACCGACATCGCCGCCGCGGCGAGAGCCGTGTCGGCCACCGCGCCCTCACGGCGGCGGTGAGTCAGCGCCGGCGGCGGCCGCTTCACGGCGGCGACGAGCAGCGCCGTGGCGATCGCCGACCGCGCGCGCCCGATCCGGCGTTGCGGTCGTGAGAACGAGCGGCCTCGGGCGATCTCGGGCTCCGAGAAGTGGTCGCGGATGTCGACGGGGACGGGCGCCGTGACGGGCGCGCGCGGCGTCAGGATCCGCCGTCCGGCCTCCGCCGCGGCCGTCGTGAGCAGCAGCGCACGGAGGACCTGAATGCCGTGCCGTCCGCTCACCCGCGAGACTGTAGTGGTGCGCATCGCGATCGTGTCCGACGTTCACGGCAATCGGCACGCCTTCGAAGCGGTGCTGGAGGCGATCTCCGCGCGCGACTGCGATCGCATCTGGTCGCTGGGCGATCTGGTCGGCTACGGAGCCGAGCCGGACGCCTGCGTGGACCTCGCTCGAGAGCACGCCACGGTGTCGCTCGCGGGCAACCATGACCTGGGCGTCTCCGGTGCGATCCCGCTCGAGCAGTTCTCCCGTGGGGCGGCGCTCGCAGCCACCTGGACGCGGGAGACGATCCGGCCCGACACGCTCGAGTACCTGCGGCACTTGGACTCCTCGACGGTGCTGGAAGACGTCGCGCTCTACCACGCCAGCCCGCGCGACCCGGTCTGGGAATACGTCCTCTCCCCGCTTCAGGCCGAGCTCTGCCTCGACGTGCAGGCGCGCCGGATCTCGCTGATCGGCCACTCGCACGTCGCGCTCTACTTTGCGCGGTTCCCGAGTGTCTCCGCGACCGGTGGGACGCGCACCGACGGCGAAGGGCTCGACATCGGCGACGGCGAGTGGCTGCTGAACCCGGGCAGCGTCGGACAACCCCGTGACGGCGACCCGCGTGCGGCCTGGCTCGAGCTCGACCTCGCCGAGTGGACGGCGACCCACCGCCGAGTGGAGTACGACATCGCCGGCGCGGCCGCCGCGATCCGGTCTGCGCGGCTTCCCGACTCGCTCGCGGAACGCCTGCAATACGGCCAATGAGAGTGTGCTTGCCGGCGACTCGGGCCCACTGTCGAGGTTCTAGAGTCAGCCCGCAGTGCCCGCTCGGTCTCGACGCTTCCTCATCCGCGCGCTGCTTGCCGCCGTGCTCGGCCTGACCGCCGCGTTCGCGGTTGCGTGCGGCTCGAGCGGCAGCGGCAAGGGGCTTCTCTCGGCCGATGAGAGCCGCACGATCTCAAGCGCGCTGGATGCCGTCTCGAGCGCGGTACGCGCCCACTCGTGTGCGCGCGCGAAGACAGCGCTGACCGCGCTGGACGATTCGCTCCAGAACCTCTCGGCCGGCACCAACCCCAAGCTCGCCCGGAACCTCGGCCACGGCGCATCAACCGTGAGCCAGGCCGCGCTGACCCAGTGTCACCGCCAGGTCACCACGACCGCGAGCAGCTCGACCACGACGACGACATCCAGCACGGTCCCGACGACGACCACGACGACGACCACGACCCAGACCGTCGCCACCACGCAGAGCACTCCGACGACGATCTCGACCCCCGAGACCACGCCCGCGACGACGCCCTCGACGCCCACTCCGGGGAACGGGAACGGGAACGGGAATGGCAACGGGAACGGGAATGGCAACGGCGGTGGTGGCGGCGGCGGCGCGGGCCTGACCGGGCAGGGATCTCAGTGATGGCCGACGAGCAGACGATCGCCGGCCGCTACCGGATCGAGGGCCGACTCGGCGTCGGCGGAATGTCGACGGTGCACCTGGCGTTCGACAGCCGGCTCGAGCGCTACGTCGCGATCAAGTTGCTCGCCGAGCACCTCGCCGACGACCCGACGTTCGTCTCCCGGTTCCGGCGCGAGGCGCTTGCGGCCGCGCGGCTCGTGCACCCGAACATCGTCCAGGTGTTCGACTTCGGCTTCGACTCGGGGAGCCACCGGCACTTCATCGTGATGGAGCACGTCGCCGGCAACTCGTGTGCCGAGCTGCTGCGCGACCACGGCCACCTCGAAGTGGAGCAGACGGTTGGGGTCATCATCCAGGCCTGCCGCGGCCTGGACTACGCGCATCGCAACGGCGTCGTCCATCGCGACGTGAAACCCGGCAACCTGCTCCTCTCCGACCAGGACGTGGTCAAGCTCGCCGACTTCGGCATCGCGCGCGCGACCGACCAGTCGTCGATCACCCAGGTCGGATCGGTGCTCGGCACCGCCGCCTATCTCTCACCGGAACAGGCACGCGGTGACGAGGCAGGGCCGCGCGCGGACATCTACTCCCTCGGCGTCGTCACCTACCAGCTGATCACCGGCCGCCTGCCGTACGAGGCCAGCTCGCTGTCGGAGCTCGCGCTCAAGCAGCAGCGCGAGAGTCCGCTGCCGCTCGACGAGCTCGTACCCGCCGCGCCGCGGGCGCTCGCCGAGGCGGTCCAGGGAGCGCTCGCGATCGACCAGCGCGACCGGCCCGAGGAGGCGATGGAGTTCGCCGCGGAGCTCCGTGACGGCGCCAAGGGAATCAGCACGCCAGGCGCGCAGCCGGCCCCAACGAGCCTGACCAGGGTGTCCCGGTCGCCGACGTCGGCCACGCGCGTCGCCCGGAGCGAGCAGCCCCGCACGGCCGAGCGCGGCCGGGAGGTCGTCGGCCGGGTGCAGCCGCCGCGCCAGGTCCCGGCCGGGCGTGCGCCGAGGCAATCGCCTCAGGCGCGCCGCGTCGAGCAGGGCACCGCTCAACAGCGCTCGCACACCGGACTGCGGCGGCTGATGGTGGCGCTCGTGCTGGTCGCGATCATCGCCGTGCTCGTCGTGGTCGCGTTTGTGATCGGCAGCTCGAACTCGAGCGAGGGGCTTCATCTGCGGTCGATCGCGGGCCACGATGCGCAGCAGGTGATCACCCAGATGCGCTCACTGGTCCACGACAACACGCGCTGAGCCCGGGGGCGCTTCCGCGCGGGTCAGGCCGCGAGCGCAAGACCTGAGGGGGCGGCGCCGTCGAGGACCGCAGCCACCGTGTCCGCGAGCGTGCCCGCGTCGATCGCGGAGCGCAGGTCGGCCATCAGCCGCGCGATGAACGACAGGTTGTGCTGGGTGATCAGTCGCAGCCCGGTCACCTCGTGAGCGCGCAGGAGGTAGTGGAGGTAGCCGCGCGTGAAGCCCTGTGCGCAGGCCGGACACGGGCAGCCCTCGAGGATCGGCTCCTGGGAGTCGCGGAAGCGACCCTTGAACAGATCCATCCGCCAGCGGCGAGCGGGATCGGGGACGACGGCGACGCCGTGGCGCCCCAGCCGGGTCGGCATCGCGCAGTCGAACGTGTCGATCCCCTGCTGCACGCCCGCCAGCAGGTCGTCGATGTCACCGATGCCGAGCAGGTGGCGGGGGCGCTCTGGCGTGAGCCGCTCCAGCTCGGCCGTGGTGTGGTCGACGACGGCGTGCATTTCGGCCTTGTCCTGACCGAGCGAGCCGCCGATCGCTACCCCGCCGGCGCGGCTGGCGGCAATCGCCCCGACCGAAATCGTCCGCAGCTCCGGATCGGTGCCGCCCTGGACGATCCCGTACACGAGCTGGTCGTCCGGGCCGTGCTCCTCATGCCAGTCCAGGCAGCGCTCCAGCCAGCGGTGGGTGCGCTCCATCGATCGTGCCCAGTACTCGCGACCGGCGTGGAACGGTGTGCACTCGTCAAGCACGAGCGCGATGTCCGAGTGCAGGGCGGCCTGGGTGGCCATCGACGTCTCGGGGCCGAGGAACCGCTCGGCGCCGTCGACATAGGAGCGAAACCGCACGCCGTCCTCCTCGATCGAGAGGATCGCGCCGCCGCTCTCGCCGCCGGCCGTCCCGGAGCGGTTGCGGCCCTTGATCTCGTCCGCGACGCCGCCGTGTCCCATGCTGAATACCTGGAAGCCGCCGGAGTCGGTGATGATCGGTCGTGACCAGCGCATCATCTGGTTGAGCCCACCGAACGCGGCCACCCGCTCGGGACCGGGCGACAGAAGCAGGTGGAACGTGTTGCCCAGGACCATCTCGTAGCCCAGCGCCTCGACGTCCCGTGGCTCGAGCGTCTTCACCGCCCCCCGGGTGGCAAGCGGCACGAAGGCAGGCGTCTGGACCGTGCCGTGCGCCAGATGCAGCGTGCCAGTGCGGGCTCGGCTGTCGGTGGCGCGGGTACGGATCTCGAGCATCGCCGCCCGAGCTTATGCGGTCGGTGTCAGCGTGCGGCGGCGGACGCCAGGCGGGTCAGCCGATGTCCCAGCCGAAGTACACCTCGGTCCGCGCGACGCGGTCCCCGTCGAACCCGAAGATCTCCGTGTTCTGAAATCGCGTGCCGTCCTCGCGGGTCCCGACATAGGTCACGAGCACCTCGTCACCGACCTCGAGCAGTCGCACGAACTCGAACGCGACGGCGTTCGTGCCGGCCATCGGCCAGCAGCGCTCGAAGTAGCCGGCGCGGTCCAGGCTCGGGTCCGGCGGCGAGGAGAACGTGTAGCCGTCGGCAAGCACGCGCTCGATCAGCTCACGGTCGGCCGTGCGCCAGGCGGTGTACACGTCGCGGACGAGCTCCAGGCGGTCGGCCATCAACAGTGCTCTACCCGCTCGCTGGCAAATCGGATCGATCCCGGACCGCCCGGGCCGACGTGGCGCCGGCCCGGGCGGAGAGGGAGAGAGTTGCTGCGGTACTGCGGTGAGTCGGTCGCGGTCGCGGTTAGGCGGCGGCGGGCTCGCCGGCCTCGGCGCCGTCCTGCTCCGGGGCGCTGTCCTCACCGGCGACGGCCGGCTCGGAGCTGTCGATCGCCTTCGGCGCCGAGCCGACGGTGATCGCGATCGAACGCGGGGAGACCTGCTCGGGCTTGGGAACGGTCACCTCGAGCACGCCGCGGTCGAAGTTCGCCTCGATCGCGTCGGCGTCGACGCCCTCTGGGAGACGCACCGACCGACGGAAGCTGCCGGTGCTGCGCTCGTAGCGGACATAGCCGCCCCGGCGCTGCTCGGACTGCGAGCGACGCTCGCCGGAGATCGTCAGCACGTCGCCGTCGAGCTTGAGGCTCAGGTCCTCCTCGGCGACGCCGGGCAGGTCGGCGCGCAGGATGTAGTGCGTGTCGGACTCGACGATGTCGGTCGCGGGGGCAAGCCGGCGCGCGGGCGGGGCCGCGAACCCGGTCGGGGTGTCGAACAGAGAGGTGAACAGCCGGTTCATTGGGACCGGCTCCCAGCGGATAAGTGCCATTTCGTTGCCTTTCAAGAGTTCCTGGTTGTTGGTACTGCTGTTGGTAGCATTATGAAACCTCAGTCTAGCCGTGTCAAGTTTTCTGTGAGTACTTGTTCGCGATGTCGCATGCCGTGACGCCGACCGTCAAGCAGCGCCCGCAGCTTGCTTGGCATCCGTGTGGGGTGGGTGGCGCTGCTGTGACTGCCGTCGCCTCGTCATGCGTTTGGCAATGACGTCGGAGCCCACTTCGTGTGCCCGACGACGGGCCACTTGGGACTCTCGGGGCGGCGGGGCAGGACGGTGCGTAATCGTGACCCTGGCGCGGGCCTCTTCACCCACTCGCGGCCGTGCCCGCGTCCGGCTGGGTGATCCGGTGCGCGGAGCGCCGCCGATCACCCACACGACCTCCGGGGACACGGCCCGTGGGGAAAAGACGCCGCGGCCCGCCGGCCCACGCCGGCCCGCCGGCCCGCCGGCCGAGCGCCCTGGCGGCCGATGTGTCCGATCTGGGCGGAGGGGACGCCCAGATCGGACACATCCCATCCCCCTCGGACGACAGGCACCAGCCCAAGTGCGGGGCGCACCCGTGCGACCCGATCAATGCCCATAGCGCGCCGGGGCGACGGCAGTCACAGCAGCGCCACCACCCCACACGGCAGACCCGCCAACCCAGGACGCTGCCTGACGGCCGACGCCCCGACGCGCCACCGCCCAACGCTCCAGGGTCAGCCCTCGATCAAAGACCGCCCCGTCATCCCGTCAGGCTGCTCGACCCCCAGCATCTCCAGCAACGTCGGCGCGACATCGGCGAGCACCCCTCCCTCGCGCAACGAAACCCCCTCGACCGTGACGATCACCGGGACCGGATTCAGAGAGTGGGCCGTGTTCGGCGACCCGTCGTCCTCCAGCATGTGGTCGGCGTTGCCGTGGTCGGCGGTGATGAACAGCGCGCCGCCGCTCTCCAAGACGGTCTCCACCACCTCGCCGAGGCAGCGATCGACGGTCTCGACCGCCTTTACCGCGGCGGGGATGACGCCGGTGTGGCCGACCATGTCGGCGTTGGCGAAGTTGATGATCCCGAAGCGGAAGTCCTTGGAGCGCCAGGCCGAGACGAACGCCTCGGCCGCCTCGGGCGCCGACATCTCGGGCTTGTAGTCGTAGGTGGGGACGTCGCGCGGGGAGTCGACGAGCGCGCGCTCCTCGCCGTCATACGGCTTCTCCTCCCCGCCGTTGAAGAAGTACGTGACGTGCGGGTACTTCTCGGTCTCCGCGACGTGGAGCTGGTGGCCGCCGCCGGCGGCCACCACAGCTCCGATCGTGGTCTCGGGCCGGGCGGGCGGGAAGGCGATCGGATAGGACCAGCTCTCGTCGTACTCGGTCATCGTCGCGTAGCGCTCGACGAGCGGCGCGTTGCCGCGGTCGAAGCCGTCGAATGCCGGGTCGCACAGGGCGAGCGTGATCTCGCGCATGCGGTCCGGGCGGAAGTTGAGGCCGACCACCGAGTCGCCCGCGCGGATCGTCGAATCCCGATCCCCCACCCGCGTCGCGGTGATGAACTCGTCGGTCTCGTCTCGCTCGTAGGCATCGCGGCAGGCCTGGGACCCCGACTCGGCGGTGTGCTCGGAGTCGCCGTGGACAAGCAGCCGGTAGGCCTTCTCGACGCGGTCCCAGCGACGGTCGCGGTCCATCGCGTAGTAACGGCCGATCACCGAGCCGATCCGGCCCACGCCGGCGTCGGCCATCCAGGACTCCACCTGCTCCAGGTAGCCCGCGCCCGCCTTCGGCGAGGTGTCGCGCCCGTCGGTGAAGGCGTGGACGGCAAGATCCTCGACGCCGAGCTCGGCGGCCATGCCGATCAGCGCGCGCAGGTGCTCCATGCTCGAGTGCACCCCGCCGTCGGAGACGAGACCGATGACGTGCACACGGCCGCCGGAGCCGGCCGCCGAGAACGCGCCACGGAGGATCTCATTCGCCGCCAGCTCCCCGTCCTCCACCGCCGCGTCGATCCGCGTGAGATCCTGCATCACGACCGAGCCGGCGCCGAGGTTAAGGTGGCCGACCTCGGAATTGCCCATCTGCCCCTCGGGCAGTCCGACCGCCCGGCCGCAGGCGGTGAGCGTGGTCGTCGGGTAGCCGGACCAGAGCGCATCGAACACCGGCGTCTGTGCCAGCGAGACGGCGTTGCCCGGGCCGTCCTCGGCCAGGCCCCAGCCGTCGAGCACGACGAGCACCGCCCGCTCGACAGGCAGGGGGCTCACAGTGAGGCGGCGCCGACGATCGCCGCGAACGCCTCGGGGTCGAGCGACGCCCCGCCGACCAGCGCACCGTCGATGTCCGGGCAGGAGAGCAGCTCGGCGGCGTTGTCGGGCTTGACCGAGCCGCCGTAGAGGATGCGCGTTCGCTTGGCCTGCTCGCGGCTGCGGTCGGCGACGAGCGCCCGCACGAACGCGATCGCCTCCTGCGCCTGCTCGGCGGTCGCCACCTTGCCGGTCCCGATCGCCCAGATCGGCTCGTAGGCGATCACGATCTCGCCCAGCCGGCCCTCGTCGACGCGCGAGAGGCCCTCCTGGACCTGATGGCGCAGCCGGCGCTCGGTGTCGCCGTTCTCCCGCTCCTCCTCCGTCTCACCGACGCAGAGCACCACCTGGAGGTCCGCCGCGAGCGCGGCCGGAACCTTGAGCGCAAGCGCCCGGTCGGTCTCGCCGAACATCTGGCGCCGCTCGGAATGGCCGAGGATCACGCCGGTGACATCGAGCTCGACCAGCATCGGCGCCGAGATCTCGCCCGTATAGGCGCCCTCGTCGCCGCTGTGCATGTTCTGCGCCCAGACCGCCACCTGCGAGCCGCGGGTCGAGTCGACCATCGCTCCGAGCGACGTGTAGGGCGGGCAGATCGCAATCTCGACGCCGGTGGCGGTCGACACGCGCGGCAGCAGGCCGCCGATGAACATCTCGGCCTCGGCGATCGTCTTGTACATCTTCCAGTTGCCGGCGATCACCGGCACCCGTCCCGAGGTACCGGTCATGACAGCGCGACCACCCCGGGCAGCTCGCGCCCCTCGATCAGCTCCAGCGCCGCACCGCCTCCGGTCGAGAGGTGGGTGACGCGGTCCCCGTAGCCGAACTGCACGAGTGCCGCGGCGGAGTCTCCACCGCCCACGACCGTGACCCCGGGCGCGGCCGCGACCGCCTCGGCGACGGCTCGCGTCCCGGCCGCGAACGGCGCCAGCTCGAACGCACCCATCGGGCCGTTCCAGAAGACCGTGCCCGCGCGGGCGATCTCGGCGCTGTAGGCCTCGGCGGTCCGGCGCCCGACGTCGAGGCCCATCATCCCGTCAGGGACCTCGATGCCGTCGAGCTCACGGGCCTGCGCGTCGGCGGAGAAGCCGTCGGCGATCACCAGGTCGGCCGGCAGCTGCAGGGTCGCCCGCGCGGACATCTCGTCGTGGAGCAGGGTGCGGGCGAGCTCGACGTCCTCCTCGGCACATAGCGAGTCGCCGATCGTGTGGCCTTTGGCCTTCAGAAACGGGAAGCACATCGCGCCGCCGATCAGGATCGCGTCGGCGCGCTCCAGGAACGCCTCGATCACCCCGAGCTTGTCGGAGACCTTGGCCCCGCCGAGCACCGCGACCAGCGGGCGCGCCGGGGAGCCGAGCAGATCCTCGAGCACCGTGACCTCCCGCTCGAGCAGCAGGCCCGCCGCGCGATCCTCGATCAGCCGCGCGGCGCCCTCGGTCGAGGCGTGCGCACGATGCGCGGCGCCGAACGCGTCGTTGACATAGACCTCGGCGAGGTCGGCGAGCGCCGACGAGAGCTCGGCGTCGTTCTTCGTCTCGCCCGGCTCGTAGCGGATGTTCTCGAGCAGCAGCACGTCGCCCTCGCGCAGCGCCTCGGCCATCTGCCTGACCTCGGCGCCGGTCGCGCCGGGCGCGAGCGTGACGCTCGTCTCGAGCAGGTCCGAGAGGCGGGCCGCGACCGGCGCCAGCGACAGCCCTGGCTCGCGGTCCTTGGGGCGGCCGAGATGGGAGACGAGGATCAGCGCCGCGCCGCGTTCGAGCAGGGCGCGCAGCGTCGGGATCGCCGCCCTGATCCGCGTGTCATCGGCGACCGACACCGCGTCGCCGGTGCGGTCCAGAGGCACGTTGAAGTCGACCCGCACGAGCACGCGCCGGCCGCGAAGCTCGCCGAGGTCCCCGAGCGTCCGCACTAGATCTTCTGCACCAGGTCCACGACGCGGTTGGAATAGCCCCACTCGTTGTCGTACCAGGCGACGACCTTCACCATCGTCCCGTCCATCACCGCGGTGAGCGCCGAGTCGACGATCGACGAGGCCGGATTCTTGACGATGTCGGAGGAGACGATCGGATCCTCGGTGTAGAGCATCAACCCCTGGAGCGGCCCGGAGTCGGCGGCCGCCTTGAGCGCGCCGTTGATCTCCTCGACCGAGGTCTCGCGGCCGGCCTCGATCGTGAGGTCGACGACGGAGCCCGTCGGCACGGGAGCGCGGACCGCGAAGCCGTGCAGCTTGCCGTTCAACTCAGGGATGACGAGGCCGATGGCCTTGGCCGCTCCCGTCGAGGCGGGGATCAGGTTGACCGCGGCGGCGCGGGCGCGACGCAGGTCCCGGTGCGGCATGTCCTGAAGACGCTGGTCGGCCGTGTAAGCGTGGATCGTCGTCATCAGGCCGTGCCGGATCCCGACCGTGTCCTGCAGCACCTTGGCCACCGGCGCCAGGCAGTTCGTCGTGCACGAGGCGTTCGAGATCACCTTGTGGGCGTCCCGGTCGTAGACCTCGTCGAAGTTGACGCCGAGCACGACGGTCGCATCCGGGTTGGTCGCGGGTGCAGAGATGACGACCTTGTTCGCCCCTGCCTCGAGGTGCTTGGAGGCACTCTCCCGGTCGGTGAACAGGCCGGTCGACTCGATCACCACGTCAGCGCCGATCTCCGACCAGGGCAGGCTGGCCGGGTCTCGCTCGGCGAGCACGCGGATCTCATGGCCGTTGACGACGATGCCCGCGTCGGTCGCGGCCACCTCGCCCGGGAACGGGCCGTAGTTGGAGTCGTACTTGAGCAGGTGGGCGATCGTCTTGGGATCGACCAGGTCGTTGAGCGCGAGCCACTCGATGTCGGCGCCGCTCTCGTGCGCTGCCCGGAAGACGTTCCTGCCGATCCGGCCGAAGCCGTTGATTGCCACCCGTACCGCCATGCACGCTCTCTTTCTGTTCCCGCCAGTTTCCGAGGCCGGCGGGGACGCTGCGCGCAGCGAACCCCCTGGCCCCGCGACACGTTACCTCACACGCCGCGGGATCCAGGGGCGCCAAACCGCCGGCTACCCCGACGCGGACGGGGTCGAGAGATCCAGCACGGTCAGCGACTCTGCCGGGAACGTGTAGCTGAACTGCGTCCCCAGCGACCCAGGCAGCGCGCTCGTCTGCGGCGAGACCCGCTCCGGATCGGCGAGCGAGTTGCGCTCGGCGGGCTTGCCGGTGAGGACCGTCGCCGTGCCCCCGGTCGCGCCGGTGCCGAGACTCGTGAGCGAGACCTGTGTCGCCGCCGGCGCCGAGCCGTCGTTGACGACCGTGACGTACGTGTGGCCGGCGCTCTCGGTCGCGACCTGGAACAGCGCTCCGGTGTCTGCGGTGACCTGGGTCCCGATCACCTGCTGACCGAGGTTGTCGGCCAGCATCTCCTGGGCGTAGTACGACGGCGAGCCGTAGCTGTTCAGCGCGTTGTACCCGATCAGGTTCGTCGGCCAGCTCGGCGCATTGACGTTGACCAGCAGCGGCGCGTAGGAGGCGCCGATCACCAGGTCGGCATTGCGCTCGGTGCCGGTGAGGAACGCGGACTCGCCGAGCGCATCGGCAAGGGTGCCGGTCGGGCTCCCGTTCGTCGTCGCGTACTCGCCGACGATGATCTTCGGCCCGCTGCGGCTCATCGAATCGAACAGGTGGGCGTTCTGCGCGAAATACGACGGATCGCTGTTGTAGTAGTGGTCGTCGACCGCGTAGGCGGGCCGGCTGGTCACCTGCTCGGTCGCGATGAACTTCAGCGACGGGTCGGATGCATGGAGGGCGTCGTAGAACATCGGGTAGCGATAGGCGTCGTAGCTGCCGCTCGTGTCGAAGAAGTCCTCGTTGCCAATCTCGACCATCTGCACGTTGAACGGCGCCGGGTGGCCGTCGAGCGCGCGCTGATGACCCCAGTAGCTCGTGGTGGGGCCGTTCGCGAACTGGAGTTCATCGACGGCGGACTTCACGTAGGGCGCGAGCTGGTCCTGGGCGACGACCGTGCCGTTCAGCGTGTAGCCCGCCCACACCGCGAGCACCGGCTGGGCGTGAAGCTCCTCGGCGAGCTCCAGGAACTCGAGCAGGCCCATCCCGTCCTGAGACCAATAGCCCCAGGCGCTGTTGAAGTGGCCGGGCCGGTGGGTGAGCGGCCCGACCGTCGTCTGCCAGTCGAAGCGCGTGTCGATCGTGTCGCCCTCCAGGTAGTTGCCTCCTGGGATCCGCAGGTAGCCGGGGTGCAATGCGGCCAGCTTCTGCATCAGATCGACCCGGAACCCGTTGGCCTGGTCGTCATAGGTGGGCGGGAACAGCGACATGAACGTGAACCAGTCGGTGCCGCCCGCGGCGGTCCTCGCCGGGGTACTGACCACGAAGCGGTTGGTGAGCGTGCTCGGGATGCTCGCGCCGGTGGTGAGCGTCGCGGTCTCCTGGGTCCAGGAGCCGGTTGGAGCCGCCAGCGTCGCCGACGCCCACACACGACCGGACCTGCTCTCCAGATCGACGGTCAGCGGCGCCGAGGTTGCAGCGCCCGCGCCGCGAACGTACAGCGACACCTGATAGCTCGTCGAGGGCCGGACGGGAATGCCCCACCATCCGGTGTTGGCCACACCGACGCGGCCGCCCGTCGCGCCCGACGGCACGCTGAGCTCGAGGCTCACGGGGTTCGCCGTGGTCAGCGGGTGGCGCTGGCTGAGTGCGATCGTCGCGCCGCCCGCTCCGACCACCGAGTAGCCGGTGGGCGAGCTTGCGCTCTCCTTGAGATCGCGGTTGCGGATCAGCTCCCCATACAACCCCCCGTCGGTCGAGTAGCTGATGTCCTCGAGGAACTCGCCGAACTGGGTGGGGTTCGTCTGCGGCCCGGTCTGCGAGGCATCGACCGCCAGCTGCCCCGGGCCGGCGAGGGCCGAGATCGCCGCGTGGCCGAGCGCCCCCGCGTACGTGCGGACGTCGTCGACCCGGCCCGAGACGAAGTCGGTGTCGGCGTTGAACAGCGAGCGCCCGACCGCGAGCGGACCGGTCGCCGACCAGTGCGGCACCCGGTGCACCGTCTGGCCGAGGTTGCCGTTGACGTACAGGGACGCGGTCCGCGCCTGGGCGTTGTAGACGCCGGTGAGCAGGTACCACTCATCGGGCTGCGGGATCACGTCGGAGTCGGTGGCGATCACCGCGCCCGCGGCCGTGGAGTCGTAGTTGGGCAGCGTGAACGCGAATTGGTGGGTGTCGGCGCGCAGCTGCAGGAAGAACCCGCTGATGTTGGTGCCGGTCTGATCGCCGGGGGCGACGCCGTCCTGGCTGACGAAGGTCTGATAGCCGTTGGCGTTGTCGAGGTAGACCCAGGCGGACACGGTGAAGCTCTGCCCGGTCGCGATCACCGGGTCGGCCGTCTGCGCGTACTGCTGGGCGGTGCCGTCGAGCGACAGCGCGTACGGCCCGACCGTGCCGGCCGCCCAGCCGGCGCCGTTCTCGAGTGTCAGCGGCTCGCCGGGAGTGACGCTGTCAGCGGCGGTCGTCCCTGACCCCTCGTCGAAGGTCCAGTGACCGGTGAGTGCCGGTGGCCCGGTCGCCGCCGAGGCGGCACCGGTCGCGAAACACAGGACGCAAACCGCCGTGAACACGGTCGCCAGAGCGCGGATCAGCCTGCCAGACATCGCCTCTCTCCTTCGTCGCGGCCGGGCTCCCGACCCGGCATCGCAGGCGCTGATACCCCTCAACGACCCCGTGCAAACGTATGCACGGAAACGTATGCAGGATTCCTCAGCGACGCGACACGATCTCGACGCGCAGCCCGTCGGGGTCGGCGAGGTACGCCGCGTAGTAACGGCGGCCGTACTGGGGTCGCTGCCCGGGCGCGCCGCGGTCCGCACCGCCGTGGGCCAGACCTTCGGCGTACGCGGCGTCGACCGCAGCCTTGCCGCTCGCCTGCAGCGCCACATGGCCATACGCCGGGCCCGGGCCGATCCCGCGCACGACGAACCACACGACCGGCCCGTTGACGCCGTAGGCGACGGCGTGCTCGGCGTCGTGCACCCGCCGCCCGCCGAGCGCGCGAAACACCGGGTCGTAGAAGTGCGTCGTGCGAGCGAGGTCTGAGACCTCGAAGCCGACGTGGTCGATACTCAACCCCGCCCACCCCGCGTGATGTCGCGGTGGGAGACCTCGACCTCGTAGGCATCCTCGTCGCGGTAGCGCGCGGCGAGGTGCTCGGCGATCGCCACCGAGCGGTGCCGGCCGCCCGTGCAGGCGATGCCGACCATCAGATGGGCCTTGCCCTCGGCCAGGTACTGGGGCAGCAGGTAGTCGAGCAACGGCAGCAGGTGGGAGTAGAAGCGCTCAAGCGCACCGTCGCGGTCGACGTAGGCGACGACCTTCGGATCCCGGCCGGTGAGCGGGCGCAGTTCGGGTTCGTAGTGGGGGTTGGGCAGGAAGCGGACGTCGAACAGCACATCGGCGTCGCGGCTGGTGCCGTACTTGAAGCCGAGGCTCTGGAAGGTGACGGACAGGTGGCCGGGAGTCTTGCTCGGCAGCAGATCCTCGGTGATCCGGCGCCGGAGCGTCGCGGCGGACATGGCACCGGTGTCGAGCACGACATCGGCGCGGGCCCGCATCGGCGAGAGCAGCTCCCGCTCCCGCGCGATCCCTTCCGCCACCGACCCGCGGGGCGCGAGCGGGTGGCGGCGCCGGGTCTCCTTGTAGCGGGTGATGAGCGTCGCCTCATCTGCCTCCAGGAACACGATCCGGTAGCGCAGTCCACGGTCGCGCAGGCCGTCCAGCATGGCGGCCAGGCCGTCGAAGTAGCTGCCGCTACGTGCGTCGGAGACGACCGCCGCGCGCTCGACCTTCGACCCGGAGTGCATGAACAGATCGACGAGCGAGCTGATCATCTCCGAGGGCAGATTGTCGACGCAGAAGTAGCCCTCGTCCTCGAACACGGCCATCGCGGTCGACTTCCCCGCCCCCGAGTACCCGGTGATGACGACGAGGTCGTTGAGCACGGTCGACGATTCCATCCCGGGGTACAGCTTAGGGTTGGGGGCGGCCAAACCTGCGGGATTCGTGGAGACCTCGGGGGGTGGTGAGCGCATTATCCGTGCTGCCGGCCGCCCTCGGCCGCGGGCGAGAAGGACGTCTGCGCCGCATCCCTCGACCGATACCGGAGGCATCCAATGCATTCGTTTCCCGTTCGCCGATTGGCCATCGGCTGCATCGCCGCGTCGTCACTCGCCATCCTGCCGGCCGTCGCCGGCGCGAACACCGCGGGGTGGTTCAAGCTCCCGGCGGGCGACACGTTCACGCTCTCGAACACATACCTGTGGGGGTGCGATCCGGACGCATACGCATACAAGCTCGGTCACCAACCGCGCGTCACGCTCGGCGACAATTCCGCGTCGCTGTGCGACCAGCTCTTCGAGCCCGACGTCACGGTCGGGCCGTTCCCGGCCGCGCGGAGGTTCCGCCTCGTCCTGGTCGATTCCGCAACGACGCCGTCGGACACGTTCCGCTCGACCAACGGCAACCACACGACGATCACCGGCACCACGGACGACTGGCAGATCCAGATCGGCGGCAGCGACTTCGGCGCGGCGCCGCCGACCGTCCCGCACCACGATCACAACTTCTCGACAACGCTGACGATCGGCGCCCCCGGCAGCTGAACGAGATCGACCGACCCCGGCCTCGCCACCACAGGCGGCGAGGCCGGGTCTGCCGCGACCCTCTCTACCGGCGGCGTGACGAGCGCCGGGGTCCCGAGCCGAGACGGCTAGTGGCGCGAGGAGCGGTGCCGCACCGGCGGGCGATTCTGCGCTGAGGCGCCGGCGGTCGAGGTCCCCCCTCCACTCTGCACGCCGACCACCGGGCCGCGGCCCGAGGCGGAGCTCGACGACGAGCCACAGCTCGACTGTTGGTCGCCACCCGGGGACGGCGGGCAGCTCGGCAGGTCTGCGGCCGGCAGCGTTGCGGTGGTCGTACCGGTCGACGTCGTCAGTGAGGCCGTCGCGGCATCGACGTTGCCCGGCCACCATGCGGCGAACCAGCCGTTCTGGGTCGTCGCCTGCACCGTGCTGCCGTCCGTGATATTGAGCGTCACCTGCGAGACCCCGGAACCGACCTGACCCTCGATGAATGTGTAGCCGTTGCCCTGGCTGACCGCCGTGGCCTGGCGCACCACGCTCATGCCGTCCGTCGCCACCGTCATCGGGGTCGGGGCCCGCATCTCGGAGGCCGAGGTGAACCCGGGTGCATCGAAGCACGCCGCGCTCGCGGTCGCGTCGGAGTTGGCGTACACGAGGAACGTGAACGGCCCGCGCGTGTCGGAGAGGACCTGCGACATCGAGCTCAGCGGCGGCAGCGTCGTGGCGCCGGCGTTGCCTGCGGCCGCCCGGTCGGCCGCCGAGCCGGGCATCGCCTGCAGCTTGGAGATACACGAGGAGCCGGCGTCGGTGACCTCGTTCGGCTTGGCGCTCGTCGGGTGCGCCTTCCATCCGGCGAACGCGGGCGAGGGATGACTCAGGCCGAGCGTCACCGCCAGGCCGCCCGCGACTGCCGCGCAGGCAAGCGCACCACCGGCGACCGGCGGGCGCAGGTCTCGCGTGCGCGGCCGGTAGTCCCGGTTGCGCACACGGCGGACCGCGGAGGCGGGGACCTCGTCGGCGCGAGCGCCGAGCGCCTCGCGCAGCTGGGTTTCGAGCGTGTCGTTCATGAAGACTCCTTGGCGATGAGAGATCGATCGAAGGCGAGCTGGTCCTGCAGCCGGGTGAGGCCGCGCGAGGTCGAGCTCTTGACGGTTCCAACCGAGCAGCCGAGCGCGTCGGCGACCTGGGCCTCGGAGAGGTCCTCGAGGTAGCGCAACACGAGCACGGCGCGCTGGCGCGGCGGCAGGCGGCCGAGCGCGACGAGCAACTCGGCGCGGACACCGACGTCCTCGAGCGCGCGGGCGGCGGCGTCATCGGGCGGCTCTCGTTCGCCGGGCCGCTCCACCAGCTCCTCACGTCGCCGCGAGCGCGCCTTCCCGCCGCGCAGCGCGAGGTTGACGAGGACCCTGCGGGCATAGCCGTAGGGGTGCTCCATCCGCCGCACGCGCGGCCACTTTCGGGCGACCGCGAGCAGGCACTCCTGAACCAGATCCTCCGCCTCGGCGAGATCCCAGACGATCAGGTATCCCGTGCGCAGCAGCCCCGCCGAGTTGTCCGCGACGAACTGATCGAACTCGGCCCGGCGGCGGTCGGCGTGGCCGGTGACGGCCGAACGAATGGTCATGTCCTCACAAAGGCGTTCTCAGCGCAAAAGGTTGACCGACGCGGATGTGAGGAGTGTCACCGCCGGCGCCGGCCGGTGGGAATATGCTCGCGCATGCCGGTGTGGGGTTCGCGCCGGCAGCGGTGTACACAAACAAACCGGGGGGTTTCAGATGCAGTTCTCAGCCTCACACCGGCTCGCGGTCGGATGCCTGGCCGCGGCCTCACTCGGCGCGCTGCCGGCGGTCGCCGGCGCGACGACCACCGGCACGTTCAGGTTGCCGGCCGGAGACTCGTTCATCTTGAACCAGCCGATGCTGTCCGGCTGTGACGACCTCACCTACGGCTACAGGATCGGCGCGCAACCGCCAGTCACGGTCAACGAGAAACCCTCCGGCTGCACGTCGGAGTTCTTCAGTGACACGACGGTCGGCCCGTTCACGCACGGGGTCTCGTTCCGGCTCTTCCTCGAGGACTTCTACACCGTGCCGCCGTATGTCTTCTACTCCACCAACCTCAAGCACACCACGATCTCCGGGACCCACGGCGACTGGTTCATCCAGACCGGGGACGGCGATTTCGGCATGGCTCCGCCGAAGGTCAAATATCACAACTCCAACTTCACCGTGAAGTTGGAGTACACGGGCCCCGGCGCGGGTTGATCAGCTGTCCCGGCCGTGCTGTCACTCGACGGTGCGGCCGGACCGCTACACGCCTGACTTGTGCAGCTCCCGATACATGTCACGAGCGAGCTTGCCGGGCACGCCCGGCACCGCCTCCAGCTCCTCGCGCGATGCCGAGAGGATCGCGTCGGGCGAGCCGAAATGCGCGAGCAGCGCCCGCTTGCGCGCCGGGCCGACCCCCGGCAGCTCGTCGAGCACCGAGGCGGTCATCGCCCGGTCGCGCCGGATCCGATGGTGGGTGATGGCGAAGCGGTGAGCCTCGTCGCGGACGCGCTGCAGCAGCTGGAGCTCGGGCGTGTCGTGGGCGAGCACGAGCGGCTCGGAGCGCCCTGGGAAGAACACCTCCTCGATCCGCTTGGCGAGCGAGACGACGGCCACCCCCCGCTCGGTGAACGGCGTCAGCACCCGCATGCCCGCCGCGAGCTGGCCCTTGCCGCCGTCGATCACGACCACGTTCGGCAGCGCCGCAAAGCTGGGGTCGTAGTCCTTGTCGTGGGGTGAGATGTCGTGCTGGCTCTCCCAGCGGGCGACGCGACGGCCGAGGATCTCCTCCATCGAGGCGAAGTCGTCGGGGCCGTAGTCGTCATCCGATCCGTCGCCGACGGTGCGCACGCGGAAGCGCCGGTAGTCGGACTTCTTGGGCGCCCCGCCCTCGAACACGACCATCGAGGCGACCGTGTTGGTGCCCATCAGGGTCGAGATGTCGAAGCACTCGATCCGCAACGGGATCGTGTCCAGGCCGAGTGCCTGCTGCAACCCGTCGAGCGCCTCGACCCGCTGCTGGCGGCGGCGCTCCGAGCGCAGCTTCTCCTGATCGATCGCCAGCCGCGCGTTGCGCTCGGCGAGCTCCAGGATCCGGCGCTTGTCGCCCCGCTCGGCGACGCGCACCTCGACGTGCGCGTCGCGACGCGCGGTGAGGGCATCCTGCAGCGCCTGCAGCTCGGTGAGCTCGGTGAGCTCGCGCTGGACCACGATCATCGGCGGCACCGACATCGCGCTCGCGTAGTACTGCAGGATGAACGCCTCGGCGATCTCGGCGATCGAGGTGTCGCTGGCGTTGTCCAGGTAGAAGCTCTGGCGGTCGGAGAGGACACCGTCACGGACCTGGAAGACCTGGGCGTTGGCCTCACCATCGCCCTCCGCGACCGCGATCGCGTCGAACGAGCCCGCGCCCTCGTGCGCGACGCGCTGGCGCTCGAGCAGCGAGCGGATCGCCCGCAGGCGGTTGCGCTCGCGCGCCGCGTCCTCGAACCGCTGCTCGGCGGCGGCGAGCTGCATCTCGTATTCGAGCCGCTGCTCGATCTCCTTGTAGCGACCTGACAGGAACGCGATCACGCCGTCGATCGCCTTCCGGTACCCCTCGCGGTCGACGTAGCCGACGCATGGCGCCTCGCAGCGCTTGATGTAGTAGTCCAGGCACGGCGAGCCGCTGCGCCGGCCCGGGGTCGGCCCGTCGCAGGACCGGAACATGAACACCTTGCCGAGCACCTCCAGCGTGGCCCGAACGCGCTTGGCGTTGGAGTATGGCCCGAAGTACGCGCGGTCCCGGCGATGGCGCTCGCGCGTGAAGTACACGCGCGGAAACTCCTCGTCGAGCGAGATCGCGATGTACGGATAGGACTTGTCGTCGCGCAGCCGGATGTTGAGCCGCGGCCGGTACTGCTTGATGAAGTTCTGCTCGACCAGCAGCGCCTCGGACTCGGTGTGGACGACGAGCGCCTCGATCTGGTCGATCATGTCGAGGATCTCACGGCCCGCACGGGTACTCGGGTTGGAGAAGTGCGAGGCGACACGCTTCTTGATCGACTTCGCCTTGCCGACGTAGATGACCTTGCCCTTGGCGTCGCGGAACAGGTAGACGCCGGGCTCGTCGGGGAGATCGCGACGCCGGTCGGCGGAGTACAGGGACACTGTGGGCCCCTAGTAGCGGCGGGCCGACAACAGCACCCAGATGCCCGCGTAGATCCCGCCGGCGATCAGCACCAGCCACGCGACCGAGCCGGCCGGCGAGTGCCACAGGCGACTGGTCGCGGTGAGCGTCACCGCGAGCACCCCGACCGCGACGTACAGCATCGTGCGGCGCCGGTCACCCAGCGAGAACAGCGTGTTGCGATGCTCGCGGTAGGACAGCGCCGCCACCCAGGCGAGTGCCGCCAGGAAGATCAGCGAGACCGCGGTGACGACGACGTCCGCGGCGGTACCACCGCCGGGCACGATGTCGACGATCGCGGCGAGCGCGAGCACGATCACGATGTTGCGCGCGTCCTTGAGGGCCATCCCTCAAGAGTACGCCGCCCGGGCGCGGACCTCGCCCGGCGTCAGCCGGCGACGGTCTCGTAGCGCTCGTACAGCTCGGCGACGCGCTGCTTGGCCTGTTCGTGCCGTGCGGTCGAGCGGGTGGACGCGTCGGGCGTCGCCCACGCCGCCGGATCGGCGAGCTCGTCCTCGACCGCGGCCAGCGCGGCCTCGGCCGACTCGATCTGCTCCTCGAGCCGCTTGGCGCTCGCCGCGCTGCCGCGGCCCTTGGGGGCGGGGTTGGCCTTCGCCGGGGCGGCCGCCCTGGGCTTGGCCTTCGCGGCGTCGGCCTTCTTGGGTGCCGCCGGCTTGGCGGCGCGCTCGGCCCGTACCCGCAGGTACTCCGGCCAGCCGCCGACGTAGGAATGCAGCTCGCGTCCGTGCAGCTCGATCGTCCGGGAGCCGACAGCGTCGAGCAGCGCGCGATCGTGGGAGACGAGCAGCAGCGAGCCGGGGAACGCGGCCAGCGCCGCCTCCAGCGCCTCCCGGCTCTCGAGATCAAGGTGGTTGGTCGGCTCGTCGAGGATCAGGAAGTTGGCCCCGGAGTGCACGAGCACCGCCAGCGACAACCGCCGCCGCTCACCGCCCGACAGCGTTTCCAGCGGCTTCTCGGCGTCCTCGCCGCTGAACAGGAACCGGCCGAGCAGCGCACGGGTCTCCCCCGGCTTCAGTCCGGTCCGCCGCTGAGCGGCCTCCAGCACGGTACGCGCGTGGGCGGGTGGGCCCGTATCCAGTTCCTCGGCGTGCTGGGAGAGGTAGCCGATGTCGACGTTGTGCCCGACCCGCAGCTTGCCGGTGGCGAGCTCGCGCCGGCCGGCGAGCGTCTCGATCAAGGTGGTCTTGCCCGTCCCGTTCCTCCCGACGAGCGACACGTGCTCGCCGCGCTCCAGCCACATCTCGACGTCGTCGAGCAGGCGCTTGTCCCCGGCGGACAGGGAGGCGTCCTCCAGCTCCAGCACGACTCGGCCGCTCCGGGACGGCGCCTTGAAGGCGAATTCCAGTCCCGCCCCGTCCTTCGGGTCGCGCGTGATCCGGTCCATCCTGTCGAGGCGCTTCTGCCGCGCCTGGGCCTGCCTCGCCCGGGTCCCGGCGCGGAAGCGGGTGACGAACCGCTCGAGGCGCTCGATCTCGGCCTGCTGGCGCTCGATCGCGCGGCCCAGAGCGAGCTCTCGGGATGCCTTCTCCTTGCGCCAGCTGTGCCAGGTGCCGGCGAAGAACCGGCTGCGGCCGGCCTCGAGCTCCAGCACCGCGGTGCCGACCGACTCCAGGAACCAGCGGTCGTGGGCGACGAGCACGACCGCCGCGTCGAGCGCGATCAGGTGGGCTTCGAGCCACTCGAGCGACTCGATGTCGAGATGGTTGGTCGGCTCGTCGAGCAGCAGCAGGTCGGGCCGGCCCGCCAGCGCGCGGCCGAGCGACGCGCGCGTGAGCTCCCCACCGGAGAACGTGTCGAGCGAGCGGTCGAGGTCGGCCCGTTCGCGGAAGCCGAGGCCGCGCAGCGTGTCGAGCGCGCGGTCGCGCCAGTCGTAGCCGCCGGCGGTCTCCAGCCGGGCTTGGGCCGACGCGTACCGGGAGAGGGTCGTCTCCTCGTAGTCGCCGTCGGCCATCCGCTGCTCGAGCGCGGCGAGCTCCCGCTCGAGCTCGACGAGCTCCGTGGCGCCGGAGAGGATGTAGTCGCGCAGTGAGATCGAGCGCTCGCGCGGCGGCCGCTGGTCGTGGAGCGCGACCTTGGTGCCCTTGGCGAAGACGAGCTCTCCGCCATCGACCGAGGCCTCGCCGGCGAGCATCCGCAGCAGGGTCGTCTTGCCGGCGCCGTTGCGTCCGGACAGGGTCATCCGATCGCGGCGCTCGAGTTTGAACGAGACGCCGCGCAGCAGCGGTTCGCCGGCGATGTCCTTGGCGAGATCGGATGCGATGACGACGGCCATGGGCTCGCCCTCATGGTAGGTAGCCTCGCCGGATGCCCCGCACGTCACCCGCACCTCCGATCCCGCCGTGCGAGATGCCGCCGGCCCGGACGGTCTCGATCCCCGGCCGCGGCGAGTTCTTCGTGCGCGACACGGCGCTCGGGTCCGCGGATGGCATCGCGCCGGCCGGCAAGCCTCCGGTGCTGCTGCTCCACGGCTGGGTCGTCTCTTCCGACCTCAACTGGCACGGCGCCTACGACGCGCTGGCGCGGGCCGGGCACCGGGTGATCGCGATCGACCATCGCGGACACGGACGCGGTCTGCGCGCCCCGGCGCCATTCCGCCTGGAGGACTGCGCCGCCGACGCGGCCGCCGTGCTGCGCGCGCTCGGCGCCGCTCCCGCCGTCGCCGTCGGCTATTCGCTCGGCGGCACGATCGCCCAGCTGCTGGCCCGCGACCACCGCGACGCGATCTCCGGAATCGTGCTGAGCGCCACCTGCCAGCACTTCCGGGAACCGGAGACGGTGAAGGTCTGGCGCTGGATGGGCGTCCTGGGCGTCGCGATCGGCCTGATGCCGCGCACGTTCTACCGCGCGGGGTTCCGGCGCAACGGACTCGTGCTCGACGGCGAGCTCGGGGCGTGGACGATCGGCGAGCTGATGCGCCACGAGGCCCGTGATGTCGCCGAGGCCGGCCGGGAGCTCGGCCGCTTCGACTCCCGCCCATGGCTGCACTCGATCGACGTGCCCGCCGCGATGGTCCTCACCTCGCGCGATACGGCTGTCTCCCCGGCCAAGCAGCGCGAGCTCGCCGACGCGTGCCGCGTGTCGCCCGAGCGGCTGTTCGACGTCGCCCTCGACCACCTCGAGCTCACGGCGCGCGCGGAGGTCTACAACCCGGCGCTGCTGGAGGCGATCGACTCGCTCGTGCTGTCCGCCGGCTGACCCGCCGGCGCCGAGCGATCAGGTACTGTGTGCGCCGATGCGTCGAACTCGCTTTCTCGCTGCGCTGACGATCTTCTCGGTCATCGCGCTCACCTTGGCGCCGAGCGCCCTCGCCGGCGTCCGTGACCACGGCGGTCAGGGCTGGTACGGCGAGACGACCGACCCGATCATCACCAACATGATGTTCATCTGCATCGCCTTCTTCCCGGTGATCATCATTCTCTTCTCGACGATCCAGTGGTACCTGGACAAGCGCAAGCACGCCCGGTACGACGCCGAGAAGGCACGCACCACCTCCGCCGAGTGGCGCGGCGGCTGGTAACAGCCGCCCGGCGCTCCGAT
>DASXZK010000024.1:0-21507 GCA_036501965.1 Solirubrobacteraceae bacterium
GCCTGCGCGAGCATCGCCGTGCCGGCCTGCTGCAGCACCTGCTGCTGGGTCAACGTCGTCATCTCAGACGCCATGTTGACATCCTGGATGCTGCTCAGCGACGAGGACATGTTCTCCTGCGTCGTCGAGATCGACGTCGCGGTGTACTGGAGACGGTTCTGGACCGCACCCAGCGTCGCCGCGAGCGACGAGATGTTGTTGATCGCCGTGCTGATGGCGCTCACCGCGCCGGTCTGGCTCAGGCTGAACACCGCACCGCCAGTGGAGGCGTTGGACCAGCAGAACGCGGTCGTGCCCAGGTTCGACGAGCTCTCGATGTTCTGGAAGGACACCGTCAGCGTGTCGTTGGAGGCAGCGCCGACCTGGAAGGTCACCGCGCCGTTGCTACCGCTCCCGGCCGTACCGTCAAGCAAGTTGATGCCGTTGAACTGCACCGAGCTCTTCTGACGGTCGATCTCCTGCGTGATCTGGTTGACCTCGTCCTGGATGTCCGACTTGTCGGTCGAGGACAGATCGCCGTTCTGGTACTGCACGGCGAGTTCGCTCACACGCTGAAGCATGCTCTGGACGTTGTTCAGCGCGCTATCGGCGGTCTGCACCATCGAGGTCGCGTCGCTGACGTTCTGGCCAGCCTGCTGGAGGCCGTTGACCTGAGAGGTCAGGCCCTGGCTGATCGCGTAACCGGCGGCGTCATCGGCCGCCGAGTTGATCCGAAGACCCGAGGACAGGCGCTGCATCGCGGTCGAGACAGCGTTGCTCGAGTTGTTCAGGCTGATCTGCGTCTGCATCGCAGACGTGTTGGTGAGAATCGAAAGGGACATAGTTACACCTCCGTGGTGTGGTCGTTTGGGGTAGTCCCCCGGCTGCTCCTTGCTGCCGGTCTCTCCGGTTATCGCCCTGGAGTGCCTGCACTTGAGGCGCGTCCAGAGCCGTCTGGACGCTTCGGTGAAAAGCCCGTCAGATCAGGCGGTTCGGCGCGCTGGATCAGGCGGTTACGTTGATGTGGAGGCCCGAGTCGTCGTCGTCATCGCCGTCCTCGAGGACGTATTCGATCCCGTCCACGTCGGCGCGGGCGGCAGGCCCGGGGTCGGGACGCCGGCGCCGGCGCTTGTCCCCGTAGGTGTCGCCGCGAGCGCCGTCTCGATCGACGCGGCCGGCGCCAGGCGCCGGGGCAACCGGCGGGAGGCTTGGCGAGAGCGGGACGATCGGATGGATCGGATCCATGGCGCTGGGTCGGGCGCAGGGTCAGCGAGCGCTTACGGGCCGGCTACTCCGGCCATCTGTCCGGTCGCGGGGTCCGCGGCGGGCGCGTTGCCGCGCGCCGGAATGAGGTCGGGGTCCGGCGCGGGTTGGGTCCGATCGACCGCTGCCCTGAGTTCGGCAAGGACGAGGTGGCGCCAGACGCTGACGGCGCACGCCCACGCGAGCATGTAGCCGACGATCCCGGCCGCGAGCGCCCGTTCGCCGACGTCGAAGGTCGGGATGCCGGCCTGGTAGCCGAGATACGCCGCGATGGCGAAGCCGGCGATGCCGCCCCAGCCCTTGGCGCGACGGACCTGATACCGGGCGCGCGGGTGGTTGGCGACGCTGGGGGCGCCGGCCGCGCCGTCGGCGCCCTTCTTCTTCTTCTTGTCGTTGCCCTTCTCTCCGCCTGCGGCCTTGTCAGCTGACTTGTCTGCCTTTTTGCTCATCCGGCGCTCCTGTGGGTGATCACGCGTCCGACCTTGGCCAGCGCCTCGCGCTGGCGCTCGAACACGAAGTGGATGAGGCGCTGGCGGTCCGACGTCGAGATCTGGTCGAACACGAGCGCACGCTTGCCCTCGTCACCGGCGCGGACAACCTGCGCGCGTCCGTCGATCGGCTCTACGCCGGCACCGAGGTTGAGGCTGAACCGCACGCGCGAGCCGAGCGCGAGCTCGTCGGCTCCGCTCAGCAGCATGCCGCCGCCGCTGATGTCGATCGCGTGCGTGTCGAGCTTGGTCCCGCCTGCGCCAGCGCCGTGGTCGCCGGCCAGCTCCACCTTCTGGGCGGTGGCGACGCGCACGAAATCGCGGCGCTGGGTGACCTCGGGCGCGGCGGAAACGTCGAATCGCACGAGGTCGCGCTCGCGGACGACGGCCTGCCCGTGGAAGCGGACCAGGCCTCGAGGCGAGACGTACTCGAGCAGCAGCGGCTCGACCACGTCCTGGGACAGCTCATCACCGGCGTCGAGCATCAGCACGAGCATCAGGTAGTCGCCGCCCCGCTCGTACACCCGCACGGGGATATGGCTGCCCACCGGCGTGGTCAGCTTGCCCTCCTTACCGCCCACGTTGAGGCGGACGACGTTGTCGGTGGGCTCGGGCTCGGGGCTCATGGGAGCAGGCGGGCCGCCAGCGAGACCGGGTCAGCCGCCGACAGCGCGCCGTCGAGCTCGAGACCCTCGTGGATGTAGGCGACCGGCATGCCGCTGATGTGCGCGAGCTCCGCGGCGATACCGAGCTGGTCGGCCTCGTCGGCGTGCGTGACCGCGATCCCGTCCGCGCCGAGGGCGGCGAAGCCCTCGATCAGTTTGCGGGCCGCGTGGACGCTGAACGTCGCCGGCACCGCGATGTAGACCGCATCAAGCGAAAGCGAGCGAAGCTCGGTGGCGAGCGCCTCGACGCCGGCCGGATCGCGCGGGGTGACCCCGGCGGTGTCGATCACGACGAGGCCGCCGTCGCGGCCGTGCTGAACGGCCGGGATGGCCTCGGTGCCCTGAGCGGCGCCCATGACCCAGACGTTCTGGCCCTTGAGCAGCTCCTTGAGGTCGCCGCCCCAGTCGTCGCTGCCGAGGGAGACGACGCTCGCGGCGAGCGTCGACCCCTTGGCGTAGGCCGAGGCCAGCGCCGCCGAGCAGCGGGTCTTGCCGGCACCACCGGCGCCGACGAAGGCGACTGCGGCACCTGTGGCGGGCAGCGGAGCCGGCGCGGGGATGATCGCGGCGAGCATCGCCCGGACGGCGTCACGCAGGCTGCCCTTCGCGAGCGGCGAGCGGTGAGCCGCCGCGGCGACGATCAGCTGCTGGGCCCAGGAATCGCTGATGCCCTGCGAGGTCAGCTCCTGCGCGACCGCGTCGGCCTCGTTCGGGTCAAGCCCACCGGGCTGCTTGGCGACCCACGGGTTGGCCGCCGGAGGAACCGGGGCGGTTGCCGGGATCTGAGGTGCGAGGACGACCGGCGCCGGGGCGGGAGCCACAGCGACGGGCTCGGGGGCCGGGGCGATGGACTCGGCGACCGGGGCCGGCGCGATCGGCTGGGCAACGGGGGCCGGGGCCGGCGCGATCGGCTGGGCGACGGGGGCCGGGGCCGGGATCGGGGTCTCGTCGACCGGAGCCGGTATCGGCTCGCCGACCGGCGCGGGGGTCTTCGGCGCGACCTGCTCGGACGGCAGCCCGCCGGTGGTCACGAGCTTGACCAGCTCTTCGATGTCGACGTGCGCGGCGGCCTGCTCGAGGCGGGTGACGAACGACTCCGCGGCGCCCTCGACGGAGGCCGGAGCCGGAGCCGGGGCCGGAGCGGCGGGAGCGGCCTCGGGAGCCGACGCGGCCGGAGGCTCGGGGGCCTGGGGGATGAAGGCTTCGGGCGCGGGGACGGGGGTCGGAGCGACGGGCTCAGGTGCGGTGAACGCCTCGGGCTCGTAGCCGGCCGGAAGGGCCGGAAGGGCCGGAAGCGCGAGATCCTCCTCACCGGGCAGCTCCCAGTCGCTGACGGGCTGGTCGTCGTCGTAGATGTCGATCCGCGGGGCGGCCTGGGCGTCGACCTCGACGCACTTCTGGGCGAAGAAGCCGCCAACGCCGCCCATCAGGCCCTCGCGCTGGCGCAGGATGATCGCGTCGGGGCCAAGCTCGGCACGGATCTGGGGGATCAGGTCCTCGAGCTTGCGTCCGCGGTAGGTGCGCACGCCGGTGAGCTCGCGGTCATGGCCGTTGGTGTGGGGCTCGGTCAAGGTGCTCATGCGCTAACTACTCCTATGGTTTCGACGCTGATGCCTGGGGCGACTTCGTTGTAAGAACAGACGGGGAGGTGGGGCACTGAGGATTCGACGAGGCGGCGGACATGGCGGCGTACGCGCGCCGAGCAGAGCAGCACCGGACGGATCCCGCCACGCGCGGAAGCCTGGTCGGACTGGCCCTTGACGGCGGTGAGCACGGCCTGGGCCCGCATCGGCTCCATCGCCAGGTACTCGCCGTCGCTGGTCTGGGTGATCGATGTCGCCAGCTCCTGCTCGATCGTCGGGTCGAGCGTGATCACGCGCAAGGTCTGCATCGGGTCCAGATGGGGAGCCGTGATCGCCCGGCCGAGCGCCTGACGCGCGTATTCGGCCAGAAGGGTGGGGTCGCGGGTGATCCTTGCCTTGTCGCCGACGGACTCGACGATAGCGCCGAGGTCGCGGATCGACACACCCTCCGAGAGGAGGGACTGCAACACACGCTGGATCTCGCCAAGCGAGAGAACATCGGGCACAACCTCCGTAACGACAGCTTCGTTGATTTCCTTTAGCTGATCGAGGAGCTGGCGTACGTCTTGCCGCGTGAGCAGGTGGGCGGCGTGGTTGCGGATCGTCTCGGTGAGGTGCGTCACGATCACCGATTCGCCGTCGACGACGGTGTATCCGAGGGCCTCGGCCTCGGCGTGCTGGGTCTCCGGGATCCAGATCGCGGGCAGCCCGAACGCCGGCTCGGTGGTCGGGATTCCAGGCACGGTGCCGACTGCGTCGCCCGGATCCATCGCCAGGTGATGGCCGGCCATGATCGTCCCGCGGGCGACGACCGTGCCGCGGACCTTGACCACGTACTCGTGCGAATCGAGATCGACCTCGTCGTGGATCCGGACCGGCGGAATCACCATGCCGAGCTCGGACGCGATCTGGCGGCGGATCATCGACACCCGACGGACCAGCGAGCCGCCGGTGCGGCGGTCGACGAGCGGCACCAGGCCGAAGCCGATGCCGAGCTCGAGCGGATCGATCGGGAGCTCCTTGAGGACCTCCTCGCGGGGGGCCGCGGGCTTGTCACCCTCGGTGGGAGCCGGGAGCGCAGCGATGGCGGCCGCTGCGGCGATCTCGTCGGGCATGCCGTTGCGGACCGACCAGCCGATCGCGACCATGATGCCGCCGATGAACAGGAACGGAAGCTTCGGCAGCCCCGGGACGGCGGCGAACGCGCAGACCACGCAGCCGGCGACCAGCGGCGCCTTCTTCTGGCGCAGGATCTGGTTGGCGAGGTCTGAGCCGAGGTCCTTCTCGGATGCCGAGCGGGTGACCAGGATGCCGGTCGCGACCGAGATCAGCAGCGCCGGGATCTGGGCGGCGAGGCCGTCTCCGACCGTCAGCATCGAATAGGTGTGAGTGGCCGCCCCGAAGCCGATGTGGTGCTGGACCACGCCGACGACGATTCCGCCGAGCAGGTTGATCGAGGTGATAATCACCGCGGCCATCGCGTCGCCCTTGACGAACTTCGAGGCACCGTCCATGGCTCCGTAGAAGTCGGCCTCGCGGGCGATCTCCTGACGACGGTGGCGCGCGTCCTGGTCGGTGATCAGCCCGGCGTTGAGGTCGGCGTCGATCGCCATCTGCTTACCGGGCATGGCGTCGAGAGTGAACCGCGCGGCGACCTCGGCGACGCGTCCCGCGCCGTTGGTGACGACCACGAACTGGATCACGACGAGGATCAGGAAGATCACGAGGCCGATCACGACGTCGCCGCCGACGACGAACTGGCCGAAGTCGTGGACGACGCTGCCGGCGCTGCCCTTGGTCAGGATCAGACGGGTGACCGACACGTTGATCGCCAGGCGGAACATCGTGGTCAGCAGCAGGAGGCTCGGAAACGCCGAAAACTCGAGCGGCTTCTGCAGGTACATCGTCGCGACCACGACCGCGAGCGCCACCGAGATGTTGATCGTGATGAACAGGTCGAGCAGCATCGACGGGAGCGGCACGATCAGCATCGTCACGATCACCACTACGGCCACCGCCGCCACGAGGTCGGTGTGCTTCAGGAGCTTGCGAATCGTGTTCTCGTTCATGAGGCCTTCCTACGCCCTGCCATCCGGTAGACGAACGCGAGCACCTGCGCCACCGCGGCGAACAGCTCGGCCGGAATCATCTGGCCGATCTCCACCGACTTGTGCAGGGAACGCGCCAGCGGCGGGTCGGGCACGATCGGGACGTTGTTCTCCTCGGCGATGCGCCGAATCTGCTTGGCCACCAGGTCCTGCCCCTTGGCGACGACGATCGGGGCGGGGTGGCTGCCGTCGTAGCTGAGCACGACGGCGAAGTGGGTTGGGTTCGTGACGACCACGTCGGCCTGGGGGATCGCGGCCATCATCCGGGCGCGCGCGGCCTGGATCTGGCGCCGCCGGATCGCCGAGCGGACCTCGGGGGGCGCCGACTGCTGCCGGGTCTCCTCCTTGACCTCCTGCTTGCTCATCTTGAGCTGCTTGGTGTGGCGGCGCTTCTGGTAGATGAAGTCGCCGATCCCGATCAGCAGGTAGGCGATCGCCGCGCGCTCGGCGATACCCATGATGCTGTTGTTGATCAACATCCCGAGCGCGGCCGGCGGCGTGTCGATGCTGGCGCCGAGCTTCGTCAGGTCCGGGATCAGCGCCAGCGCGACGACCGCGCCGACGGCGCCGACCTTCGCGAGCGACTTGATCCCCTCGGACGCCATCCGCACGCCGAAGATGTTCTTGGCCCCCGTGATCGGATTGATCTTCTTGAAGTCGGGCTTGATCGCGCTGAGCGACGGCTTGAGCGACACCTGCGCGACGTTCACGAGCAGGGCGGCGGCGGCGCACATCGCGGCGATCGGGGCGACCGTGCCGAGGATCGTGTGCAGGAACGCCGAGAACAGCGCATGGAGCCCGGCGGCGCTGGTGGCGTCGCCCGGGTTGGAGATCTCGGCGAACGTCGAGCGCATCGAGCCGGTCACGCCGGAGACGATCGACGGGCCGATGGCGAGCAGACCGACCAGCCCGGCTGCGAGCACCACCGAGCCGTTGAGGTCGATGCTCTTGGCGACCTGGCCCTGCTTGCGGGCCTCGTTCTTCTTCTTGGCTGTCGGCTTCTCTGTCTTGTCGTGATTGGCCATCGAGGTTCCGTCCGGCTAGAGGGCGTGGAGCGCGGTGGCGACCGAGGTGTAGATCTGGTCCTGCATCCAGCCGCCGAGGAACGGAAGCGTGGCGGTGACCGCAAGCAGCGAGACGCCGATCTTCAACGGGAAGGCGACCGAGAGCACGTTCATCTGCGGAACGACCTTCGAGACCATCCCGAAGGCGACGTCGGTGATCAGCAGTGCGAGCATCACGGGAGCCGCCACCTCGAGCGCCGAGGTGAAGATCGAGGCGAACGACATCTCGGCGGCGTTCGCGAGCGAGGCGATGTGGGGCGACTTGGTCAGTGGCACGAGCGTGAACGTGCGCGCGATGCCCCGCATCTCCCAGGCGTCACCGCCGATCGCGAGGAAGATCATCACTCCGAGCATCGCGTACCACTCGGAGAACACCCCGCCGGGGTTGCCGTTGATCGGGTCGACGGTGGCGCCGAACGAGAATCCGGAGACGATGTCGGCGAAACCGCCGGCGGTCTGCACCGCGGCCAGCAGCGCAGAGACGGCGAACGAGAACAGGATGCCGACCAGCAGGTTGATGACTATCAGCGCGGCGACCTGCATCGGATCGGTCGGCACGTGCTGGCCTTGCATGGCCAAGCCGGTCAGTCCGATCGCGAGCGCGGCGGCGACGACTCCCTTGACGCGGAGCGGGACCTGCTTGGCCGAGAAGATCGGCGCGATCGCGAACAGCGGGCTGACGCGCGCGAGCACCAGGAAGAACGCGGTGACCGACTGGCCGCCGCCCAGCGCCGTGAGCACGTGGTTGAGCGTGAGCTGGTTCATCCGATCAGTGACGGGATCGACATGTAAAGGCTCTGGGCATAGCCGACCATCTGGTCGAGCATCCATGGCCCGAGCACGACGATCAGCACCGCCACGCCGACGACCTTCGGGATGAAAGAGAGGCTCTGTTCCTGGATCGAGGTGACCGCCTGGAAGATGCTCACGAGCAGGCCGATGACCAGCCCGAGCAGCAAGATCGGGCCGGCGATCTTCAGCGAGAGGATCATCGCCTGGGTAGCGAGATTGACGACTGTGTCCTGATCCATGTCAGTGGAAGCTCTTGACGAGCGAGTTCGTGATCAGGTCCCAGCCGTCGACGAGGACGAACAGCAGGATCTTGAATGGCAGCGATATGAAGCTGGGAGGCAACATGATCATCCCCATGCTCATCAGCGTCGAGGAGACGATCAGGTCGATCAGCAGGAACGGCAGGAAGACCAGGAACCCGATCTCGAACGCCGTCTTGAGCTCGCTCATGATGAACGCGGGGATCAGGACGTAGGTCGGGACGCCGGCGCGCGTCTGCGGCTGCTTGATGTGCGCGAGGTTGACGAACAGCGACAGGTCCTGGGTCCGTGTCTGCTTGAACATCCACTCCCGCAGGGGCTGCTCGCCGCGTGAGATCGCCTGTGCGGTGGAGATCTGGTGCTTGGAATAGGGGTCCCAGGCGTCCTTCTTGATCGCGGAGATCGTGGGCATCATCACGAACAGGGTCAGGAACAGCGCGACCCCGATCAGCGCCTGGTTCGGCGGCGTGTTCTGCGTCCCGAGCGCGCTGCGGACGAAGCTGAGGACGATCAGGATCCGCGTGAACCCGGTGACCGTGAACAGGATCGCGGGCAGGATCGAGATCCCGCCCATGAGCAGCAGGATCTGGAGTGCGTTGCTCGAGTCGACCTTCACGAGCGAGCTGTGATCCGCCGCAGGACGTCGAGCGCTCGGTCGGAGGGCTTCTCGGCCTGGTCGAAGCTCTCGGGCTTCTCAGGCGGAACCTCGATACCAAGTGCGATCGCCTCTGCCTCGGAGTAGCTGCGGATCGGGGTGACGCCGTTCTCGGCGACTCCGACGACCAGCACCTCGCGACCTGCCCTTACCACTGCGACAGAGCGACCGCCGCCCAACGGCAGGCTCGCGACCTGTGAGAGGCCGTGACCCGTCGGGCGGGTCTTGCTCTTCTTGGCCTGCTTCATGATCCACGCGATCCCGTAGATCACCGCGATCACGATGAACAGACCGACAATCGTGCGGACGATGCTGGCGCCGCCGCCGCTGCTCGAGGAAACGTGGGTGGCCACCGAGCCGCCACTCAGGTGCAGCTTCGTGTTCTCGCCCGAGGCCTGGGCGAGAGCCTTTGCGCTCTCCACCGGTTGGGTAGACGTCGTCGTCGCATGTGAGGTTGCGCCGAACGCAACCGCGGCATGCGTGAGTGTCAGGGCGCCGGCAAGTCCGACGCCACGAGTGAACGTGAGCGACTTCATCGAGGGAAAGGACTCCGAGGGAAGAGTCCTCCCGGTAATCGGCCAGAACCCCCGGGGGCTTGAGTCGCGCCCGGCGGGAGTGGGTAGGAACGTGAGGTATGGACCCGGTTACGCTGGATTGGTCGACCGCGGAGGTCAAGAAAGCCACGCTCACGGTGGCGCTCGACGGCGACATTCCGAAGGGCTGGCGCCGGAGCTTCGAGACCATCGTCAGGCTGCTCGGCTCCGGAGCGTGGGGCGAGGTTCAGGTCAAGAAGAGCAAGGTCCAGGTCCGCGACGTCGAGCCGGGGACCGAGGACAAGCTCCGCCACCATCTCGAGGCCGTGGTCACGCAGGCCAACGCCGACCACGAGCCCGATGACTCTGAGGACGACGAGGCCCCGGACGTGGACGCATCCGGGCCTGGGGCAGCCGACGAGGACGAAGGTCCGGACGCCGAGATGACCCGGCGCTTCCGGTCCGTCTAGGTCGGTCGATGCTCTAGGCGAGCGCCTTCCCGACCGCCTCGAGCAGCTGCGCGGGCTGGAACGGCTTGACGACGAAGTCCTTCGCGCCCTTCTGGATCGACTCGATCACCTTGCTCTCCTGGCCGAGCGCCGAGCACATCAGCACGCGGGCGCCCGGGTCGATCGCGATGATCTCGGCGAGCGCCTGGAGGCCGTCCTTCTCGGGCATGGTGATATCGAGGGTGATCAGCTCGGGGGCGAGCGTCTGGAACTGCGCTACGGCTTCGTTGCCGTTGCCCGCCTCGCCGACCACCTCGTGGCCGCCGGAAGCGAGAGCGTCGCTCACCACCTTGCGCATGAACGCGGCATCGTCGACTACGAGTACACGGGCCATCAGGTCACGGCTCCTTCCACTTCGGTTTTCGTCACTTCTGGGGTTTGGGGGGTTTGGGGGGTTTCGGGGGCTTTGGAAGCTGGGTCTTCGCGAGCTTCGGACCGGGCCGCGCGGGCCATGTCGAGCACGCGGAGTCCCTCGCTCTCGAGCTCGTCAATGGACACGGCCCACTCGCCGTCGTCGGTCACGAGCAGCTGACCGCGGGCGAACCGCATCCCGTTCACGTATAGATCGACCGGCGCTTCGGCGGTCCGGTCGAGATCGACGACTGCGCCGACAGGGAGTCCGAGGGCCGTCCCGAGGGGCATGTGCGAGCGTCCAAGCTCGGCCCACACGCGGAGGCTGATCCCTCCGATCGCGTCCTCGAGCGCCAGGCTGTGCGGGCTCGCATCGACGACCGAGGCGCCGCCGCCCGATGACGAGCCCGGGCTGCCGGTGCGCTCGGCGCTCTCCTCGTCGATCGCGCGGACCATCCGCACGACGAACGCGCGCGGCACGAGTTGGATCAGCCGGCAGGATTCGCCGGCGATCACGAACGTGGTCGAGATCGCGTGCGGCGCGGTGCCGTAGACGTCGGCCGCCGAGGCGGGATCGTCGAGCACGCGCGTGCCTGGCGTCGAGATCTCGATCTCCTGGCCGAGCACGACGCCGATCGCGGCCGCGGCCGCGGCCATCATCTGGTTGGCGGCCTCGGCCAGCGCGGACATCTCGAGCTCGGATACCGGCGGTGTCTCGGCGCCCTCCTCGGCCTCCTCCGCCGGCGCGCCCATCGCGGTGGCAAGGCTGCGCGCCCCGGCGGGGGTGAGCACGAAGATGTTGGCGCCGGTCACGCCGTCGACATAGGAGACGCTGGTGGCGATCGAGCCGCGGGCGACGTTCGCGAACGGCGACGTCCCGTCATCGAGCACGGTGACGTCACCGCGCTCGACGGCGCCCGGGGTGAACATCTCGAGCACCTGGGCGATCGCCTCGGCGGTCGAGGCTCCGAGCCGCATCAGCGCTTCGCGCGGGGTGATGTCCTGCTGGTCGGTCATCCGAACTTCCTTTCGGTGCCGGACACCTGGATGGCCCGACGGGGGCCGTTGGATCCGGGCTGCGCCCTGGCGAGCTTGACGTTCTCGGCGAACACGGTGACGCCCTGATCGGCCTGCGCACCGAGCCGGATCACGCTGCCCGGCCCGAGCGAAAGGATCTCGTCGATCGGCAGCTCGACCGCGGCGACCTCGGCGCGGAGCGTGACCGGCACGCCGGCCATGGCCCGGCCGATCTCGGCGGCGCCGGCCGACTCGGCCTCCGCCTCGCGAGTCTCCTTGCCCGACAGGCGCTCGGCGACGGAGTCGATCGCCAGCCACGGAATCAGCATCGCCATCGACGCCGAGTGCTTGTTGATGCGACTCTCGATCACGACCACGAAGGTCGGCTCTGAGACCGCCGCGATCTGGCTCGTGTCGTTGTGGGTCTCGATATCGATGATCGACAGCGAGATCCCGGCCAGGTCCTGCCACACCAGCGACAGCTGGTGGACGAGCGACTCGAACAGGCGCTGGGTCAGCACGGTGTCGATCTCGCTGAACCTCCGCTCCCGGGGCGGCTTGTCCGGGGAGCCGCCGAGCAGCAGGTCGAGGCACATCAACACGAACGACTGCTCGACCGTGAACAGCATCCGGGTCCCGAGCGGCTGGACGTCGAGCGTCACGAACAACGACCCGGCTGGCAGCTGCGACTGTGCCCCCGACCACGTGGCCTGGGCGCTGTTGATCGCCTCAAGCTCGATCGGGGTCCGCAGCTCGGTCGAGAGCTTGGTGACCGACGTCTGGCAGAACGTGTCGACCGCCCGGGAGATCCGTCGCTGATGGTCGCTGGTGAACTTCGTCGGGCGCGAGAAGTCGACGGTGCGCAGCCGCTGCCCGCGGCGCTGGAGGGTGTGGCTTTGCTCGGGAAGGTGGCCCTGTTTGGCCGCCTCCACTAGCGCGGCGACTCGGTCGCGATCAAGCATCTCGCTCATTTCGGGGCTCCTGTCAGGGCGTGGGCGGACCGCTGGCGGCGGGCGGCGTCGGCTGAACCGTCGAGCAGAGTGGTCGGCGCGCCGCCGGCCTCCTTGACGGTGACCGTGCAGTCGCCGACCTCCACCCGCATCGTGCGTCCGCGATTGCCGCCGGTCTCGGCTGCGCGGACGGACACCCCCAACGCGGCAAGACCGGCGCGAACCGCCTCTTCGTTACGAGCGCCGATGTCGAGCTCGCCGAGGTCGAACATCCGCGCGCCGCCGGCGAGAACCGCCTCGAGGCGGCGCCGGCTCGCGCCCGCGCGGCAGACGCGGTCGATCAGCTCGGGAACGGCGAGATCGGCGAACTTGCCGGGCTCGCGATCGCTGGCAGTGGCTTCGGGCAGCACGATATGGGCGAGGCCCGCGATCCCGGCGAAGCGGTCGATCAGCGCCAGACCGATGCAGGACCCCAGACCGCGGGCGACGAGCTCGTCACCGGAACGCTTGGACACCTCGATCTCCCCCATTCGTACCGAGCCCATCGCTACGCGGCGAGGCCGAGCGGGGCAAGCAGGTCGGTTACGCCGCCGTCGGTCGGCAGCAGGACGAAGGAGATAGAGCACGGCTCATCGGAGACGTCGAGTTCGGAGTCGAGCACGAGCACGAGGTCGGCGCTCTCGGTCTGGGACAGCGCGAGCGAGGAGACGATCGCGCCGAGCATGTCGGTCGTCAGGTGCGGCGGGCACGGGCCGAGATACAGCCCGGTCATCGACGACAGCGCGTTGAGGCACGCCGTCCCGAGGATGTTGCCGATCTCGCGCAGCGCCGAGTCGCCGATCTCGCTGCCGGCATCGACGCCGAGAAGTTGGCACAGGGCGTCCGCGCCCTCGGTGGAGATCAGCAGGAGCACGATCCCCTGGATGTCGCCCTCGAGCGGAATGACGACGCTCGTGATGGACTCGTCGGGGCTGCCGCACGCGTCGATCGCGTCGACCAGCGGCAGGGCGAGGACGCGGGGCACGCTCAGCCCGATCTCGCGGCCCAGCATCTGCGACAACGCGGTCGCGGCGTTTCCAGAGGCGATGTTCGCCAGCTCCCGCAAAGCATCCAGCTGCAATTCGGTGTAGCGAGGGGTCACTGATCAGGCTCCTGTGTTCGGTGTGATGTGTTGTTTCAGGCGGCGAGACTTATGGCGGGCGCGGCGCTGAATCCGGCGGCGAGCGCATCGCAATCCACAATCAGCGCGATCCGGCCGTCGGCCAGCGCGGCGCCCCCGGAGACGGGCTCGCCGTCCGAGACGATCGCCGGGAGCGGCCGGGTGACCAGCTCTCGCTGACCGACCAGATCGTCCACAGCCAGCGCGAAGCGGCGGTCCTGGGTCCGGATGATCACGATGAACTCGTGCTCGGAGACGACCTCGCGGCGGAACACCTCAGCGCCGTCGAGCAGCGGCAGCACGCCGTCCTCGAGCACCAGCATCGGCTTGCCGGCCACCGAACGCACCATCTGCTCGGCCAGCCGCAGCGTCCGCTCGATCCGGTCGAGCGGGATCGCGAACGGGACGCCGGAGACGTCGACCTGAAGGGCCGAGACGATCGCGAGCGTCAGCGGCAGGCGGATCTGGGCGAGTGTGCCGGCGCCCTGCGTCGAGTCGATCACGACCTCACCGCCGAGCTGGCGGATCTTCGCGCGGACCGCATCCATACCGACGCCGCGGCCGGAGATGTCACTCGTGGTCTCGGTGGTCGAGAAGCCGGAGGTGAACAGGAGCTCAACGGCGCCGCGCATGTCGATCGCCGCGGCGGCCTCCTCGTCGATCATGCCCAGCGACAGGGCCTTGCGGGCGACCGCGTGCGGGTCGATCCCGTTGCCGTCGTCGCGGACCTCGATCACGACGCTGCCGCCGGCGTGGCGGGCGGCGATCTCGATCGTGCCCTGGCGCGGCTTGCCCGCATCGACGCGGTCGTCAGGCCGCTCGAGCCCGTGGTCGACGGCGTTGCGCACGAGGTGGACGAGCGGATCGCCGAGCGCGTCGACGACCGTGCGGTCGAGCTCGGTCTCGCTGCCGACCAGCTCGAGCTTGACCTCCTTGCCGAGCTTCGTCGACAGGTCGCGGATCAGACGCGGAAAGCGCAGGAAGACAACGTCGACCGGAATCATCCGGACCTGCATGACCATCGCCTGCAGGGCCTGGGAGCTGCGCGTGAGCTCCTGGACGGCGTGCTGGAGGCCTTCGATCTCGAGCTTCGCGGTAAGCGCCTCGACCGCGGTACGGTGGATGACGAGCTCGCCCATCGAGTGCATGAGCGCGTCGAGCCGCTCGGCGTCGACCCGCACGGTTCGGGTCTGCGTCGCCTTGGTCGGCGCCTTGGCGGGCGCGGCGGGCTTCGGCGCGGCGGCCACCGGCTCCGCGGCGGGCTGCACGGCCACGGGCTCCGCGGCGGCAGGCTCTACGGCGGCTGGCTCTACGGCGGCTGGCTCTACGGCGGCGGGCTCTACGGCGGCGGGCTCTACGATGGCGGGCTCCACGGCCGTGGGCATCTCCGGGGCGGGCGCCTCGATTTCGGCTGCCGGCACAACCACCGTCTCGGTCGGCTCCGAGCCCGGTGCCGGAGTCTCGTGGACCTCCACCGTGAACACCTCGGAGACCTGGCGGACGTTCTCCGCGATCGTCTCGTCCTCGTGGTCGCTGGCGACCCAGGCCTCGATCTCGCGCCCCTGGAACTGCTCGACGACGTCCGGCGCCGGCGCGCTGACGAGCACCTCGCCATGATCGGTCAGCGCGACCAGGACCATGTGGGCACGGACTGCGGGCATCAGAACCTCGTCGGCGAGGGTGACGCGCACGTGCAGCACGCGAGCGCCGGCCTCCTGCGCCGCCTTGATCACGGCATGGTCGAGCGGGTCGATCGAGCCGGCGCGGGCCATCTCCTGCTCGGGAGTGCGAGGCCGGACCAGCGAGCGCAGCCGCGCCACGAGCGGCGCCGGGTCGAGCGCCTCGCCGCCGTCGGTCTCGATCGCCTCCGTCGCCGCGGATAGGGCGTCCAGGCAAGCGAACACCGTGTCGATGGCTTCGACCGGAAGCCCGTTGGTGCGCTGGCGCAGAAGCTCGAACACGTCCTCCATCTCGTGGGTGAGCTCCGCGACGGCGCTGAAGCCCATCGTCGCACTCATCCCCTTGAGCGAGTGGGCGATGCGGAAGATCTCCTCGACGGTGCCGCGGTCCTTGGGGTCCACCTCGAGCTGGACGATCGCGAGATTCAGTTGTTCGAGGTGCTCGCGCGTCTCCGCGAGGAACATCGGCATGTACTCGGAGGTATCCATTACGACTTTCGGTAGATGAAGGGATGCGTCGAAGCCAGACCGAGCGCCGCGGCGTCGGTGATCCGCTCGGTTCCCCCGATCACCAGCAAGCCCCCCGGTCGCAGGGCGTCGGCGAACCTGGCGTGCAGTTCGTCCCGGATCTGATCAGCGAAGTAGATGACCGTGTTGCGACACATGATCAGTTCATAGCTCGACGCGGAAGTCCGGAGCTTGAGCAGGTTCCCAACCTCGAACTGCGTCATTGCTCGCAATACCTGCTTGGCTTGCCACCCAGTTTCGGTCCGTTCGAACCACTTCTCCATCGCGGCGCTGGGAGCACTGCGCGCGTCCTCGATGGTGAACGTTCCGGTCTTGGCCCGGGCCACCATGCGCTGGTCGATGTCGGTCCCGACGATCCGCACCTGGACGCCGGGGATCGCCTCGGCGCAGACCGCCGCGAGCGTGTAGGCCTCGGCGCCGTAGGAGCAGCCGGCGCTCCACGCGCGCACGCGGCCGGTCGTGGCCACGCTCTTCAGCAGATCGCGCTCGAGCCGGACCCACTGGTCCGGGTGGCGCCAGAGCTGCGAGACGTTGATCGTGACCCGGTCGAGCAGCTCGTCGAGTTGCCGCTTGTCGGCGCGCAGAGGCGCGAGCGCGTCGGTCAGCCTTGTATATCCCTGGCGCTGGAAGTACGAGCGCAGCCGGCGCTCCATCTGTGGCCGCTTGTACTGGGTCAGGTCGATGCCACACAGCTTGCGCAGCCCTTCGCAGAACCCGATGTAGTCATCGGCGGCGGCGAGGTCGCTCTTCGGGGCGCCGATCGCCGCGTCGTGGCCGCGGTGCCTGGGGAGTGCGGTGCGCTGGAAGCTTCGGGTCTCGCGCTCGCTCATGCCCTGGCCTCGTTCGCGATGGCCTGAGCCAGGCGGCCCAGGTCGAGCACGTCGTCGGCGAGGCCGCCGTCGACGATCGCACGCGGCATCCCGAACACCGTGCAGCTCTCCTCGGATTCGACGAGGATGCGCCCGCCGCGGCGGTGCACCTCGCGCGCGCCGCGAAGGCCGTCGTTGCCCATCCCGGTCAGCACGACCAGCAGCATCCGGTCGCCGTAGGCGCGCGCGGCGTCCTCGATCAGGAGATCGGCGCGAGGGCGAAGGCCGCCGACGGCCGGCTCGTCGGTCAGCGTCGTGCGTCCGTCGCGAGCGAGGCGCAGGTGGCGCCCGCCGGGCGCGAGCAGCGCGACCCCCGGATCGAGCTGCTCACCGCCGGTGGCCTCACGAACGTTCAGTGTGCTGCTGGCGTTCAGGCGCGTGGCCAGCGACTCCGTGAAGCCTGCGGGCATGTGCTGGACGATCAGCGTGCCGATTCCTAGCGGCGAGGGAAGCTTGGGGACGAGCGCCGCCAGCGCGCGCGGGCCTCCCGTCGAGGTCGCGATCATCACCAGCTTGGCGCTCTTGGCCGGGGCGGGGCGCCTCGGGGGCAGCGTCGCGCCGCTATTTATTACTCCAGTTTGGGCCGGGCGAGGCCGGCGGCGTGAGGCGGCGGCGAGCTTGACCTTGGCGCCGAGGTTCTCGATGAACGCGTCGAGGCTTTCGGTCGCGGTGGGTTTCGAGACGAGGTCGAACGCGCCCTCGGCGAGCGCGTCGACGGCGCGGGCGCCGTGGGCGGCCGAGAACGCTGACACCACGACCACCGAGATGTGGTGGTCGGACCGCTCGCGCAGGGCCCTGAGCACGCCAAGCCCGTCCAGGCCCGGCATCGTGAGATCGAGCGTCATCGCGTCGGGACGCTCGCGCTCGCAGACGGCCAGCGCCTCATCGCCGTTGCCGGCGCTGCCCACCACCTCGATCCCGGCTTTGGTCAGGGATCGCGTGACGATGTTGCGCATCAGTGCGCTGTCGTCAACGACGACGACCCGCGCGGGCGAGGTGGCGGACATTAGCGTTCTGCGTCCTCAGGGTGTTCAGGCAGCGAGCGCGACCTCAGGCTCGCCGAAGATCGCACTGGCCTTCAGCAGCACGACCAGCCGCGTGCCGACCTTCGCGATCGACTCGATCAGCGTCGTGTCCGCGCCGGGCGCGTCCTGCATCTGCTCGTCGTCGACCGTCAGGACCTCCTCGACGCCGTCGACGATCACGCCGGCGGTCTCAGCGCCGGCCTCGACGATCACGATCTTGGTGTGCTCGGTGAGCTGCGACGGCACGCCGAGCCGGGCCGCGAGGTCGTAGACGGGAACGATCCGACCCCGGAGGCTGATCACGCCGCGAACCCAGTCAGCGCGCGAGGCGACCGAGCGCGGCTCGGAGTAGCGGATGATCTCGTGGACTTGCTGGATCGCGAGCGCGTAGTGCTCGGTGCCGAGCGTGAACACGACAAGCTGGCGGGGGTTGGTTGCGTCTGGCATGGCTGGTTGCTCCTTGCAGTTCTGACGAGCCGGGGGTGGCGACGCCGTTCCCATCAGTGGGTTCGGTACTCGGGTACTCGTCACCAGCGGCGCGGAGCTTTAGCTTCCGGGCCCGGGCTTCAGCTAGCCCTCGGCGGGCTCGACGGCGTCGGACGGGAGTGGGTCAGCGCCAGCCGGCGCCTGGCCGAGGACCTCGGTCACGCGCAGCCCGAACTGCTCGTCGATCACGACGACTTCACCCCGCGCGATCGCGGTGCCGTTGACCAGCAGGTCGACGGGCTCGCCGGCCATCCGATTCAGCGTGATGATCGAGCCCTGACGGAGCTCGAGCGTCTCGCCGACGGTCATCCGGGTGCGGCCCATCTCGACGCTGAGGTCGACGGGCACGGCGCTGAGCCGCCGCAGGTCACCGACTCCGCTCAGGCGCGACACGTCGCCGCCGCCAACCGGAAGCTGCTCGAGTTCGAGTTTCTCGCTCATCGCTACTCCTATTGCACCGCGACGTCGGTGAAGAAGACCTCGTCGACCTTCACGTCGGTCTCGCTCTTGATGTCCGCGAGGATCTGCTTCTCCAGGCCGGCGCGTCCGGACTGATCGATCAGCGTCGTCGACGGGTCGTTCGTGACCTCGTTGGTGATGATCGACCGGATCACGGCCTCCTCGGGAAGCGTCCCGACCGTGGCACCGGCCGCGGGCGTGTTCTCGGCGCTGGCGCCGTCGCTCTGCCCGGGCGCGAGCTCGAGCGCGACGGTCAGCGTGGCGTACCGCCCGTCCTTGAGGTTGAGCGTGAACTGGTGCGGGAGGATGTAGATCACCCCGGCGATCTTGGGCTTTACGACCTTCGGAGGCATCAACTTGCCCTTGGCGACGTAGCCACCGCCGAGCAGCACGATCGGCAGGATGATCAGGATCTTCTTTTTCATGGGCTCGGTTTCAGGATCGGGGGGATTCGGGGGTCGGGGTCAAGACGGCGGGACGGGGTTCAGGCGCATCAGCACGATCTCGACGCGGCGGTTGCGCTCGCGCCCGGCGGCCGTTGCGTTGCTGACGATCGGGTGGAGGTCGGCGTAACCGACTGCACCGAGCCGGTAGGCGCTGACGCCCTGGGTTATGAGGAAGCGCACGACATTCGTCGCCCTCGAGGTCGACAGCTCCCAGTTGCTCGGGAACTGAGCGTTCGAGATCGGCTGATTGTCAGTGTGTCCTTCCACGGTGATCGGATGACTCTTGTCAAGGTTGAGCAGCTGGGCCACTTCGGCCAGCAGCTTGTCGGCGCCGGGCTGGAGGGTGGCCGAGCCCGAGTCGTACAGGAGGTTGTCGGTGAGCACGCGGACGACGAGGCCGCGGCGCTCGATCACCGTCTGGACCTTGTTCCCGAAGCCGTGCGCCTTGGCGTAGGCGTCGAGCTTCTCCTTGAGCTTGACGAACGTGTCCTGCTCGGAGACCGAGGCGCTCATGCTGTTCAGCGCCGCCTGCAGCTGCGCCGAGCTCATCGGCTTGGCGGCCGGGTTGCTGGCCGCGCCGGTGCTGCTGCTCGAGGTCGACGTCGGGGTCGGGGTCAGCGGCACGATCGACGGCACCTCGGCGGTGGCCGGCGAATGGGCGCTGGTCGACTCCGAGCCGGACTGGAGGATCGCGCGCCCGCCGGGCAGGACCGAGCCCGAGAACGCAGCCTTCAGCGACTGCTGGAGGACCTGGTACTTGGAGATGTTGACCGACGAGATCGAGAACAGCACCATGAACAGTGCGAACAGCAGCGTGAGCATGTCCGCGTAGGTCAGCAGCCAGCGCTCCTCGTTCTCGGGCTCGACCGCTCCGCCGCGACCCCCGCGCTTGCCGTGGCCGGCCATGGTTAGGCCGCTTCTGCTTCGGGCTCGGGCATCGGCGTGACGTTGTCGCCGTCACCCGCGCCGTCGCGCTCGGCGGGCGGGACGTACGAGGTGAGCTTGTCGGCCACCACGCGCGGGTTGTCGCCGGCCTGGACCGACAGGATGCCCTCGACGGTCAGCGTCCGCAGCTCGATCTCCTCGGACGAGAGCGCCTTCAGGCGGTTGGCGACCGGGAGATAGATCACGTTGGCCGAGCCGACGCCCATCAGGGTGGCGATGAAGGCCGAGGAGATCGAGGGGCCCAGCGTCGCCGGCGCCGACAGGTTCTGGAGCACGTGGACGAGCCCCATGACTGTGCCGATGATCCCGATCGTCGGCGCGAACCCGCCGGCCTTCTCGAACGGGAGCACGCCAGAGTGGTGCCGGGCGGCCATACCGTCGATCTCGGCCTCGAGGATGTCACGGACGAGGTCGGGGTCGGTGCCGTCGACGACCAGCTGGAGGCCCTTCTTGGTGAAGGCGTCGTCGATCTCGGAAATCTGCGCGTCGAGCGCCAGCAGGCCCTCGCGCCGCGCCTGCTCGGCGAGCGAGACGAGGAGGTTGACGCGACCCTGGACGTCGAGCGGGTCGGCGCTGATCACCCGCTTGAACAGCGCGGGGATCTTCTTCATCCCGTCCATGCCGACGCTGGCCATCGTCACGCCGGCGGTGCCGGCGATGATCAGCACGAGCGCCGTCGGGTTCATGAACGCGGCCGGGCTGGTCCCGTCCATCATCGCGCCCATCAGGATCCCCACGGTCGCGACAGCGATTCCTATGCCGGTTGCGGCCTTCATGTCCTCTTGATCGGCCGCGCTAAGGAAACCTTCACCCCGCTGGACGGGAGTCCAGACGGGGAGTGTCCGGGCAGCGCGATGCGATCGGCCAGCGTGTGCCCGGGCAGGTCAAGGCGCTCACGCGCCGGTGAGTAGGGACGGTCAGACATGGCGTTCAGATGAGGTCGGCTTGGTCGCCGGCGGCGGCCGGACGCAGCTGCGACACGGTTCCACCGGAGGACTCGCGCTGATCCTGGCGGCTCTTCATGGCGCCGGCCATGATCTCGATGCGGTAGGCCCGCACCGCCTGGCAGACGCGCTGGGGCGTCTCGGCGACGACGATCTTGGCGCCGGTGGCGAGCGCGATCACGGTGTCGGGGTGACCCTCGACGGTGACGATCAAGTCGGGGTTCAAATGAAACAGCTCGAGCTTGTGCCCGAGACGGTGCAGGGTGATCATTGTCAGTTCTCCGGTCTGTAAGAAGGTGGCGGCGGCCTCGGGAACGGAGGGGCGGCATCCCTCGATTGCCGCCCCTCCGCCGAGCCCTCTGCCGCAATTACTGCTTCATCTGCACGACTGTCTGCATCATCTGGTCGGCGGTGGTGATCGTGCTCGCGTTGGCCTGGTAGCCACGCTCGGCCTCGATCATGTTCGTGAACTCGGTGCCCATGTCGACGTTCGACTGCTCGAGCTCACCGCTGATCGTCTGCCCGAAGCTGCCGGTGCCGGGCTGACCCGCGCTCTCCGTGCCGGAGGCGGCGTTGGCGCTCCACAGCGATCCGCCGTCACGTTGCAGCCCGGCCTGGTTGGGGAACGTGGCCAGCGAGATGTACCCGGCGGTCACGGTGGTGTTGGTCGGGGTCTGGTAGTTGACGCTGCCGTCCGGGCCGATCGTCACGTTCGTCGATCCCGGCGGGACCACGATCGCGTTGTTCGCG
>DASXZK010000025.1:0-59960 GCA_036501965.1 Solirubrobacteraceae bacterium
CTGAGATCCGTTGGGCGTATCGGCGACCTGGGTCAGGTTGTCTGACCCGTCGTAGGAGTAGCTGACGACCATCCCCGATGGGTCTGTCGCGGTCGCGACCAGTCCTTGGGCGTTGTAGCTGAAGTTGATCGCGCGGCCCGACGGCGCGGTCATCTGCGTCATCTGGCCGTCGGTGTTGTAGGAGAACGACGTTGTCTGCCCGATTCGATCGGTGCTCGACAGGATGTTTCCGGCGGCGTTGAACACGACCGTGGTCTGGTCTGGCAGCACGTAGTCGTAGGCCCCGCTTGGGTCTTGGGTCAGGGTTGCCTGAGCGCTGGGCGGCGGCGAGAAGCTTCCATCAGCGTTGATCGTGAACGTGACGGTGCTGCCGTTTTCGTTCTGGACGGTCGCCGTGCCGGCTCCGTCATCGATGGTGAGGTGCTCGTCAAACGGGCCTGTCCACCCGTAGCCAAACGCGCTCGGCGCGTTGTCTGCGGCTTGGGAGACAGCAAGCTGGGAGTTGTAGGTCCTGGTCAGGTCCATCTCGCCACCTGTTCCGGACACATTGAGATCCGTCTGTTGCTCGGTCTGATCGCCGGAGGAGCAGACGACGGGGTCGCCGCACATTGCGGTGAGCGAGTGCGGGGAGTCCGGGCTGCCGCCGCCGTACTGGGAGCTTGAAGGTGGCGTTGGCGTCGGGATTCCGGTGCTGGACGGCGGGACTGAGAGGTCGTCTTGCCAGGAGCCGGTCCCGGTGCCCTGCGGGGAGTAGGTCAGGTTGGCGGTGATCGAGTAGACCGCGCCTTGGGTCGCGTCCCAGTATCCGGTCTGCCCGGGGGTCAGGACCGCGCCGACGGTCGCGACGCATCCCGCGTTCTCAGCAGAGCAGCTCTCGGTGTCCAGCGTCGTCACCGCAGTGTTGTTGGGATAGGTTGCCACGTCGAGGGAGGTCGATCCGGTGGCGCTGGCCCCGTCTGCGCACTGTGCGCCGGTGGTGCCGGCGACCACCTCGGTGGGGTCGCTGAGCAGTGAGATCCAGGCGGCGGCGACGGTCGCCCCCAGCTCATCGCACGACGGGGTCGATCCGCCCGGGTCAGCGGTGGGTGTGAGGTTGCTGCCGGCGAACGCGAGGGTTCCGGTCTGTGCGGTGGGTGTTTGGCCCTGGTTGTAGAGCAGCGCGTCGATTTCGGTGGTCCCCGTCCCAGAGGTCTTGGTGATCGTTCCCGTGGCGCTGTTGTAGAGCAGGCTGGTGTCATCCCCGAAGTTTGCGTAGGCGCCGGACTCGCCGTCGGCTTGGAGCGTGCCGGAGTTCCAGAGGATGCCGCCAGTCATCGCGCGGATCGGGCCGTCGCTCCAGGTGAGCGTCCCGCGGTTGACCAGTGCGCTTTCAAGCCAAAATGGCGTGGTTCCCGTACTGATCAGTCCGGTCGCGTCCGAGCCGATGACGACCGGGCCGGGGCCGTCGAGCTGGCCGTATCCCACGCCTGTGAACGAGTGAGCGACGTCGAGCTCGTCCGTTCCGCTCACGTAGCCACCGACCACCAGGCCGCCGACCTGTGCCGGCTGGGTCTGGAATGGTTCGGTGTTGGCGATCAGCCGCGATCCGCCGGCGGTTGAGATTGTGGCGTTCGGTGCCTGGACGGGGCCAAGCTGCATCTGGGCGTCTGGATCAACGTTGATCTGCCCGGAGAGGTCGGCGGAAGCGCCGAACGTGTAGCAGCCGCCCGCAAGCTCGATCGCGGCGCTGCTGCTGGCGTTCCAGGCTCCGGGTTGCGCGACCGGTTCGGTGGGGCAGTAGGTGGGATCGTTGAGCTCGGCGCTCTCAAGTGACGGCAGACCGAGAATATTCTCTGCGAAGGGGACCGATCCGCCGCTGAAGCTCAGGGTGCCGGTCTGCGCGTCGACCGTCCCTTCGTTGTCGATCAGCGCATCGACGCCACTGGTTCCCGTCCCGGAGGTCTTCTGCAGCGCGCCTTCGTTGATGAATTGTCCTGGCTGCTGGCCGGCGGCTGCTCCCGAGGTGATCCCGCCGTCCTCGGAGTTGTCCAACACCGTCCCACCCGCCGCATTGACCAACGTCCCATTGACCTGCAGCTGGCCGCTGCCGACCGTCACCGTGCCCTCGTTGCGCAACCTCCCGTTCATCCGGTCGATCCCGTAGGACGGCAGATCAGTGCTCACGGTTGCGTCGGGCTCGATCACCGTCGTGCCCGACCCCTGGATCACGCCTCCCTGCCAGTCAAACGAGCCCGAGATATCAGCCTCGTCTGACACCGACAGGACCCCGCCCTGCACCATCAGCGCATCACCGATCGTCGCCGAGCCGTTGAGCGTCAGCAGGTTTGAGACCAGCAGATCGCCCGTCGTCAACTCGCCGTTGATCGTCACCGACGTCGCATCGTTGAACACGCCCGCCGCGTTGACCGCGCCCAGCGTGAACTGCCCATACGAAAAACTCAACGCCCCCGAGCTCGAATCCAGCCAGCTGCCCGACCCTGAGTCCCCCGCGACCGTCCCGCCGAGGAAATTCAGACCTCCGGTGACCGCATCGACCGTGCCCTCATTGTCGATCGCCGGGTTGACCGCCGAAGTGCCCGTCCCTGACGTCTTCTCCAACGAGCCATCGTTGATCAGCGTCCCCCCGCCAGACAACCCGCCGTCCTCGGAGTTGTCCAACACCGTCCCACCCGCCGCATTGACCAACGTCCCATTGACCTGCAGCTGGCCGCTGCCGACCGTCACGGTCCCGTCATTCTGAAGCTCGGCGTTCACACGGACGCTGTTGTTGGCGCTCCGGTCGACGGTTGCCGCTGCTCCGCTTTGCACAACGAGCGATCCCGACCCCGCGAGGGTTCCGCCGCCCAACTGTGCTGTGCTGGTGACATCCAGGTCGCTGGCAGTGGCGATCGTGCCTGTCGAGCTCAACACGAGATTGTTCACAGCAGACGCGTTTGCGGGGTCGGCGATAGTGAGCGGGGCGCTGATCGTGAGTGTGCCGAGGTCCTGGACTCGTCCGACGGTGTCGGTGTTGTTGACCTGGGCGCTGCTGCCGGCGGGTAGGCAGGCGTAGTCCTGCTGGGTCGGGACCGCGCCGGTGCTCCAGTTCCCGGCCGTGTCCCAGCTTCCGTCCCCAGCACTCCCAGTCCACGTATCGCTGCAGGTCGGCGGAGTCTCGACCGCGACCGACCATGTCGTCGCGGTCGAGCTGATTCCGGCGGCGTCGATCGCGACCAACGACAGCGTGTCGGAGCCGACCGGAAGCGTGTCGTAGGCGACGGCAGCGTCTTGGTCAGGCTCGCCTTGCAGGGGCTCCCGCTGCTGCCGGTGCACGACGACTTGGCGCTGGCGACCAGATCGCCGTTCTGGTCGGTGATCTTGAACTGCTGGACCCCAGGACCGCTCGATGTCGCGGTCACCGACACGGTGTCAGACCCGTTGTAGACCGCCTGAGAAGGAAGATTCGAATGCGAAACGGAAGTGATCACCGGCGCCGGCGCATCCGCGATCGTCGTTGACGTCGCGACGGTCGCGCTCGCCGAGCCCGCGGAGTTGGTCGCCGTGACCTTGAGCTGCAGAATGTGCCCGACGTCCGCCGGGACAAGCTGGTAGGTCGCGGCAGTCGCGCCCGAAATCGCAGTGCAACTCGCACCCGCAGCAGTGCAGCGCTGCCACTTGTACGCGTACGAGATCGGCGCAGTCCCTGACCACGCCCCTGCAGTCCCGGTCAGAGTCTGCCCGTCAACCAGGTTGCCTGAGATCGTCGGCGCGGACGTGTTCGTCGGAGCGCCAGCCGTGATCGGCTGCATCTGGCCAAGCGAGGGCTGCAAACGAACCGGTGCGGTCATGCGGGAGAACGCGTTCTGCCTTCCCGGCCGGTTGACCGCAGAGACCATCAACCGCAGCCGCGCACCCACATCCCCCCGGCTGGGCGAATATGACCACGAGTCCGCGCCCGCGATGCGCACACACGTCGCTGCATCCGGGAGGCAGCGCTCCCACTGCGCCCTGAACGCGACCTGAGGCGTGCCGACCCACTGACCCGCGCTCCCCGTCACCACCTGTCCAACGACGGGCACCCCAACGACCGCCGGTCGGGCCCTGGCCACCGGCACCGATCCCCGCACGCGCCCCGTGACCGTCGAGACAGCACCGCCAGCGGCCTGGCCGTGATGCGCAGTCACCACCACCCGCAAGCGCCGACCAACCGCCACCTGCCCCAACCGCAACGTTCGGTGCGTCGCACCCTGAATATCGACACAGCCACCGCCCGCGTTCTCGCAGGTCTCCGACTGATACCGATAGCTCGACGCCGCGCCCCACACCCCCGCCCGCGCGGTCAGCAGGCGATCGGCGCGCGGCCGCCCCTCGATCGACGGCCGGGTCGTGTTGGGATCCACACCGCCCGCAAAATGCGACCGGACAAGCGCAGGCCTCAGCGCGCCCCGATACAGGGCAACCTGCTCAACCCAACCGTGAAATCCGCCCTTGACCGGGCCGGCTCCGACGTCGATCGCTCCATCACCAACCGCCAAGCCTGCGTGGGCGTCGACTCTCGCCACATCGCGGCCGTCGAGATACACGCGTACCTGATCATCCGCATCCGTGACAGCGAGGTAGTGCCAGCGCGACGTCGACGCAATCGCAACCGTCGACCGGGCCACCACCACCGCGCCGACCCGCACCACCAGCCGGTTATGCGAGTCAAACCCGACCGACCACGCACCCCGAGACGCGGCCAGCAGTCCAATTCCGGCACGACCCACGCGGGCCCGCCGAAGCCACAGCTCCAGACTCATCCCAGCGCCAGCGCCGGCTCGACGGCCGCGGCGCGGGGCCACCACGATCTTGCCATGCCCCTCGAACTCAACGCTCGTGCCGGGCTCCGCGGCCAGTCCTCCAGGCTGACCAAAGGCAAGGCGTCCCTCTGACCGGCCTGCGGGTGCGGGGCCGGTCGAGCAAACCCGCCCACCCGACAGATCCGCCAGTCGCCAGTACCCCACCAACCCCGGCGTGCGCGCGATCAACCGCGAATACGGCGAATCAACACCACAACCCTCACGGCCCGCCGACGCCAAACCAGGCACCAGCACCCACAGCAAGAAAACGACAGCCCCTACACACCCAGCCGCACCCGCACCACGAAGCCGCAACGCGCCCCACCCCCAACCCTCTAAGAATGATCTGACCCCCCGGTCGGCCGGGCACGATAACCAACCCCCCAAGCGCCGACAAGAGGACGCAACACAATCGCCACGCCCACAACGATCAGACGATCAGCATTGGTCAATAAAGGATCACAAAACACCCGCCGCAAGTCATAAACCTGACCGCAACAGACGTACGTCCGCAGCGGGAGCCGAGTGACGGACGCCGACGCCCCGCTGCCGACCGATCGATCTCGATCGTTCGATGCCGCTGCTGGGACTCGAACCCAGGACCGGAGGATTAAAAGTCCCCTGCTCTACCAGCTGAGCTACAGCGGCCTGGGGTTCATGATCGCGCACTCCGGGCGTGTTCTGAGGCTATGTGGCCGAGAAGGCGCTCAGAGTGGGCTCCTCAGGCCGACACCCAGCGGTGGCGGAGCGGTCGGTGCGCTGGTACGGTCTCGGACGTGAACGCTCGCGTGTACGCCTCCTGCAGCATCGCCGGCAGCGCCTGCGCGTTCATCGTCATTACCACCTAGATCCCAGCTCGATCAACAACGAGCTGTGGATCGGATCGGCCCTGTCGGGTCGAGCTGGTGGTCGGATGCCGCTCGGGACCGTGGGGCCAGGAGAGACCTCATGACCCCAGCAGTCGCACCTCCATCACCCACAAGCAGACAGGCGGAGCTTCATCTCACGCTGGAGCTCGAACGCGACAGCGGCTCTGCCCTGCTGCGCGTCGTCTCGACGCTGCATCGGCGGCGGTGCCGCGTGCTGCGGGCCTCGTTCCGGCCCAGCGAGGACAACCGCAACGAGCTCGATCTGATCGTGCTGGCGCCGGGCGCCCACTCCGGCCGGGTCGAGTACTGGCTGCGGGGCCTCGTCGACGTGCACCGCGCCGAGCTGCGGTCGACCTCCGCCATCTGATTGAGTCCACCCATGCCCGAGCTCGCCGACCTGTCCGCCACCGAACTGCGCCGCCTCTACCTCGCCGGGGAGACGCGGCCGAGCGAGGTGATCGAGGCCGTGCTCCAGCGTGCCGACGCCTGGGAGCCGCGGATCCATGCGTTCACACAGGTCGACGTCGATACAGCACGCGAGAGCGCCCGGCGCGCCGACGAGCGATACGCCAAGAGCGAACCACGCGGCGTGCTGGACGGGATCCCGGTCACGGTCAAGGAGAACATCGCGACCGCGGGCGACCCGTACCGGATGGGGTCCGCGGCGACGCCCGAGACGATCTCGGACGCCGACGCTCCGGCCGCCGCACGCCTCAAGGAAGACGGCGCCGTCATCTTCGCCAAGACCACCATGCCCGACTTCGGGATGATGTCCTCCGGGGTCTCGAGTCTGCATCCGACCACCCGCAGCCCCTGGAACCCCGACTGGAACCCGGGCGGGTCGAGCGCCGGCGCGGGCGCCGCGGCGGCGGCCGGGATCGGCCCGATTCACCTCGGCACCGACATCGGCGGCTCGGTCCGGATGCCCGCGGGATGGTGCGGTGTGGCAGGCCTCAAGCCGAGCTTCGGCCGGATCCCCGTCTCGCCCCCGTACTACGGGCGATGCATCGGTCCGCTCGCGCGCACGACGGAGGACCTGGCGCTGACCATGTCGGTCGTCTCGCGGCCCGACGATCGTGACCACATGAGCCTGCCCGCGGCCGAGCTCGACTGGACAGGACTCACCGCACTCCCGCTCGATGGCGTGAGAATCGGCGTCTGCACCGACGCGGGTGCGGGCCCCGCCCCCGACCCGCAGATCGCTGACGCCATCCACCAAGCGGCACACGCGTTCGAAGGGGCAGGCGCGACGACCGAGCCTGTCGCGTCACTCATCGACCAGGCACTGCTCGACGGGCTGGATCGCTTCTGGCGGATGCGCAGCTTCCTCGACCTGCAGGCGCTCGGCGTGGAGGCCGCCGCCCGTGCGCTGCCCCACATTCTCGACTGGACGACACCGGCCGCGCAGTTCACCGCCGAGCAGGTGTTCACCGGCTTCAGCGCGATGGACGGGATGGCGATGTCGGTCGCCCGCGCATTCGGCGACCTCGACTTCCTGCTCGCGCCGGTCGCCCCCATACCGGCCTTCTCCGCGGACGCCCCCGCTCCGTTCGGTGCCGACCAGGCGCTCATGCACGTCGGGTTCACCGCCCCCTTCAACATGTCCGGCCATCCGGCGATCAGCGTGCCCTGGACGACGTGCGACGACGGCCGGCCGATCCCCATCCAGCTCGTCGCCCGCCGACACCGGGACCTTGACGCTCTGAGACTCGGGCTCGCCGCCGAGCAGCTGCGGCCGCCCCAGCCGGCCTGGCCCAGCTGACCCCACCGAAGATCGGGTCCCGACCCCATACCGCATCACGTCCGCGCGCGGGAGAGTGAGTGCATCACTCCCAGCCGACCCAAGGAGGTCGACAGCGATGCTCTACAAAACGATCCTCTGCGCAACCGACGGCCACGAGCACTCCGAACGGGCGATGCGACGTGCGGTCGTGATCGCCCGAGAGACCGGCGCCGAGCTGCACGTCGTCAACGTCGAGGAGACCGAGCCCGCGCCGATGCGCATCGGCCGCGAGTACATCGCCGCCGAGCGCGCCGAGACCCGCGCGCGTGTGAAGCGGCAGATCACCGCCGCGGTCGCGGACGCCCGGCTCACGGTCAACCCGCACTACCTGGTCAACTACAGCGGCTCGGTGGCCGCCCAGATCGCCGGGCTCGCGGACCGGCTCGACGCCGATCTGATCGTCGTCGGCTCCCATGGCCGCGGGGTCCTCACCGGCGCGCTCGCGGGGAGCGTCGCTCAGCGGCTCCCCCACGAGACCTGCCGGCCGGTGCTCGTGCTCGCCGGCGTCGGGCCGGGCGGGCGCAAGCCGTCTCGGCAGCGGATGCGGCAGGCGCTGCACGTCTGATCGTGCGACCGGGATTCCAAAGCGAGGACACTTCGGGGATGGCGACCGGCCCGCCATCCCACGTGCTCCGGACGATCCGTTGTCTGATCGTCGACGACCATCCCGCCATCCGGGTCGGCCTGCGCGAGCTGCTGTCCGTGGAGGCCGATCTGGAGGTGGCGGCCGCATGCGCCTCGGCCGAGGAGGCGCTCGCGTTCGCCGAGCGCTGCGAGGAGCCGCTCCACGTCGCGATCGTCGACTACCAGCTCGGGGGGCACTCGGGCCTGTGGCTCTCCCGCCGCCTGCGGGCGCTCCCCGATCCGCCGCGGGTGCTCGTGTACTCGGCGTTCAGCGATCACCTGCTGGCGGCGGCCGCGGTCGTCGCCGAGGCGAGCGCGGTGGCAAGCAAGTCGGCGCTGCCCGACGACCTCGCGGCGACGATCCGCGCGATCGCCCGTGGCGAGCAGCCGCCGCTGAGCGTGCCGCCGTCGCTCGCAGGCTCGATGGGGCGCCGCCTCGATCCGGTCGAACAGGCGATCTTCGGGCTGATGGCCTCGGGCATCGAGCCCGGCGAGGTGGCGGAGACGCTCCGGCTGAAGCCGCGCGAGCTCGGTGCCCGGCTGGGAGCGATGTTGCGCTCGCTCGAGCACCGCCCACCCACCCGTCCGGCGGGCGTGTGAGTGGCATCCCCGCACGCCTGCGCCCCGATCGGCCCTCGCGCGCCGAGGCCCTCGCCCATAGCCGGGCCGGTGGCGGCCGGTACGTGCCGCTCGTGTACCGGGTCGCCGGGATCAACGCCGGACTGCTGGTCGCCGTCGTGCTCGTCACCCTGCTCGTGCTCGATCCCCACAAGCTCTCGCGAGTCGCGCTCGACGAGGCGATCGTGCTCGCGGCGGCGCTGATGCTTGTCGGCGTCGGCAACCTGATCGTGCTGCGGCGCGTCGTCGGGCCAATCTCGCAGCTCACCGAGCTCGCCCGCACCGTCGACCTCACGGGCCCGGCGAACCGGATGCCGAACGCGACCCCCAATTCCGAGGCCGGAGAGCTCGCGCTCACCTTCAACGAGATGCTCGCGCGCCTGGAGGACGAGCGGCGCGAGGCGACCCGCCGAGTGCTCGCCGGCCAGGAGGCCGAGCGGCTGCGGATCGCTCAGGAGCTGCACGATCAGATCGGACAGGAGCTCACGGCGGTCCTGCTGTGGCTGGCGCGCGCCCGCAGCGACGCGGTCGATCCCGCCGTCGGCAAACGGATAGAGGACGTCCAGGATGCGGTCCGCTCAAGCCTGGAGAGCGTGCGCCGGATCGCGATCGAGCTGCGGCCGGAGGCGCTCGACGAGCTCGGGCTGGTCAGCGCCATCGCGGTGCTCGGCGAGCGCTTCGCCGAGCGGTCGGGGCTGTCGATCTCCCAACACGTCGACGACCCGCTGCCACCGCTTGATCCGAACACCGAGCTCGTCGTGTTCCGGGTCGCGCAGGAGGCGCTCACCAACGTCGCCCGCCACTCTGGATCCTCCCGGGCCTCGCTCACGCTGAGCCACGACGACGGCGAGGTGATCCTCGAGGTGACCGACGAAGGCGAGGGAATCCCCGCCGAGCAGGCACCCGGCAGCGGGATGAAGGGCATGCGCGAGCGCGCGACGCTCGTCGGCGGGACGCTCGAGATCGGCCCCGGCCCCGGCCAGGACGGGCGGGGCTGCACGGTCAGGCTGCGGCTCGCCGCCACGCCGTCGGTGGCGTCATGACACCGCTGACCACGCGGATCCTGCTCGCCGACGATCACGCCGTCGTGCGCCGGGGGTTGCGCCTGGTGCTCGACGCCGAGCCGGATCTGAGCGTCGTCGCCGAGGTCGGCGACGGCGCGGCTGCGGTGACGCGCGGACTGGAGGCGGACATCGACCTCGCGATCGTCGACATCTCGATGCCGCGCATGACCGGCCTGCAGGCGGTCGCCGAGCTCTCGCGCCGGCGCCCGCAGCTGCGCACGCTGCTGCTCTCGATGCACGACAACGAGCGCTACCTCGCCGAAGCGCTGAAGGCCGGCGCGTCGGGCTACGTGCTGAAGTCGGTCGCAGACCGCGACCTCGTGGAGGCATGCCGGGCGGCGATGCGTGGAGAGCAGTTCATCTACCCGGCGGACGAGACGCCCCTGATCCGCGAATTGCTGCGCGGGGCCCGCAACGGCGATATGCCCGACAGCCCACTCACACCGCGCGAACAGGAGGTGCTCAAGCTGATCGCCGAGAGCCACTCCAACAAGCGGATCGCGCAGGAGCTCGTCATCTCCGAGAAAACGGTCGAGCGCCACCGCGCGAACATCCTGGACAAGCTTGGGATGCACGACCGCGTCGAGCTCGTCCGCTACGCGATTCGCACCGGGCTGATCGAGGCCTGATTCCTCGCAGGATGGGGCCGCGACCCCATTCCGGCGCGCGCGTCTGGCCGGGATGCTGGCGCCATGAAGTCAGGCACCCTCGTCCTCGCCGCCGTGCTCGCGGCCGGCGCCGTCCTGCGACGGCGCCACCTCACCACTCCGGTCAAGGTCCTCGCGGTGCTGGGCGTCGCGGCACTCGCTGCCTCGGGCACGGGGCTGATCGAGCTGCCCAGCGCCGAGCACATCGTCCGAACATCGACTGGGGCGCTCGGCGCTCTCACCTACGTGGTCGTCGGCGCGTTCGCGCTCGCCGAAACGGGAGCGTTCGTCGGTCTGGTCGCGCCCGGCGAGATCATCGTGGTCCTCGGCGGCGTGAGCGCGGGACACGGAACGATCTCGCTGCCGGTGCTGATCGCGGTCGTGTGGGCGTGCGCGCTCACCGGCGACCTCATCTCCTACACGCTCGGGCGGCGCTTCGGCAGGTCACTGCTGCTCGCCCACGGGGCCGGCCTCGGCGTCACCGAGGGCCGCGTCGCCCAGGTCGAACGGGTCCTCTCCGAGCACACCGCCAAGACACTCGTGCTCGGCCGCTTCGTCGGGATCATCCGGCCGCTGCTGCCATTCCTGGCCGGGGCGACGCACATCCCCGCCCGGCGCTTCGTGCCGATCACAGCGTGTGCCGCCGGCATGTGGGCGGCGACGTTCTGCTGCCTCGGCTTCGCGTTCTGGAGCTCGCTCGACGAGCTGGTCACGGTCGTGGAGCGCGGGTCACTCGCGCTTGGCGCGGTCGCAGTGGCGGGCGTGCTCGCCGCCATCGCCTGGCGGCGACTCCGCGGCGGGCGGCACGAGCCCGGAACCGCCCGGCAGACCTCGTGATCACCGCCAGTGCCTGGGCCGCAACGGTTGCGGCCATCTTGGGGCTGCTCGCGCTCGAGCTCGTCGTCGACCGGCGCCGTACCGGCCCCGTCTCGTTGCGTGATGCGTCGGTCTGGTCAGTCGCATACCTGGCGATCGCGCTCGGGTTCGGGGTCGTGCTCGGTTTGAGCGCCGGCTGGGACCTCGGGGTCGAGTACCTCGCTGGGTATGCGGTCGAGAAGAGCCTCTCGATCGACAACCTGTTCGTCTTTCTGGTGATCATCACCACGTTCGCGGTTCCGGAGATGCAGCGGCCGCGGCTGCTCACAATCGGGATCCTGGCGGCGCTTGGGATCCGCGTGATCCTCATCGCCGCGGGCGCGGCGATGCTCGACGCGTTCTCGTTCACGTTCGCGCTGTTCGGCGCCGTCCTGCTCGTCACCGCGGTCCACCTCGTGCGCCACCGCGGCGAGCAACCGGACGTCACGGCAAACCCGCTCGTCCGCCGGCTGCGCAAGGTGATCCCGACGCCGGCCGGACTGGCGCTGGTCACGATGGTCGGGGCTGACGCCGTATTCGGCCTCGACTCGATCCCGGCGGTCTACGGGGTGAGCGACGAGCCGTTCGTCGTGTTCGGCGCCAACGCGTTCGCGCTGCTCGGTCTACGGCCGCTGTTCTTCCTCGTCTCCGGGCTCGTGCGCCGACTCGTCTACCTGCCGGTCGGCATGGCGGCGGTACTTGCCTTCATCGGGGTGAAGCTGATCCTGCACAGCGCGCACGCAGAGCTCGCCGCGGTCCCGACCGTCTCCACCCCGATCTCATTGGCGGTCATCTTCGCGCTGCTCGGTGCCGCGTCCGTGGCGAGCCTGGTGCGCACCCGCCCGGACGAGATGAGGTCTCGACCCCATTCCGCCGGCGCGCCCGAGACGGCACGCTGAGATCTCCACTCCCCACCGACCCCGGAAAGGACATCACCGCCATGCCCATCTCGACCGCCGCGCTCGGCACCCGCCTGCGCACCTGGGCGCTCGTCGCCGGCCTCACCGGCCTGCTGATCGCCTGCGGTGCGTTGATCGGCGGCTCGCTGTTGTGGATCTTCGTGATCGCAGCGGTCGCCATGAACGTTGTCGGCTACTTTTTCTCCGACCGGATCGCGCTGCGTGCGGCGCGGGCACGGCCGCTCGAGTCTGATGAGGCGCCTGAGCTGCACGAGATGGTGCGCGAGCTCGCGTCGCTCGCCGAGGTGCCGGTGCCGAGCCTGCACCTGATCCCCGGTGCGCAGCCAAACGCGTTCGCCACCGGCCGCAACCCCGCCCACGCGGCGGTCGCGGTCACCGAGGGCCTGCTGAACACGCTCCCCGCCGACCAGGTGCGTGCGGTACTGGCGCACGAGTTCGGGCACATCCGCAACCACGACATCCTCGTCTCGTCGGTGGCGGCGATGGTCGCGGGGGCGATCTCCGCGATCGCCTCGATCCTGCAGCTGTCGTTCCTGTTCGGCTCCTCCTACGAAGAGGGCGAGAACCCGATCGCCGCGCTCGCGCTGATGCTGGTCGCGCCGATCGGGGCGACGCTGCTGCAGCTGGCCGTCTCGCGCCAGCGCGAGTACCTGGCCGACGCGACGGCCGCGCGGATGCTCGGGACCGGCCGGCCGCTGGCCGAGGCGCTGCACACCATCACCGCCGATGAGCGCTCGACGCTCCAGGTCAACCCGGCCACCGCCCCCATGTACATCGTCAACCCCTTGCGCGCGCAGGGCCTGTCCGGCCTGTTCGCCACCCACCCGCCGGTCCAGGATCGGATCGCGCGACTGCTCAGCTACGAGGGGGTGCGACCGGCCGAGCCCCGGCGCGCCGCCCTCGCTGCCTGAGCGTCCGGGGGCGGTGCGAGGTCGCCACGGGTCAGCCCGTGGCGACCTCCACCCGGAAGGTCTCGCGATCGTTGTGCAGATCCCAGATGACCTCGGCCAGCTTCGCCGGATCCTTCTCGGGGTGGCCCTCCTCGATCGAGCCGCCGATTACGAGCTGGGCGACGTGGATGCCCTCCTCGGCGAGCACCTCGTGGAGCAGCTGCGCGTAGGCGGTCTCCCCGGCGAACGCGATACTCGTCCCGGCGAGATGCGCACGCGGGACGAGTGCGGTGCCGCCATTGACGAACAGGATCGTCCCGCGGTTGTCGCGCAGGGCGCGCATCCCGGGGATCACCTGGTGGGCGGCCGCGACCGGTCCGTAGATCGAGAATTCGACCGGCCCGACCAAGTCGGCGGGGGTGGTCTCCAGCACGGGGCGCATGAAGTCCTTCTGGGGCAGCGGGCTGTACTGGAGCACCTCGATCGGACCGAGCGCCTCGGTGACCCGCTCGAGCGTGCGCGCCAGGCCGGCCGGGTCACGGACGTCGGCGGCGAAGCCCTGGGCCTGCAGACCCTCGCCGACGAGCTGCGCGGCAAGCCCATCGGCCCGGTCTTGACTGCGGGAGATGAGGCCGATCGAGAACCCCTCGGCTCCGAAGCGGCGAGCGACTGCGGCGCCGAGCCCGGGGCCCGCGCCGACGATGGCGATCGTGGTCATGCACGGATCCTCCCCGGCACGCGGTGCATCAAACCGAAGGACCGCCGGGACCGCCTGGCCCCGTCGACGGCGGCCCGCTCGGCTCGGTGGTCGTGATCGTCGTCGAGCTCGCGGCGTAGGTAGCTCACCCCGAACGCCCCGAGCGGATCGGCGAGGGCCGACGGGGTCGCGGTGACGCGCGTCTGGAGATCGGCGCCGTCGGTCCCCTGCTCGAACGAGGACCCCAGGCTGATGCGCGTCCGCGTCCACGGCGCCCTCGTGAGCGAGCGGGTGATCCCGGTCGTCGTCGTCGCGCCGGCGCTGAGGAAGTGCGCGGTGCCGAAGTCGGCGAGGGGAAGCACGGTGCAGTCCGAGCCCGAGCACTCCGACGGTGCCTCGACGATCCACTCCGCCGAGGTGACGTCGAGCGTGCGGTCGACGACGGCGCGCGTGAGCACGGTGGCAGCCAGGGCCGGCGGCCGAGGCGGGGCACGTCGCCCGACGCCACGCGCCCGCTGGGCAGACGGGGTCGGCGGCGCGGGCCGCGGTGACGGGCGCCTGTCCGCTCCGGCTCGGCGACCGCCGTGGCTTCGCGGCCTGCCCGCAGCGAGCAGCCGCCGGTGTCGGGTCAGCTGCCCACGGGCAGCCGGCAGAGCCCGACCGAGGCGCACCGCGGAACGGCGGCCGGGCCGGCCGATCTCAGGGGCCTCGGGTCAGGAGCCGCCGCCGGCGGCGGGCGCCAGCGCGGTGGCCTCGACCTCGACCGACATGCGCGGGTCGATGAGCCCCGACACCTCGACCATCGTCGCCAGCGGCCGAATGTCGCCGAGCGCCTCGGAGTAGGCGCGGAGGATCTCCTCGTGACGTGAGATGTCGGTGACGTAGATGTGCACCGCGACGAGGTCCTCCGGCATCGCGCCGAGCCGGCTGAGCTCGTGGAAGATCTTGCGCAGGCACTCGGCCATCTGCTCGTAGGGCGTATCACCGACGACCCCTCCGAACGGACCAACCGCCGTCGTGCCGCCGACGTGGATCAGGCCGCCGACGATGACCGCACGGCTGTAGCCGTACTGCTCCTCCCAGGGTGAGGGCGGGTCGCCCCCGAAACGCTGGACGCCGCCCGCCATCGGGCCGCCACTCAGTGGCGGAAGTGACGGCGCGAGGTGAAGACCATCGCGGCGCCGACCTTGTCGACCGCCTCGACCGTGAGGTGGTCGCGGACCGATCCGCCGGGATGGATGATCGACGTCACGCCCGCGTTCAGCCCGATCTCGGCCGCGTCGGGGAACGGGAAGAACGCATCCGAGGCCATCACCGCGCCACTGACACGGTCGCCGGCCTTGTCGACCGCCATCCGCGAGGCGTCGACGCGACTCATCTGACCCGCCCCGATGCCGACGGTGGCAAGGTCCTTGGAGATGACGATCGCGTTGGACTTGACGTGCTTGCAGACGCGCCAGGCGAAGGCGAGCTCCTGCCACTCAGCCTCGGTCGGCCGGCGCTCGGAGACGACCTGCATATCGGCGCGATCCTCCAGGTCGAAGTCCCGGTCCTGGACGAGCAGGCCGCCCACGACCTGGCGGACCTGGGGCTCGATCATGTTCGGGATGCGTCGCTCACGGTCGTCGAGGATGCGCGTGTTCGGCTTCTCGGCGAGGATCTCAAGTGCGCCCTCGTCATACCCGCGCGCGAACACGACCTCGATGAACTGCTCGTTGAGCTTCGCCGCGAGCTTCGCGTCGACGGGTCGGTTGAGGCAGATGATTCCGCCGAAGGCCGACATCGGGTCGCACGCAAAGGCCTTCTCGTAGGCCTCCTGCGCGGTCGCCCCGCACGCCACCCCGCAGGGGGTGTTGTGCTTGATGATCACGCACGCGGGGATCTGGAATTCGGCGAGCAGCAGCCGGCCGGAGTCGAGGTCGAGCAGGTTGTTGAACGAGATCTCCTTGCCGCCGAGCTGCGAGACCATCGAGAGCACGTGCGTGCGGGCGCCGATCTGCTCGTAATAGGCGGCGCGCTGATGCGGGTTCTCGCCGTAGGGCAGCTCGAGCACCTTCTCGAACGCGCGCACGAACAGCGACGGGAAGTCCTCGCGCTTCTCCTGGAACCAGCGGGCGATCGCGGTGTCGTAGCGCGCGGTGTAGGAGAACGCCTCGGCCGCCAGCCATTCGCGCGTGCCCGGCGACAGGTGCAGGCCGGACTGGCGCAGCTCGTCGAGCACCGCGTCATAGCTCTCGGGGCCGACGACCGGCGCCGCGAACGCGTGGTTCTTGGCAGCAGCGCGGATCATCGTCGGGCCGCCGATGTCGATGTTCTCGATCACCTCGGAGTCGAGCACGCCACGGCGCGCCGCGGTCCGCTCGAACGGATAAAGGTTCACTACGACGAGGTCGACGTATTCGACGTCGTGCTCCGCGGCCTGGCGTGCGTGCTCCGGGTTGTCGCGGACGGCGAGCAGCCCGGCATAGAGCTTGGGATGCAGCGTCTTGACGCGGCCATCCATGATCTCCGGGAAGCCGGTCAGGTCGTCGATCGGGCGGACCGGGATTCCGGCCTCGGCAAGCGCCGCGGCGGTGCCGCCCGTGGAGATGATCTCGATCCCCAGGTCCGCCAGCCCGCGCGCGAAGTCGACGATGCCGGTCTTATCGGAGACCGACACCAGTGCGCGGGCAACCTGCGGACCAGCCGCAGCGGCGCCCGCCCCGTCCGCGCCGGCGGACGTCGCGGTGTCGGCCTCGCCGCTCACCGTCCCTGTCGGATCGCTGCTCGCCTCATCCGCTGGCCACTCTATCGACTGACCCGTACGCGCCGTGGGTTGACGGTGTCGAACCTGACCGAGCCGTCCGCAATCCCCGCCACCGCCTCCACAAGCAGCTCGTGCTCGATCGGATGCAAGTGCTCCAGCACCTCGTCGGCACGCTCGGCGTGCGGGAGCTCGACCGCCCGCTGGAAGATGACCGGCCCGGTATCGACGCCCGTGTCGACGAAGTGCACGGTCACCCCGAACACCTTCGCCCCGTAGTCGAGTGCCTTCTGGACCACATGCAGGCCGGGGAACGCCGGCAGCAGCGCCGGGTGCACGTTGATCACGCGCTGCGGGAACGCATCGAGGAACGCCGGGCTCACCAGCTGCGTGTAGCCCGCGAGCACGACCAGCTCGGCCCGCTGGCCATCCCCCAGCCAGTTGGCCATCGCCATGTCCCGGGCCTCACGGCTGTCGTATTGGGACGCGGGGAACGTCTTCGTCGGGATCGACGCCTGCTGCGCGCGCTCGAGCGCGGGCGCGTCCGGCTTGTCCGTGGCGAACGCGACCAGCTGGTTGCCGTTCTGACCGTGCGCCCGGTCGATCAGCGCCTGCAGGTTGGAGCCGGCTCCGGAGGCGAGGACGGCGAAGCGCACACGGGGCACCGTAGCGAGTGGGCGTTTTCGGTGCTCCGGGGCATTCGCGAGGTAGCGCACCGGGTCGTCAGCCGTCAAGCAGCGCCCGCAGTTCCGGCGGCTGCCGTGGGGCCGGGACGTTTCTCGCACTCGCGACCGTCTCCGGGGCCGTGTGGGTGATCCGGTGCCCTGGACGGGCCAGATCACCCAACCGGACGCCGATGCGCTCGCGCGTGAGAGAACAGCCGCGCCCTGGGGGCACGATCGCGCACCGTCCCTCCCCCGCCGCTCCGAGAGTGAGGTATTGCCCCTCCATGCCGCATCGCGAACGCCGCAAGCAACCCCCACGCACCTGCGCCACCTCGCAAACACCTCGGAATAGATGTCACAAGTCAGTGCCGGCGCTCGTGCGAACGCCGGTTCGCGCGGTAGCGTCGATGCGCCATGCATCGTGTCCTCTCCGCCTTCGCCCGCGCCGCCGCGGGCGACGTGCGCGCGTTGGACGAGGCGCGCGAGGCGTGGGCCGAGCTGGCGGCCGAGCAGCAGACGCTGCTCGCGTCGCTGGGGAAGCTCCTCGCGGCGGCTCACGAGCGCTCTGCGGCGCTGCCCGAAGTGCTCGACGCGCTGGCGGCGCGGGACCTTGACCGCGCGCGACGGGAGTTCCATGGGCTGGCTTCCGAGGAGCGGGAGCTGATCGGCGCGATCGGGCGCTACCTCGCGGACCGGGGCGAGCGGACGCTGCCGCTGCTCGGTGCGTTCGATGGTGTCGGCGAAGGCGGACCCGATCCGGCCCTGGCGGCGAACCACCCCGGCGCGACGACGGGCCCCTCGGCGAGCAACGGCAACCACGCGGTGTCCTACGAGGCGATGCGGACCGGTCAGGTCGGGATCCGCACCGAGCTCACGCCGGAGGACCTGCTCGTCAAGCTCGGGCTCAGCGAGTTCCGCCCGGCCCAGCGCGACGCGGTGCAGGCGGCGCTCGACGGCCGCGACACGCTCGTCGTGATGCCGACGGGCGGGGGCAAGAGCCTTTGCTACCAGCTGCCCGCGCTTGCGTCCGAGGCGCTCACGGTCGTGGTCAGCCCGCTGGTGGCGCTGATCGTCGACCAGCACCGGCGGTTGCTCGACGCGGGGCAGCGCTCGGTGATGCTCGCTGCGACGGTCGGTGAGCAGGCCAACCGTGAGGCGCTCTCGCAGATCCGCTCGGGCGAGGCACAGATCGTGTTCTGCGCGCCGGAGCGGTTCGCCGCCGCCGGGTTCCGTGCCGCGCTGCAGAGCCGTGACATCGCGCTGTTCGTCGTCGACGAGGCGCACTGCGTCTCGGAGTGGGGCCATGACTTCCGGCCGGACTACCTGCGACTTGGCCCGGTGATCGAGGCGCTCGGACGCCCGCCGGTGATGGCGTGCACGGCGACGGCGACGCCGCGCGTGGCCGACGAGATCGCGGCGCGCTTGGGCCTGCGGGACCCGCTCATCATCCGGCGCGGATTCGATCGCCCGAACATCTCGTTCGACGTCGTCTCGCTCGAAGGAGAGGGGGCGGTCGGGCGTAAGCGCGGCCATCTGCTCGCCGGGCTGGCCGATCCGGAGCAGCGTCCGGCGATCGTCTACTGCGGCACGCGCAAGGACACCGAGGCGGTCGGTGAACTGCTGCGCGAGCACGGGATCCCGGCCGCGATCTACCACGCGGGGCTCGACGCCATTGTCCGCCACGGCGCGCAGGACGCATTCATGCGCGGCGAGGTCGATGTCGTCGTCGCCACCAACGCGTTCGGTCAGGGGATCGACAAGCAGGACATCCGCAGCGTCTGGCACTGGGCGTTGCCGACGTCGGTCGAGGCCTACTACCAGGAGGCCGGTCGCGCCGGGCGAGACGGCGAGCCGGCCCGGGCGGTCCTGCTGGCGATGCGCGGCGACCTCGGCCGCCTGATCCAGTTCATCAAGCGCTCGCAGATCGACGGCGCCGAGGTCCGGCGCGCGGTTGCGGGGCTCGGCGCGATCGCGGAGGACTCGATCGCCGAGATCGACCCGCGTCGCCAGGACGACCGTGAGCGGATCACGCTCGCGATCGCCGAACGAGCCGGCGTGGTGTCGCTCGCGCCGGCTCCGGGCGGCCGCGTCGCGGTCCGGCTCACCGGCCACTTCGACGGCGGCGCCGTCGACGAGGCCTGCCGGCAGGCGACCGATCGCCGCTGGCGCGCCTATCAGGCGCTGAAGGCGTTCGCCGAGGACGGCGCGACCTGCCGGCGGCAGCAGCTGCTCGCCCACTTCGGAGACCCCGAGGAGCCATCACCGAGCGTGCGCTGCTGCGACGTCTGCGACCCCCAGGAGATGCCGACGGTCGAACCGATCGGCACCCGACGGCGAAAAGCCGCCGCACCGGTCGCGGACGGCCCTCCGGTCGACGACACCCAACTCGCCGAGCTCAAACGCTGGCGCCTGGAGCGAGCCGACGGCAAGCCCGCCTACACGGTCGCCACCAACGCGATGCTCGAGGAGCTCCTCCGCCAGCGCCCCGCCGGCCCCGATGAACTCCTCGCCATCCGCGGCGTCGGCCCTGCATTCGTCAGCCGCCACGGCGACGACGTCCTCGCCCTCCTCGCCGACCTCGCGGCCTGAGCCCCGCGGCGGCAGACGGGCGGGCGTCCGAGGACGCCCCGAGACGCTGACACCGGCCGCGGCCGCGGCCGCACTTCAAGCGCGAGCGGTGAGCCAGCCGTAGACCGGGCCCACCTTCCGGTCCGCGATCCGAGATAAGTGACCTGGCAGGACACTTATCTCGGAATCCATCGATCAACCCGCCCCGGCGCCCACACCTACGCCGACACCCACGCCCAGGCCAACACCCACGCCAACGCCCAGAGTCAAGGCCGGTCGCCAAGCGCGAGGAAGGAAGCAGACGCCCAACAGGCCGCGACCGGGCCGCGGGCGGAGGTGGCACCCGGCACCCCATCGCGGACGCACCGTCCCACCGAAACGTCCCATCCACGGCGGAGCGTTTAGGTGCCCGGGGGACACCCGCCCGCGGCCCCGACCGACTACGCCCGCACGAGCGGAAGCGACTGCTCGAGCGCGTATTTGCCCGCGTGCTCCTCGGTCCCCTCCAGCGGGTACTGCCCGGTGAAGCAGGCGTCGCAGTGGTGGGCCCGATCGCCGCGGATCGCGGAATAGACGCCCTCCAGAGACAGGTAGTGCAGCGAGTCGGCGCCGATCTCCTCGGCGACCTGCTCGACCGTGCGGCCGTGAGCGATCATCTCCTCGCGCGAGGACATGTCGATGCCGTAGTGGCAGGGGTTGCGGATCGGCGGGGCGGAGATCCGCAGGTGGACCTCGGCGGCGCCGGCGTCACGCAGCATCTGGACGATCTGGCGGTCGGTGGTGCCGCGCACGATCGAGTCGTCGACGACGATCACGCGCTTGCCGGCGACGACCTCAGGCACCGGGTTGAACTTCAGCCGGACGCCGAGCTTGCGCAGCTCCTGCCCGGGCTGGATGAAGGTGCGCGCGACGTAGCGGTTCTTGATGAAGCCGTCGTCCTGGGGCAGCCCCGAGGCACGCGCGAGGCCTCGAGCCGCGGCGTTGCCGGAGTCGGGCACGGGGATGACGACATCGGCATCCACCCTCGCCTCCTCCCAGAGCAGCTCGCCCATGCGCGCCCGCGCGACCTGCAGCGGCAGGCCGGCCATGCGCGAGTCCGGCCGCGCGAAGTAGATGTATTCGAACACGCAGAACGCGCGCCGGGCGTCGCCGATGATCATCCGGGACCCGAGGCCCCGGTGCGAGAGCGACACCATCTCCCCCGGCTGGACGTCGCGCACGAACTCGGCGCCGATCAGGTCGAACGCGCACGTCTCGCTGGCCACGCAGTAGACGTCGCGGTCGTTCGAATCGCCGGAGGCGGGGATGCGGCCGATCGAGAGAGGCCGGATCCCGTTCGGATCGCGGAAGGCGACGACCTTCTCACCGGTCATGACGACGGTGGAGAACGCGCCGTGCAGACGTGGCAGCACCTCGGCGACCGCGTCCTCGATGTCGTCGGCGGGATGCGTGGCCAGCAGCGCGGCGATGATCTCGGAGTCCGAGGTCGAGCGGAATGGGACGTCGCGGCCGCGCAGCTCGGTGTGCAGCTCGACTGCGTTGATCAGGTTGCCGTTGTGGCCGAGGGCGAGGATGCGATGGTCGTCGCGGACGATCGGCTGGGTGTTCTCCCAGGCGGAGGCGCCGGTCGTCGAGTAGCGCACGTGGCCGATCGCCAGGTCGCCGGCCAGCGAGCGCAGGACGTGGTCGTCCTTGAACACCTGCGAGACCAGGCCCTGGTCGCGGATCGCGAGGATCGGCCCGCGCAGCGGCGCCGTGGCGATGCCGGCGGACTCCTGCCCGCGATGCTGGAGCGCGAACAGCGCGAAGTAGGTCAGGCGCGCGACATCGTGCCCGGGAGCGTAGATCCCGAACACACCGCATTCGTCACGGGGTCCGTCGCGATGGTCGAGAGCGGAGGGCGTCACGCAGTCCTCACGCCTGACGGTAGCAACGGCCGAACCCAGACCGGCCCGGTGCGGGGAAACCCCTGCACCGAGCCGACTGGGAACCGAGCGTGGAGGCTCAGCTGGCGGTCGCCGTCACGTTGGCCGTGTTGTAGGTCAGCGTGAACTTGCCCGTGACCTTGGCGAACGTCCCGCTGTCGCCGCTGCTCTCCAGGAACTCCACCTGCGTCCCGGCCTTGGGCACGGGCGTGCCGGTGAGGTTCACCTTGCCGGCGAGGCTCGCGGTCCCGTTGACGTTGAGCAGGCCGTGGCCCTTCGTTGACAGCGGATCGGTCAGCGTGCCGGTGCCGACCTGAGTGAAGGTCCCGGTGACCGTCACCTCCGGGTTGGGCCGCGTCGCGCTCTCCTTGATGGTGAACGCCTTGTCGTTCGTGAGCGGTGCGTTCAGGCTCAGATTCGCGTTCGCCGTGAACGTCCCCTTGTTCACGAGCGAGGTCGCATCCACGATCGTGTTGTACTGAGTATTCGGGACGGTCAGCGTCCCGGAGTTGGTGAGCGTTCCGTTCACCGTGAGCGTCCCACCGAAGCCCGGCTCGAGCGTCCCGGCGTTCGTCAGCGCCCCGGGGGTCGACACGTTCGCAAAGCCCGAGCCGCCGTCACCGATCGCGACCGTGTAGCCCGCCGGGATGTTCGAGTTGATCGACGCGGTCACGTTGTAGATGAACACGTGGCCCTTGGCCTGTTTCTTCGCACAGGCCGCGCCCTTGGCGAGCTTGGTGGCGAAGACGAGCGTCAGCGTTCCGGGCTGCGAGTCGCCGCCGCCCAGGTTGAGCGGGCTTCCGCAGATCGAACCGCCGTTGATCTGGATCGGATCGGCGACGTTGAAGGTACCGAGGTTGTCGATCGTCCCATCCTGCGTGAACGTCGCCGACTGGCCGGACGGGCTGCTGAGCCCGAGCAGCTTGCCGGTGGCGATCGAGATCGTCCCGTCGGTGCCCTTTGTGCCATTCGACCACGCCTGACCGGTGGCCAGCGAGACGAACAGGTTCTGGTCGATCGTCAGCGTCCCGGTGTTGACGAGCGTCGTGTTGAGATTCGTGTTGAACGTGCTGGCCGGCACGAGCACGGTTCCCTTGTTCGTCAGCTCGTTCGTGGTCCCCGAGCCGATGACGGTCGCGCCGAAGCCCGGCTCGAACGTCCCCTCGTTGACGACGTTCCCGGACAGCGTCGTGTTGTTGAACGACGAGCCGCCGTCACCGGCGACCACCGTGTACGTCGCGGGAATCGTCCCCGACAGGGTGGAGTTGGTGTTCGTGATGAAGACCTGGTCGGTCGCCACTCCGGTGCCGCACGCAGGGCCGGTGCCCGGCGTGGAGGCGAACGCAAGCGTGCCGCCCGTGCCGCCGTCGGCGGAGCCGATGGTCAGCGGCGTGCCACAGATCGAACCACCGTGGACCGCGACCTGATCGGCGACGGTGAAGCTGTCCCCCGAGCCGATGTTGACCGTGCCGCCGGAATCGAGCTCGAGCGTGCCCTGCCCCGCCGTCGGGCTGGTGATGGCAAGCACGGTCGAGGTGCCACCGACGGAGATCGTTCCGGCGGCGTTGTCGAACGTGTCGCCGTTGGACAACGACACGGCCGCGCCGCTATCGGCCGTGAACGACCCAGTGTTCGTCACGTTGCCGAACGTGTAGGACGAGTTGAAGCTCGTGCTCGGCACCAGGAACGTTCCGGCGTTGGTGAGCGTGCCGGCGCTGAAGCTTCCGCCCCAGCCGTCGCTGATCGTTCCGCCGGCCACGGTCGCCGCGATGCCGCTCACCGTGACGTGCGGGAAGCCGGAGCCGCCATTGCCGATCTGCAGAGTCGGCGTCGACCCGGCGCCGCCGACCGTGAGGTTGGCGATGGTGATCGTCTCGTTACCCACCACCACCGTGTAGGTGCCCGCTTCATTGATGCAGACGGTGTCGGTGGAGGTCGGCACAGCGCCCGTGCTCCAGTTCGACGCGGTGTCCCAGCTCCCCCCGGCCGCGTTCGTCCAGCTGTCGCTACACGTCCCAGGCGCGGCGTGCGCCGACCCAACTCCGATGACCCCGAGGCTCAGCGCCACCGCGCCGGCCGCAAGGACACGCGAGAAACCCCTCATGCCCGACCCCCAAGCTTGATCAAATTGGTTAAAAGCGCTCAAGACCCTATGCGACATCACCCACGTGGGCAATGACGAGAATTACCTATGCGCACAGCCGGCTACAGCAGCGCGGCAAGACCCGCGGCGCGGGCCTCGGTGAGCGCCAGCACGGGCACATCGAGCACCCCCGTGAGCTCGAGCGCCGGACCGCCGACGCGCCCGATCACGGTCACCGGCGCGCTGCCCGGCTGACCGTCACCGATCGCGGCAACCTGCTCCGACCAGCCCGAGACGACGAACGCGCGGCCGAGAGCCTCCGCGAATGGGTCCAGCCCGTCCGGAAGCTCGACGTGAGCCCCGATCCCGCCGGCGACGCAGCATTCGGCGAGCGCGACGGCGATCCCGCCCTCCGCGATGTCATGGGCACTCGACAGGGAGCCCGAGCGAACCGCCTCGCGCACGGCGCGGTGTGCGGCGAGCGCCGCCGATGCGTTGAGCGGGGGCAAGGGCGCGCGCAGCGGCTCGCCGCGGAGCTTGGCCAGCTCGGAGCCGACCGACGAGGGCTCGAACACGCCGACGACGGCGACCACGTCGCCCGCGGCACCGAATGCGAGCCGGCCGGCACGCGCCGGATCCGGGAGACGACCGACCATCCCGATCACCGGCGTCGGGTAGATCGGGCCGCCGGGTGCCTCGTTGTAGAGCGAGACGTTGCCGCCGACGACCGGCACCGAGAGCGCCTCGCAGGCGGCCGCGATCCCCTCGATCGCCTCGGTCAACTGCCACGCGACGTGCCCCTTCTCGGGGTTGCCGAAGTTCAGGCAGTTGGTGAGGCCGAGCGGCTCGCCGCCGACACATGCGAGGTTGGCGGCGCACTCGTAGACCACCTCGGCCGCTCCGGTGCGCGGATCGCAGGCCACCCGCCGGCCGTTGCCATCCATCGCCACCGCGATCGCCTCGCCGGTCGGGAGCACGAGAACCGCGGCGTCGGCCTCGTCGGGACGGCGGACGGTGCGCGACTGGACAACCGGGTCGTACTGCTCGAACACCGGCAGGCGCGAGGCGAGGTTGGCGCTCGCCACGAGCGCCAGCAGCGTGTCGCCGGCCGCGGGTACCGACGCGGCGGAGCCCGTCGGCAGCGACGGCTCCGGAGCGGAGTAGACGGCGGACGGACCGCCGGCCGGCTCCTCGGGCGACAGGTCATACAGCGGGCAGTCGTCGACGAGGATCCCGACGGGAAGGTCGGCCGCAATCTCACCGCCGGCGCGGATCCGCATCCGCCCCGAGTCGGTCACCTCGCCGATCGCGGTCGCGCGGGTCTCCCAGCGCTCGCAGACCGCGATCACGTCGCCGACGAGCTCCGGCGTGACGACGCACAGCATCCGCTCCTGGGACTCGGAGACCATGATCTCGAACGGCTCCATCCCCGGCTCGCGCAGCGGTACCTGGTCGCAGTCGATGTCCAGCCCGACGTCCCCCTTGGACGCCATCTCGGAGGCCGAGGAGGTGAGCCCGGCCGCGCCGAGGTCCTGCAGCGAGACGAGCAGTTCGCGGTCGAGCAGCTCCAGCGAGCACTCGAGCAGCTTCTTCTCCGCGAACGGATCGCCGATCTGGACGGTCGGGCGCTTGTCGGCGTCGCCCTCTCCGAACTCGGCGGAGGCGAGCACCGATGCGCCACCGATGCCGTCGCGGCCGGTGAGCGCCCCGAGCAGCACGAGCACGTTGCCCGGGCCGGCCGCGGCGGCTCGGATCAGCCGCTCCTGCGGAGCGAGCCCGAGGCACATCGCGTTGACCAGGCAGTTCTGCTCGTAGCTGTGCTCGAAGTAGATCTCGCCGCCGACCGTCGGGACCCCGATCGAGTTGCCGTAGTGCCCGATCCCCGCGACCGCGCGCTCGAGCACGTAGCGCGAGCGAGCCGAGCGCCCGATCTCGCCGAAGCGCAGCGAGTCCAGCACCGCGATCGGCCTGGCGCCGACCGCGAACACGTCGCGCAGGATCCCGCCGACGCCGGTGGCGGCGCCCTGGAAGGGCTCGACCGCGCTCGGGTGATTGTGGGACTCGACCTTGAAGGCGAGCCCGAGGCCGCCGCCGACGTCGACGACACCTGCATTCTCGCCGGGTCCCATGAGCACCGCCGGCCCGTCGGTCGGCAGCCGGCGCAGGAGCTTCTTGGAGTGTTTGTAGGCGCAGTGCTCCGACCACATCAGCGAGAGCATCGCGAGCTCGGTGTCGCCGGGCTCGCGCCCGAGCAGCTCGACGATCCGGTCGTACTCGCCGTCGGTGAGCCCGAGCGCCTGGTGGCGTTCGTCGGTGGCGGCCGCGCTCACGACATCCCTCAGGCCGGCACGCGCGACTCGAGACTCGCGCGCATCGACTCGAAGATCTTCAGCCCGTCGACCGAGCCGGTGAGGGGATCGACGGCGTGCTCGGGGTGCGGCATCAGCCCGAAGACGTTCCCGGCGTCGTTGCGGACCCCGGCGATGTCGTCCTGAGAGCCGTTGGGGTTCTCCCCCGGCGCGTAGCGGAGCACGACGTCGACCGGCTCGGGCGAGAAGTAGCGACCGGAGGCGTGCTTGGTGGGGATCGACAGCGTGCCTTCGGGCTCGCATGCGCGCGTGAACGGAGTGTCGGGATCGACGACCTGCAGGTTCACCTGGCGGAAGACGAAGCGCAGCGTCTCGTTGGGCAGCAGCGCGCCGGGGAGCAGCCCGGCCTCGCACAGCACCTGGAAGCCGTTGCAGATCCCGAGCACGAGCCCGCCCTCCCGGGCGAACTCGGCGACGGATTCCATCACCGGCGCGAAGCGGGCGATCGCCCCGGCTCGCAGGTAGTCGCCGTAGGAGAAGCCGCCCGGGACGACGATCGCGTCGACGCCGTGGAGGTCTCGGTCGGCGTGCCACAGCAGGACGGCGTCGCCGACCCGCTCACAGGCCAGCTGGGCGTCGACGTCATCGCAGGAGCCCGGGAACCGGACGACCCCGAACCTCACGACGGGAGTTGGGGGCGGGCGGCGGGATCCGATTCCACGATCTCGTAGTCCTCGATCAGCGGGTTGGTGAGCAGCGCCTCGCACATCGCGGGGACCTGGGACGGATCCTCGACGTCGAGCTCGATCATCCGCCCGACGTGCACGCCTGAGACGCCGTCGAAGCCGAGCGCCGGCAGGGCCCGCTCGACCGCCTGCCCCTGCGGGTCGAGGATCCCCTGCTTGGGGGAGACGAGCACGCGCACCCGCATCAGCAGTCGTCCCCTGCGACGCCGGTGCGTGCCCGCCACGCTGACAGCGGCTCTCCGGTGAGCCGTTCGTAGATCTCGATGTAGCGCGCCTGCGTCGCCTCGACGATCTCGTCGGGGATGGCGGGCGCCGGCGGCGTGCGATCCCAGCCGGTCGATGACGCCCAGTCGCGGACGAACTGCTTGTCGAAGCTCGGCTGACCGTGACCGGGCTGGTACCCGTCGGCCGGCCAGAAGCGCGAAGAGTCCGGCGTGCAGACCTCGTCGCCGAGCACGAGCCGGTCCTCGTCGTCGAGGCCGAACTCGAACTTCGTGTCGGCGAGGATGATCCCGCGGGCCGCCGCATGCTCGGCCGCGTGCTCGTAGACCGCGATCGCGGTCGTGCGGACGCGCTCGGCGAGCCCGCCGTCGCCGATCAGGGCGATCGCCCGCTCGAAGTCGATCGCCTCGTCGTGCCCGGCAGAGGCCTTGGTGGAGGGAGTGAACAGCGGCTCTGGCAGCCGCTCGGACTCGCGCAGGCCGGCCGAGAGCTCGATCCCGGAGACGCGGCCACTCGCGACGTAGTCCTTCCAGCCCGACCCGCTGAGGTAGCCGCGCACCACACATTCGACCGGCAGCATCCGCAGCCTGCGGACGACCATCGCCCGGCCGCGTGCCTCGAGCGGGACGTCGCCGGAGGCCGAGATCACATGGTTGGGAACGATCGAGGAGGTCTGCTCAAACCAGAACGCGGACAGGCCGGTGAGCACCTCCCCCTTACCGGGGATCGGCGTTGGATGGACCGCGTCGTAGGTGGAGACGCGATCTGACGCGACGAACAGCAGCCGGGAGTCGAGCTCATAGATCTCACGAACCTTGCCGGAATCGAGCAGGGTCAGATCATCGAGGGCGGCAGCCACGCGAGCGATCCTAGCGACCGACCCCGATGGCCCCGGGGGCCGGAAACGTCCCCCGCGACGGTCGACGTCGAGACTGAAGCTGATCAATCTAAGTATTTTTGACCTATCACACACGAGGGGGTCAGAGAGGGGGGAGCGCCCTCGGCCGAGAGGCGCTACGGCGGTCGTACCGCCGATGAGCGGCGCGCGGAGCGACGCCAGCGGTTGCTCGACGCGGGTTACGAGCTGTTCGGGACGATCGGGTACGCCGCATCGACGATCGAGGGAGTGTGTGGGGAGGCGTCGCTGAATGCGCGGTATTTCTATGAGCAGTTCCGCCACCGTGAGGAATTGCTGCGGGCGGTGTATGTGCGGCAGGCCTGGCGCGTGCTCGATCAGGTCCGCGCGGCGCTGGAGGCCGAAGAGGACCCGCGCCGCCGGCTCGAGGCCGGCCTGCGGACGTTCGTCGAGACAATGCTGGTGGACGAGCGCGGGACGCGGATCGTCTACCTGGAGGCGATCGGCGTCAGCCCGGCGCTCGAGGCGGAGCGCCAGCGCGTGACCGAGGAGTACATCGCCGTCCTCTCGCGGGAGGGGGACCGGCTCGACCAGCTCGCCTCGATGCCCGAGGAGGAGCGGCGCGCGATCATGATCGCGCTGATCGGAGCAACCGAGAACCTGGTCACCGATTGGCTGGCCGGCGAGCGGCGGCGCCCTGCGTCGACGATCGTCGAGACGCTGCTGACGTTGTTCGGTCCGACTCTGGGGTGAGCAGCCGCGGGGCGCGCCGCGACCCGAAGGCCGCGGCGCGCGTGCCGGGCTACTTGATCGTGACCGGGACCGGCGAGGACGCGATCCCGTTGGCGATGACCTGCAGCGTGCTCGCGCCTGCCGGCGTCGCCCGGCGAACGGTGAAGTTCGTCGACGAGCCTGCACCGGGCGCGACCGAGACCGAGCTCCAGTCGCTGGTGCGCGCGTAGCTGACCGCACCGCTCGCGGAGTTGGTGATCCGCACGACCGGGAAGTTGGTCGCGTCCTGCACGTCGTCGCCGTAGGCCGCGCCCTGGTCCAGACCGGAGAGCTGGGACCCCGACAGGCTGGCGGTCTGTCCCGGTGTCAGGTTGGTCGAGCTGATCGATGAGATCGACGGTGCCCACGACGGATCGGCGTTGCCACCGGCGGTGTAGACCTCCAGATGGTGGCTGCCGTCGTTGAACAGCACCTGCCCGTTCGGGAGGTCGACCAGCCGCGTGTAATACGTGGAGTCGTTTGCCGCGTTCGGGACGTTGGGCACCTCGCTGATCGTGTTGGTGGCCGCGTCATAGACCTCGAACGCGATCGGTGCGTTGTACACACACGGGCTCACGTCGAACAGCACGTTGCCATCGGGAAGCGTCGCCGCCGGCCCGTCCGCGCTGTCGTACTGCTCGCCGTTGATCGTCGGGATCGCCGGACTGCTGACCCATTGGCCCTGCGCGTCGTCGTAGAGCGCAGTGGCGGCCGGCGTCGAGGTGGTGCACGCGGCCGGCGCCTCGGGCCCGGTCCCGGCGCCCACGACAAACACGTTGCCACCCGGCATTCCCGACTGCGGGCCGATCTCGGCCGACGGCGTGTTGACTGGCGAGCGGGGCGTGTTGCCCGCGGACGACCAGGAGAGGGTGCTCGGAGTGAACAGCTCGGTCGTCGGGGTCAGCCAGGTATCGACGGTGAGCAGTTGGCCGCTCGGCATCAGCGTCCAGCCCTCCTCGTCGTTGGGGTCGTTCTTGCCCACCACCGCCGGCGGTGTGAGCCAGGTGTTGCCGGTCGTGTTGAACAGCGCGAACGCGGTACTCGACAGCGGAGTGGAGCTCGTGCACTCCGAGCACGCCTGGGCCTGCATATACGTGCCGTTGGCGAGCACGTCCGCCTGGGCGTCCCCGATGTTCGTCCACCCGGCCGGTGGTGCCACCTTCTTCCAGCTGTTGTTGACCGGGTTGTAGATCGCGCCCCTGTTCGTCCACACCGGATTGCCACCGAGATACTCGCCGCCCTCGACGATCATCTTCCCGTTCGGGAGGATCGCGGAGGAGAAATACAGCGGGTCATATCCGCCGGGCATCGGCGGCAGCTCAGTCCAGGTGCCGTTCACATAGCTGCCCTTTGCATCGGGCGTGAGCTTCCACCAGTCCGCCGTGCCACCGGAGGCCGGCTCGGAGTGGACGTACACGGTGCCGTTATTCGCGAGCAGCATCGTCCCCGGGAAGAACGGCGCCTTGTGGTTGAGCGCCACCCACGGCGACTGGCCCGCGGGCGCGAGGTCGGGCGCCGTGGGTGCCGGGGTGGCGCGTCCGAGCGGTGTGAGCTGAGGATGCCAGCCCGCCTGTGCGCCACTGTCACCGAGCGCAGCGGTGGCGCCTCCGAGCAGCGCCATCGACGGCACAGCGACCGCCACACCGATTCCAACCAGAGAACGACGGCTCCATCCGCGCACCACGGCCTCCCTTTCGCCCGCTCCAGAATCCGGCGCGGACACGCTACCACCGGGCGGCCACCCAAAGGAGGAACTCTCCGCGGCTCTCATCTTCCTCTCATCTGGCGCCGGGACCGCAGCCGCGGGGCCCGGACGCGCACTATCACTTGAGGTTCAGCGTCACGCTTTCCGTACGGCCGTGGTAGACCGAATCGCCGGAGTACGTCGCGGTGACCGTATAGCTGCCCTCGGTAGTCGCGCTCAGCTTGGTCGTGCAGCTGTTCGGAACGCCCACCGTCGCCGGCAGCGTACACATGGCGGGCTGCGCGATCCCGGCCGGGGAGACCGAGAAGCCCACGCTCCCGGAGGGCTTCGGCGCGCCCGTGTCGCCCTGGAGACGTTGGACGAGCGCTGTGCAGTGCAGCGCGATCGAGTCGCCCGCCGCGATCTGGCTCCTCTGGGTGACGGAGGGGTGCGAGCAGCTCAGGGTCATGCGCGAGTTCGCGCTGCCGCCGACGAGCCACTGGAACGACGTCGTCCCGGTCGCATGATCGGCGTCGGTCGCGGTCACGGTGACGACCGTGTCGGCGGCGGCTGTCGTCGTGCCGGAGATCATCCCGGTCGCTGGATCGATCGAAAGGCCCGGGGGCAGGCCGGTCGCGGCGTAGGAGAGCCGCGCGCCGGTCGCGTCACTCGCCCGGATCGGCAGCGAGACGGCGGCGCCGATGGGATCGCTCTGATCGCCGGGGGCGGTGACCGCGACCGCTGATCCGCGCGCCGCGCACAGATCCTGGGCCAACACGCCGCCGTTCGGGCTGCCGAGCCCGGTGGCCATGTCGTATCCGGCGCCGGCCGGGAAGAGCCCGCCCTGACCACCGCTGAGATCGTTCGTGCCGGTCGTGACGTCGTTGAACGCGTTCCCGTAGTCGTTCGCCGCGATCGCGTACAGCAGCGGGTTCGCAAACCCGACGGCGGTTCCGTCACAGGCGCTGGAGGCGTTGACCAGCGCCGTGTACGCGGCCCATGTCGGCGCCGCGGCGCTCGTCCCCCAGAACTGGTGCCAACCGCCTGCGATATAGATCGCGTAGGGGCTCAGGTCCGAGGCGTCCGCGGAGACATCCGGGATCTCGCGGCAGTCGCCGGTGGTGGCGGCGCACGGGAGCCCGGAGGAGTTCGCGTTGATCACGTTCAGACCGGCCGGCGCGCCGCTCTGGTAAGCCGGCATCGTCCAGGCCTTCGAGATCCCGCCGCCCCCGGCGCCGCCGGCGGCGTCGTTGTAGGTGGTCTCCGACGGCCGGGGGCCGAGGGCCGTGATCGCGGTCCCACCGACGCTCGTCACGAACGGCTGCGATCCCGGGTCCTGGACGTTCAGCGTGCCGTCGGTGCCTCCGTTCTGCAGGCAGGCCTCGGAGCCGGAGTCGCCCTGTGCGACGTACACCGACTCACCCTGCGTCGCCGCCTCCTGGAACAGCGTGTTCTCCGCCTGGCGCAGCCCGGAGGAGGCGGCGCCGTCGTTGCAGTTGTCATACCACGAGGTCGAGATGACGTTCGCCCGGTCCTGGCTGATGACCGCGTTGTACGCGTCGAACCAGTTGCTCGACTGGTAGACCAGGATCGTCGCCTGCGGCGCCAGGCCGAGCACATCCTCGATGTCGAGGGCCGCCTCTCCCTGACCGGTGCCGGCGCCGACGCCGCTGTCGACCGTGACATCGCTGATGCCGGCGGTCGAGACGCCGTAACACGCCGCGTAGCCCGCGATGTCGGCCGGGTCGTCGGGCTCGAACTCGACCAGCGCGATCGTCTGCCCGGCGCCCTCGTCGCCCGCCCCGTACAGCGACGAGAACTGGTAGCTGGAGGCAAGCTGGTCCGCGGTCAGCGCACCGGAGCCGGACGCTGCCGCGCACGGCTGCGGACCACCGGTGGCGACCCGCGGCCGCGCGAGCGGGCCACTCGCCGCCCGCGTTCGGTGGAGCGCGTCGCTGTGGACCTGCTGCAGCGAATCCAGACCGACCACGTCCTGGACCAGTGGCGCGACCGCCGAGGGCAGCGTCGGCGGTGCCGTGTTCGTATAGGCCACGCGGCCGCCGGCGAGCCGGACCTGGTCAAACGAGACCGAGAAGGCCCGGGAGAACTGCTGGGCGGTGCCGTCGACGGAGATCTCCAGGCCGTTGGCCGAGGCCGCCGACGGCGACAGACCCTCGGCGCTGAGGGCGGAGCGCACCGACGCGATCTGTGCGTCGGTCGGCGCGAACCGGCCGCGGAAGTCGGAGACCGAGAGATAGCGGTGGTAGCCGGCAGAGCCCGGGGTCGAGACCGCGGTCGCATATCGCTGCAGTGCGGCCGGATCACGGGGCGCCAGCGCGACCGTCACGTCGAGCGGCGCGCCCGCGGCCAGCGCGCCGAGCGTCTGGCTGTTGCCCGGCACCTGCGGCGCAGCGCCGATCCGGATGCCGCCGGCTTCGGCGTGTGCGCGCGTCACGGCCGCGGCCTGCGCGCTGCCCGCCGGCACGGCCAGCATCGCGGACGCGCCCACCATGGCGGCCAGCGTCCACCGACTCACTCGCGCTCGACCCATCGACCATTCCCCCGGTTCTTGCGTTTCTCGGGTCCACCGCCGCGAGCCCGTCGCGGCGGCGCGAAGATGGCACAGCGCGAGTCCCCCGGCAATCCGTAGCCGGTACGGAGAGCGAAGCCGAGTTCAGCCGCCGCGGACCAAGTCGACGATCGCCAGGGTGAGCTCGCTGTCGGCCTCGGCGAGCTGGAGCACGGCATCGAAGTGGTCGTCGCGGCCGAGCTCCAGGGGGCGGGCGTCGGTGCCCTGAGCGCGGCAATGTTCAATGTAGGCGCGGGATTGGCGCCTGAACTCCCCGGTCTCCCCTCCGCCCCAGGCGACGATCCGGGGCGGGCCGGCGACGCCCGTCTCCCCGGCGACGAGCAGCGGGCTCTGGGTCTCGATGATGCGTCTGCTGAGCTGCAGGGCGGGCGCGAGATAGGAGTAGGCGAGTGGACGCATGTCGTAGATGCCGCTGAGCGGGATGCCGGCCTTGACGAGGTCGGCGGGCAGTCCGTACTCGCCCGCCCAGTCGGTGGCGAGCACCATCGCGGTCTGCTGGCCTCCCGCGGAGTGGCCGGTGACGTGGATCCGGTCCGGGTCCCCGCCCCACCCGGACGCATTGGCGTGGACCCAGGCGAGCGCGGCACGGCTCTGGCGGGTGATCTCGTCGATCGCGACCGCCGGGGCGAGCGCGTAGTTGGTGACGACGACATCGATCCCGTGGGCGAGCGGGCCGGCGGCGAGGAGCGACCATTCCTCCGCGGTCCCGGACCGCCAGTAGCCGCCGTGGATGAACACCAGCACCGGCCGCGGCGCGGGCGCCGCCGCGCAGAAGAGGTCGAGGCGCTCGGCGCGCGTCGGACCGAAGCGGACGCCGAGCCGCGCCGGCGCATGGGTGCCCCGCAGCTGCGCCGACCGCGCCGCGATCTGGAGCTCGAGCTCGGCCCAGTCCGGGCGCAGCGCCCCGACGTTGTACTCCGCGTCGATCTCGGCCTGGGTGGCGAACCCGCGGTAGAGCACCGGTCAGCCGGCGCTCAAGCGTCCGGCGCGGGCGCGGGCGCGATCGCGTCCAGGCGCTCGACGATCTCGTGCGCGTGCTGGACGAACGGGGCGTAGTCGAAGATCGTGCCCAGGTCGAGCCCGGCTCCCGCCTGATCGGTGACGAGCAGATCCCGCAACGACGTGCGGTCGTCGAGCGCACGCTGGGCGAGCCGCTGGACGGTTCGGTAGGCATCGTCGCGCGTGGAGCCGGCGGCGACGAGTGCAAGCAGCAGCCGCTGCGAGAACAGCGCGCCGTGGGTGAGCTCGAGGTTCTCGCGCATCCGCTTGGGGTCGACGACCATCCCGGTGACCAGCCCGAGCATCCGCCGCTGCATGTGGTCGAGCAGGGTCGTCGCATCCGGCAGCGCGACGCGCTCGACCGAGGAGTGCGAGATGTCGCGCTCGTGCCAGAGCGCGACATCCTCCAGCCCGGCGCTCGCATAGCCCCGCAGCAGCCGGGCGAGGCCCGTGATCTGCTCGGACTTGATCGGGTTGCGCTTGTGGGGCATCGCGCTCGAGCCCTTCTGCCCGGCACGGAACGGCTCGCGGACCTCCGCGACCTCGGTGCGCGCCAGGTGGCGCAGCTCGGTGGCCAGTCGCTCCAGTCCCGCGCCGGCGAGCGCGATCGCCTCGAGCAGCTCGGCGTGGCGGTCTCGGGCGACGACCTGGGTGGAGACCGGCTCGCGCTCCAGCCCCAGGCGTCGCAGCACGCGCGCCTCGAAATCAGGCGAGGTGGCCGAGTAGGTGCCGACCGCGCCGCTCACCGCGCCGACCTGCGCCTGCGCGAACGCCCGCTCCAGGCGTATCCGGTTGCGCTCGGCCTCGAACGCGAAGCCCGCGAGCTTGATGCCGAACGTGGTCGGCTCGGCGTGGATCCCGTGGGTGCGGCCGACGCACAGGGTGTCGACGTGCGCGCGCGCCTGAGCGGCAAGCTCTGCGACCAGCCGGGCGGAGTCGGGCAGGACGAGCTCGGCGACGGCGCGCAGCTGCAGCGCGAGCCCGGTGTCCAGCACGTCGGAGGAGGTCAGGCCGTAGTGAATCCAGCGACCGGCCGGCCCTGCCGACTTGGACAGCACGTCGACGAAGGCCGCCGTGTCGTGGTCGGTGACGCGTTCGCGCTCGTCGATCGCCTCGACGGTGAACCTCGCCGCACGGATCGCCGTCAGCTCGGCGGCGGTTGGGCTCTCCATCTCCTCGCACGCGGCGACCTCGACCCGCCGCATCGCCTCGAATCGCCCGTGGTCAGACCACGCGTCGGCGAGCTCGCGACGGGTGTAGCGGGCGATCAACGCTTATTGCTTACGCGGCGCGGACACTCGAGGTGCCCATTGTCCCAGCAACCGCGGTCAGCGACGCGGCGGCCTCCGCCGGCCCGCCGGCGCTCGTGCGCGCGGCGTGCAGGATCGTGTCCAGCAGCCCCGGGAAGCGGGCGTCGAGATCGACTCGGCGCAGCGTGTTCAGACGCGTGGTGCCCTGCTGGCGCTGCTTGATCACGCCGGCATCGCGCAACACCTTGAAATGGTGCGTGCAGGTGGACTTGGTCACCGGAAGCGCAAAGCTCCCGCAGGTGCACTCGACCTCGCCCTGGGCGAGCTCGGCGACGATCTGGAGCCTGACGGGGTCCGACAGTGCATGGAGGACCGCTCCCAGCTCCAGCTGCTCGCGGTCCGGATGGACGATCTGATCAGTGGTCGGTGCCATTGCGCCCCTCACTATAGGAGCTTCCACCAGCTTGTACGACAACAGTCGAACTAACTGGTATCGTACGGGGAGCATCGTACAAACGGCTCCCTGGAGTTCACAATGAGCAAGTCATCACCAAACCCCACCGGCAGCCCATCCTCGAACATCGTCCGCATCCGCCACGGAGTGGCCGCGGTCGTCGCGAAGTACATCCACGATCTCACGCGGGAGCCGGCGACCGCCTGAGGCGGTCAGCTCGCGAGGATCCTCGCCGCCAGGACGGCGGCGCCGGTCGCGTCATCGAGCGCGACCCACGCGACCGGCTCGGAGCCGGTCGCGCCACCGCCGGAGAGGAGCGCATCCAGGCCTCCGGCCCGCGCCCCACGGCTGGTCAGGGGCACCCCGATCACCGGCAGCTCGGTGTGCGCGGTGATCATCGCGGGCAGCTTCGCCTCGGGTCCGGCACCGGCGATGATCACGCGGATGCCCCGGAGCTGCGCGTTCTCGGTGTAGTCCGCGACAACGCGCGGCTCCTCGGAGGCGGACATCACGCGCACCTCGGCGTAGATGCCCCGGTTCTGCAGCTCGGTCTCGGCACGCTCGAGGATGAGCAGGTCCTCACGCTCGGTGACGACGATCGCCACGCGCGGCGCGTCGACGTCGATCTGCTCGATCTCGGCCGCGGTCTCGGCGAGCGTCTCGGTGACGGGCTCGCCGGTCTGCGTCGAGTCCGGCACAGCGGCGAGCGGGTGGGTACCCGGCGACGGCTCGCCGTTCATCGCGTCGCCCGCAGGGCGATGTCCGAGCGCATCTGACGACCGTCGAATTCGATCCGCTCGGCACCGGCGTAGGCGCTCGCCCGCGCCGCCGCCGGGTCCTCGCCGAGCGCGGTGACGCTGAGCACGCGCCCGCCCGCGGTGACGATCGCGCCGTCCTCGGCCGAGGCCGTCCCGGCGTGGGTCACCTCGACCTGACCGCCCTGTGCCCCGGACGGGGTATCGAGCTCCTCAAGGCCCGAGATCCGATCGCCGCTGTGCGAGGACTCGGGGTAGCCCGCCGAGGCGAGCACGACGGTGACGGCGGTCCGCGGATCCCAGTCCAGGCCCCGTGCGGCAGCCTCGCCGAGGCCTCCGGGCCGGGTCGCCGCCTCCATCAGCGCCAGCAGGTCCGTGCGTAGGCGGGGCAGGATCGCCTGGGTCTCGGGGTCGCCGAAGCGGACGTTGAACTCGAGCACCTTCGGCCCGTCCGCAGTCATCATCAATCCCGCATAGAGCACACCGTGGAACGGGATGCCGCGGCGCGCAAGCTCGTCCAGCACGGGCTGATGGACGGCGGCACAGATCGCATGAGCGCGTTCGTCCCCGACCCCGGGGACCGGTGAATAGGACCCCATGCCCCCGGTGTTCGGGCCCTCGTCGCCATCGAAGATGCGCTTGTAGTCCTGCGCGGAGGCGAGCGGCAGCGCACTCTCGCCGTCGCAGAGTGCAAGCAATGAGAGCTCCTCCCCCACCAGGCACTCCTCGACGACGACCCGTTCGGTGCCAAAGCGGTGGGAGACGAGCAGGTCGTCGAGCGCGGCGCGGGCCTGCGTCTCGTCGGCGGCGATGATCACGCCCTTGCCCGCGGCCAGGCCATCGGCCTTGATGACGACCGGATAGCGCTCGATCGCCGCCAGTCCCTCCTCAGGGTCGGTGACGACCGAGTAGGCGGCGGTCGGCACGCCGGCGGCGATCATCACCTCCTTGCAGAACGCCTTGGAGCCCTCCAGACGGGCACCCTCGCGACCGGGGCCGAAGCAGGGGATGCCGGCGGCGGTCAGGGCGTCGGCGACGCCCGCGACGAGCGGAGCCTCGGGGCCGACGACGACAAGCGAGACACCGCGCGCCCCAGCGAGCGCACACACCGCCTCCGGGTCGCACGGGTCGAGCGCCGCGATCACCTCCACCTCGCGGGCGATCCCCGGGTTCCCCGGAGCGCACACGAGTCGCGGCTGCTGCTGCGAGCGCGTGAGCGCACGGAGGATCGCGTGCTCGCGGGCGCCGCCCCCGAGCACGAGCACGGTGGGGGCCTCGGTCAACTACATCGCCCCGATGAAGTCATCGATCGGGATCGCGGTGAGCGTCTCGTAGCGGCTCGTGCCGCGGGAGCCGAGCTCGAGCGAAACCCGGGCGATAGCCTCCGCCGAGTCGGCCTCGATCACGTTGACGAAGTCGTACTCGCCGAGCGTCGCCCACTGGGCGGTGACGGTCGCACCCAGTGACTCGATCTCCCGATTGACCTCGCGGATCCGTCCCGGGTTGTTCTTGATCGTCTGGACTCCCTCGGGAGTCAGCTTGGTGAGCATGATGTAGGTCGGCATCAGGCGGACTCCCTCCTCGCTGTCTGGACCGGTTGTACCCGATCGCGGGGTCGGCCGCCGATCGGGCTTCCGGCAGGCGGGCGTTTGTGACCGACGGTAAACCTGGACAAGTTTCCGCCGATAGACCCGACCGTGCCCATCAGAACAGTTTCCCGTCGTATCGCGTCCAGCGAATTCACCTGGATCGGCGGAGCATTCGTCGCGCTCGTGTTCGTCGCCTACCTCGTGCTCCACTCGACGATGACGGGGACATTCGACCGTCTCGAGTCCAATCAGGCCCGCGGCCAGGCCGCCCGTGTCGCGACCACGCTGGGCTACGAGCGGACGCTCGCGGCCAACATCATCTCGACCGAGGGCGAGTGGAGCGCGATGCTGGGCGCCGTCCGCGCCGATCAGACAGGCTCGATGAACTCGCTGCTGCCGGCGAGCCAGATGCGCGAATACGACCTGAGCGCGGTCATCGCGCTCAACGACCACGGCAAGGTCATCACCGGTGGCCCGATCAATGCGCGCGGCACCGGCTACCTGCCCGTGTCCTCGAGCCTCGCCGTCGCCCTCGCGCGCCGGCCGGTGCTGCTCAGCCGCTCGGCGAAGGGCGGAGCGGTCTCCTGTGGCGTGCTCAGCGCCGGCACGACGCACGACATCTTCTGCTCGGCGGCGATCGTCCACACCAGCGGCGCAGGCCCTGCCGGCGGCACGCTGGTCGGCCTGAAGTCGCTCGACGCCGCCGGCGCGCGCGCCCTCGGAAAGCGTTCAGGTCTGTCGGTGTCGGTCGCCCAGGCGGCCACGAGCGGTCGCGCGACGCCGCTGGCGAGCGCGCTCGGAACCCTGCACGTACAGACCCGCCTCTCCGGGCCGCACCGGATCGACCTGATCGTCACCGCCCCGTCGGTCGAGGGCGGAAGTCCGCTGCACCTGGTCGTCGCCTTCCCGCGCCCGATCCACCAGGTCGCGCTCTCCAGCACCACCCGGATCGCGCTGATCGTCAGCGTGCTCGGGCTGCTGTTGCTGCTCGTCTCGGTGCTCGCCCAGCAGACCGCGATCCGCCGCCGCAACGGCGCCTTCCGGCGTGCGGTCGGCGAGGCCGCCGCCACCGGCAGCGAGGTGCAGGCGGCGTCCCGCGACCTCGCGCCGCTTGCCGAGAGCGTCAACGGGCTACTCGCCGAGATGGCGGCCCGGCAGGAATCCACCGAGCACGAGCGCGCCGAGGCAGCAGCCGCCGAGGCCGACGCGGAGGCTCGCCGCGCAGCCGAGCGCGATGCCGATGCCAAGGCCGCGCTGGACGCCGAGGCCCGCCGCGCAGCCGAGCTCGCCGAGCTCGAGGAGGAGTCCGAGCGCGAGCGCCATCAGGCGGCGCTGGAGGCCGAGCAGGCCGGCGTCGAGGCCGCCCGCGAGGCGCGCCGTCGCAGCGCCGTCGCCGCCCATGAAGCGCTGCAGGAGATCGAGCAGTCGTTCGCCGCGCTCGCCCGCTCCAGCGACACCATCGACGCGATCGCCGCCGAGACCGTCGAGGCCGCCGGCGTCGCCCGTAGCAGTGTCGAGGAGGCGGTCGAGTCGAGCCTCGCGCTGCAGCGCACCACTGAGGCCGCTGCCGATGTGACCCGTGAGATCTCCGCGGTCGCTCGCCGCACGCGTCTGCTCGCTTTGAATGCCTCGATCGAGGCCGCCCGGGCCGGCGAGCAGGGTCGCGGATTCGCGGTCGTCGCCGCCGACGTGGGCCATCTCGCCGACGAGGCCGGTCTCGCCGCCGAACGGGTTCTCGGCCACATGGCTCAGGTCGACGAGCACGGCGCGTCGGTCGTGGCGGCGGTCCAGCAGACGAGCGAGACGCTCGCCACCGTCGATGACGCGACGCACCGGATCGAGCAGACCGTCGTCGAGCAGCGCGACTCCACTCGTCAGAGCGAGGCGACGATGTCCGGCGCGCTGGAGCGGATTGCCGGCGCGGTCGAGGACAGCGACCTCGTCACCGTCGAGGACTAGCGTCGGCTGCGTGCCGAGACGCACGCAGCGACGAATCTGGCAGGCGGCCGCGGTCGCCTCGGTATTGAGCGGAGTGCCGTCGACAACCTGGACTGTCTTTCGCTCCTCGCCTGGCGAGGCCCTGTCCTCGGGCGTGGAGGCGACCCGCGCGATCGGATCGCTCGTCCCGCCCGGGCGCCCGGGATTGTGGCGCGGCGGGGTGGTGCACGGCGTGATCTCGCTCGTGGTCGGCGAGGCGCTGGGCGCCACGCTGCCGTCGCGGAGATCGGTCGCGTGGGGGACACTCGCCGGACTCGTGATCGGGTGGGTAAACCTTTCGGTCCTCGCCCGCCGGTTCTCCCCGCGGCTCGCCGCGCTGCCGCTCGGTCCCCAGCTCGCCGACAACGCCGCGTTCGGCGCGGTGTTCGCCGCGGTGGCCGACCGCTGAGTCCGCCCTTGCGCTCCTAGCCTGAGCGTGTGCATCTCTCGCCCGAGCGCGGCGCGGATGGCCGCGTCCACCCTGTCGACGAGCGCGCCGTCGCCGAGGCGGTCGGCTTCGCTGCGGCGTCCGGGCGCCGGCTGAGGGTTCGCGGCGCGGGTCACGCGCCGCCCGGAACGGCGGCCGGCGACGGGGACGGGGACCTTGTGCTGTCGCTCGACCGGATGCGGGATCTGCACGTCGTCGACGCGGAGGAGCGCCTGGTGCGAGCACAGGCCGGCATCCATCTGGGGCGAGATCCGTCGGCGCCCGCTTCGGAGGGGAGCCTCGCCTCGTCGCTCCTGCACCGACTGGCCGCGGAGCAGCGGTGGACGCTCGGCTCGACGGGTGGGATCACCCATCAGACGCTCGGCGGGTTCCTGGCGACCGCCTCCGCGGGCGGCTCGCTGCAGCACTCGCTGCTCGACCACGTCGTCGAGGTGCGCCTGATCGATGGGCGCGGAGAGCCACAGGTGTTCTCCGGGGGGGACGGCGTGCGAGGGCTCCCGGCCGTCCTGCCGAGCCTCGGTCTGCTCGGCGTGATCACGGAGGTCACCCTGCGCTGCGAGTCGCTGTTCACGATCGCCGGGCAGGAGGCGATCGTCGACCTGGCCGGCGCGGAGCTCGACCTCGAGGGGCCGGACGACGGGGAGCGGCTGTCGCTGGCCGCGTTCCTCACCCGCGCCGAGTACGCCCGGATCGAGTGGTGGCCGCAGCGCGGCGCCGAGCGGCTGATCGTGTGGCAGGCGCAGCGCACTGACGTGCAGCCCGGGTTCCGTCCCACCCGCTACGAGGAGTTCACCCGCTACCCGGTGCTCGGCGAGGCGCTGTTCAGCATGCTGTTCGTGATCTTCGGCAACCTCGGAGATCCGCGGCGGGCGCGGGATCTGCTGCGTCGCAACGCCGATCACGTCTCCGGTGCGCTGGACCGCCTGGCGGACGCCGGCCGGCTCACGCCACGGCGCCGCCGGCTCGTGCGGCTGCTGCCCCGGCTGCTGCGGGCGGTCGGCGATGGGGCGCCGCTCTGGGCCCTGCTTGCACCGGCGCTGCGTGGTGCGCTTCCGTGGGTGGTCCCCGCCGCGCTGGACCGCGTGCTCCCGCTCGACGAGCACAAGCCCGGCATGCGGCGCGGCGAGCCTCAGTCGTTCCGCGACTGGTCGTGGCAGGGGCTTCCGATGGACAACCAGGCCAGCGACGTGCTGCTCGGCTGTCGCTTCACCGAGCTGTGGGTGCCATTGGGGCGCGCCGCCGAGCTTCTGCGGATCGTGCGCGCGTACTTCGCCGCGCCGTCGGCGGCGCGCGAGTCCTACCACCGCACCGGCCTGTTCGCCTACGAGCTGTACGGGGCGCCGAGCGCGACGGGCTGGCTTCACCCGGGACACAGCAACACCGAGGATGAGTGGCGAGGCGGCGCGCTCAGGCTCGACGTGTACTGGTTCGCCGACAACGCCGAGGACCCGCTGGAGCGGTTCTTCCCGCAGTTCTGGGAGCTCCTGCGTGAGCAGGGAATCCCGTTCCGCCTGCACTGGGGAAAGGAGATCCCCGCCTCCTCACCGTCCGACCGGCGCTGGGTCGACCTGCTCGCCGCCCGCTACCCACGCTGGCAGGAGTTCCTGGCGCTGCGCTCACAGCTCGACCCCGACGGGGTGTTCCTCACCGAGTACTGGCGCGACCGGCTCGGGCTGTGGGGCTGATCAGAGCAGCCCGGCGGCGCGGAACAGCCGGTCGTAGATCTCCCGGATCACGGCCTCCTTGCGCCGGTTGTAGTCCATGACCGAGCCTCCGCCGGGAATGGCCGCGCGCTTCGCTTCTGCATACAGAGCAAGGTCGGCGGGCTGGGTGATGAGCCAATCGCGGAACATGCGGTGGCGGATCGTCTCCGGGCAGTCGGGGCCGAACACGTGCAGGTTGGCGCGCGGCTCGGCATGGCGCAGGGCCCGGTGTTCATGCCAGCTCGGCTCACGGACCGTGAGCACGTAGCCGAGGCGTTCGAGCAGCGGGAGGTAGACGTCCTCGGCGCGCGGATCGGCGACGGTGAGGTCGATGTCGATCACGTCCTTGGCGGCGAGGCCGGGGACCGACGTGGAGCCGACATGCTCGAGATGAAGTGCGTGCGCACCGAGCGCGGCACGGATCTCGGCGGCGAGCGCCGCGTAGCGATCCGGCCAGCGTGGGTCGTAGGCGACGATCGAGACGACCTCCTCGGCCGGCGGACGGACGACCCACGGATCCTCGTCGGGAGCGGAGTCGTGGTTGCGCGTGATCTCCTCGGGCGCCGGCATGCCCTCAGCGGCGGGCGGCGCGGGCCATCTCGTACGCGAGGCGCAGGTGCTCCTCGATCAGCACGCGGGCACGCTCTCCGTCGCCGGCGGCGAACGCGGCGGCGATCTCGCGGTGCTCGGCGATGAACTGCAGGATGCGCTCCCGACTGCGGGCGACAGCGATCGCGGAGATCTGCTGCTGGCGGTCTCGCAGCGCGTCGTACTGGCGGGTGAGGATCTCGTTACCGTGCGCCGCGACGATCGCCCGGTGGAAATCGCGGTCCGCGACGGTGAAGATGTGGCTCTCCATGGCCCCGTCGCCAACGGCCTCCTCCTGGGCCGCGATCGCCTCCGCGAGCGCCACGTCGAGAGTCGGATCAGGCGCGGTCACCGACGCGGCGCAGTGGCCCTCGGTGAGCAGTCGCGCCTCCAGCAGGTCGTCGGATTCGGTCGGGGAGATCGGGGTGACGAGCGCGCCGCGGCGCGGATAGAGCTCGAGCAACCCCTCGGCCTCGAGCAACAGGAATGCCTCGCGCACCGGCGTGCGGCTGATCCCGAGCTCCCGCGCGATCTCATTCTCGGAGAGCAACTGCCCGGCGGGAAAGCGGCCGTCAAGCAGCCGCGCCTTGGCGAACCGGTAGGCAGTCGTCGTCGCCGAGACCGGGCGCTGTCCGGCCGAGGTGGCGCCGCCGGCCGTTCGCCCGGACGAGGTGGTGGCCATGCGGTTACTTTAGGACAACATCTGGCATGCCAGCGGCTGCCAAGATGTGCGCACGGCCGGTCCTGCTCCCGGCCGTCGCCCCCGCAGGCCGCCCCTCTCTCCCGGCCGCGGGCTCGATCCGGAGGCTGGGCATCTCAGTGCCGACCCAGCGCACTGAGATGCCCAGCTCCGATCAGACTGCGACCGCCGGGTCCTCGACCGCGACGTGTTCGAATGCGAGCTCGCCCTCGGCGGCGCCGACCTTGACGGTGTCTCCAGCGACGAAGCGACCCTCCAGGAGCGCGAGCGCGAGCGGGTCGACGAGGCGCTTCTGGATGACCCGCTTGAGCGGCCGCGCGCCGTAGGTCGGGTCGTAGCCGAGGTTGCCGAGCAACGTGCGGGCCTCGTCGGTGAGCTCGATCGCGATCCCCCGCTCGGCGAGCCGGCGGCTGACGATCGCCACCTGCAGCTCGACGATCTCGCCCAGTTGCTCGCGGGTGAGCGGCTCGAACTCGACGATGTCGTCGAGGCGGTTGATGAACTCGGGGCGGAAGTGACTCTCGGCTCCGATCCGTCCGTCCGGGATGTTCGAGGTCATGATCAGCACGACGTTCTTGAATGACACCGTGCGACCCTGCCCGTCGGTGAGCCGTCCGTCGTCCATCACCTGCAGCAGCGCGTTGAACACGTCCGGGTGAGCCTTCTCGACCTCGTCGAGCAGGACGACGGAGTAGGGCCGGCGGCGGACCGCCTCGGTGAGCTGGCCACCCTCCTCGTACCCGACATAACCGGGGGGCGCGCCGACCAGACGGCTGACCGAGTGCTTCTCCATGTACTCGGACATGTCGATCCGGACCATCGCCTCGGTCGTGTCGAACATGAACTCGGCGAGCGCGCGGGCGAGCTCGGTCTTGCCGACGCCAGTCGGGCCGAGGAACAGGAACGTCCCGATCGGGCGTTCGGGATCGGACAGCCCGGCACGCGAGCGCCGCAGCGCCGCGGACACGGCCTCGATCGCCTCCTGCTGGCCGATCACCCGCTGGTGCAGGCGCTCCTCCATGTGGACGAGCTTCTCGATCTCGCCCTCCATCAGGCGCGTGACCGGCACCCCGGTCCACTTGCCGACGATCTCAGCGACGTCCTCTGCGTCGACGACGTCCTTGAGGAACCTCGGCCCGTGACTCAGACCGTCGGTGGTGACCCCGGCGGCGGCCTCCGCCTCGGCGGTCTCGGCGGCGGCCAGGCGCTTCTCGAGGTCCGGAATCGTGCCGTACTGCAGCTCGGCGGCACGGCCGAGGTCGGCCTCACGCTGGGCGCGCTCGAGCTCCATCCGGGCCTGTTCGAGCTGCTCCTGGATGTCGGCGACGGCACCGAGCGACTCCTTCTCGCGCTGCCACTCGGCGTGCATCGCGTCCGAGCGCTCCCGCTCCTCGGCGAGCGCGCGCTCGAGCTCCTCACGGCGCGCGGCAGTGCCGGCGTCGTCGTCGGAGTCCTCGCCGAGCGACTGCAGCTCGATCTCCAGCTGCATGATGTGCCGGTCGACCTCGTCGATCTCGGTCGGCTTGGAGTCGATCTCCATCCGGATCTGCGAGGCGGCCTCGTCGACGAGGTCGATCGCCTTGTCGGGAAGGAAGCGGTCGGCGATGTAGCGGTGGCTGAGCGTTGCGGCTGCGACGAGCGCGGAGTCCTGGATCCGGACCTTGTGGTGGACCTGGTAGCGCTCCTTCAGACCGCGCAGGATCGCGATCGTGTCCTGCACCGACGGCTCGCCGACGCGCACCGGCTGGAACCGGCGCTCCAGCGCGGCGTCCTTCTCGATGTACTTGCGGTACTCGTCGAGCGTGGTCGCGCCGACCGCGCGCAGCTCGCCGCGGGCGAGCATCGGCTTGAGCAGGTTGGCGGCGTCGACCGCTCCCTCGGAGGCGCCCGCGCCGACGATCGTGTGCAACTCGTCGATGAACAGGATCACCGTGCCGTCGGCGTCCTCGATCTCCTTCAGGACGGCCTTCAGCCGATCCTCGAACTCGCCGCGGTACTTGGCGCCCGCGATCAGCGAGCCGACGTCGAGTGAGACGACGCGGCGGTCGCGCAGGCCCTCCGGCACGTCGCCGGAGACGACGCGCTGGGCAAGGCCCTCGGCGATCGCCGTCTTGCCGACGCCGGGCTCGCCGATCAGCACCGGGTTGTTCTTCGTGCGGCGGCTCAGCACCTGGATGACGCGGCGGATCTCATCGTCGCGGCCGATCACCGGGTCGAGCTTGCCGGCGGCCGCCGCCTCGGTGAGGTCACGGCCGTACTTCTCAAGTGCCTGGAACTTGTCCTCGGGGCTCTGGTCGGTAACGCGATGCGAGCCGCGCACCTCGCTGAGCGCCTGCTTGAGCGCGTCATGCTCGGCACCGAGCTCGCGCAGGACCTCGCCGGCGCCGGAGCCCGCACCGGGGCTGGTGCCGGTCGTCGCGTTGGTGAGCGCAAGCAGCAGATGCTCGGTGGAGACGTACTCGTCACCCAGCTCGCGCATCTCGTTCTCGGCCGCGCGCAGCACGGCCGCCAGCTCGGTGGAGCCACCCGCCGGCTCGCTGTTGGCGGAGCCGCGGGCGACGGGCAGCGACTGCAGGCGGGCCTGCAGCGCCTGGCGCACCGTGCCCGGCTCGACGCCGAGCTTGCGCAGCACCGGCGAAACGATCCCCTCGTTCTGCTCGAGCAGCACCGCAAGCAGATGCTCGGGCGTCGTCTGGGGGTTGTGCCGCTCGTCGGCAAGCCGCTGGGCGGCCTGGAGCGCCTCCTGGGACTTGATGGTGAAACGGTCTGGTTGCATAAGCGGTTCTCAGTCTGTCAGGTTCAAGATCTTAGTCTGATTGACTGAGATTATCGCACGATCGCGGTGGGCTTTCAAGACTGAATCTGGCGGACCGAGTGGACGGCGCTCGGGGGGTGTGATGCGTGGTCAGCCGTGCTATGCCGCATGGCACGGCATCCCGCGCGGCGTCGGCCAGATGACGCGTGGGCAGTTGTGCCATGCGGCATAGCACGCCGTCCCACGTGTGGAGGTGGCTGGTGCGGACCCGGCGCGCGGGCGCCGGGTGACTGATGACGACGGGCGCTACCTCACGACCGCCCGGAACGCCGCAGCGGGTCACCCCGTGAGCGTGAGCGTCTTCCCCGCCGTCTGGCGCACGATCTCGCCGCTCAGGTCGATGATCGCGCCGTGGATCGTCGCCACTACGCGCTGGTGCTGGGCGAGCGCGGTTGTGACGGCGCTCTGCTGGGTGCCGTTGAGGGGGATCTCGACCGTGTGCCGCCGTTTGGTGATGAGCTCGTAGGCGGTCGAGTAGGCGGTGAGCGGTTTGCTGGAGTTGCCGATCTGGATCTGGGCGTAGGCGCCCATCAGGCACTCGGTGGTGCAGGAGACGGTCGCCAGCAGGTGGCCCGCCGCGGCCGGCCGCGATTGGGCGGGGATGGTGAGCCCGACGACGACCTGCTTGGCGACTCGAGCGCGGGCGGCGGCGTCGAGGCCGGCGAGGTTGACGCTGCCCAGGCCCGATGCCTCGTCATAGCCGGCGCGGGCGCTGCAGCAACCGAGCGCGCGGCCGAACAGCTGGGCGCTGATGTCGTTGGAGCCGCTGACGACGTCGGACAGAGTGCTCGTCGCGGTCGTGGTTCGCGCGGTCGAATAGAGCAGCGGGTTGACGAAGCCGAGGTTCTCCTGGCCGTGGACGCGGAGGTCCTGATCGACGAGCGCGATCCCTCCCGCGAGCAGCGGCGTGGCGGCGCTCGTGCCGCCGAAGGCGATCCAGGGGTCCGGCTGGGTGGCCGAGACGCAGTTGGTCGTCGCGGTGCAGTAGATCTCGTAGCCAGGCAGCGGATCGGCGAGCATCGAGACGTCCGGGACCTGGCGACGCGAGGAGGTCTGCACGCCGTTCTGGTAGCTCGGGCGTGGGAACAGCGAGGTGCCGCCGCCGGCGGCGCCGGCGAGCGTCGGCTCGTCGTTCCAGACGACTTGGTTGGTCGCCGGGTCGGCCATCGTGTTGACGGAGCTGAGCGTGAGGTTGGTGCCGCCGACAGCCGTCACCCAGGGGGAGGAGGCCGGGAAGTCGACGCCGAGCGTGTCGAGGGGCGCGCCTTTGCTCGACAGGCAGCCGGTCGAGCCGGTGTCACCGCTGGCGGCGAGCACCGAGACGCCGGTGGCGGCCGCGAGCTGCAGCGTCTGCTCGACCGTCTGCATCCCGGCGGTGCCGATCGCGGCCCGCACGTCCGCCTCGCAGGTGCCGAGCGAGGCGGAGATCACATCGGGCTTGCGGCCGCGCGTGGCGAGCGCGTCCGTGAGCGCGCGCAGCACGTCGGAGGCGGTCGCCTGCGACTCGTAGACATCGATCTCCTTCAGGCCCGGGGCGGCAGCGTCGAGCAGCTCCAGGTCGAGCGTCGCCTCGCCCCCGGCGGCGAGCTGGTGGGGGATCCGCACGCGGAACGCGTCGATCGGAGGCGTGGCCAGCCCGAAGCAGGCGGCGAACGCCCGCACGTCGCTCGTGCGAAAGCCGTCGATCTCGATCAGCGCCACGCGCTCGCCCTGCCCGGCGAACCCGGCCGCCTGCAGCGGCTGGTAGCCGTAGGCAGCGAGATACTGGTTGGGGGTGAAGCCGGGACCGGCGACCGCGGTGGGACACCCCGCGGGGCTCCCCGAGCGGGCGGCGTACCCGGAGCTCGGCACCGGTGTCACCTCCCGGGCGAACCGTGCGCCGGCCGCGGTCCGGTAGGCCCGGTGACGCGCGGCGGCCGACGCTCGCACCGGCCCCATGTTCGACAGCGGCCGGGTGTCAAGCCCGATCACGCCCGTCACGACGCCGCGGAGCGCTCTGGGGACTCGAGCCTCCGTGGCCGGCGCAACAAAGTCGTACGCACTGCTCGCCGAGGTCGCATCGGCGTGGAAGCGCGCCAGTGAGGCGCCGAACAGCCGATCGGCCCGCCCGACGCGCATCGTCGCGTCGGCGAACAGCCCCGTGCGATCGATCCGTACCTGGTCGGCGCCGTGGGCGTGCAGCCAGGCGAGCGCGCGTCGACGGGTCGCCGACGATGCCCCGAAGTGGCGCGACAGCCACGGGATCGACGCGTAGCGGCCGTACTCCGTCGAGCCGGGCGTCGAGACGGCGCTCGCAAAGCGCGCGAGGCCACGTCCGTTCACGGCGAGCGGGAACTCGAGCGCGATGGTCCGCGTGGTCGCCGCGCCGCCGACGCGCTGCACGGTCGCGCCTCGTGCCGGCGTCGTGGTGCGAGCCTGCGCCACCGCGGGAATCACCGTGAGCACGATGAGCGCCCACAACAGTCGGATTCCCCTGCGCATCGATCCATGGTCGCACACGGGGTCGGCGGTCAGCCGCGGTCGGCCTGTCGGCAGCGGCGGATCGATCAAGCGCCCGGCGGTTCGCTCGGAGCCATCGACGCGGACGTTCGAGCGCTCATCGGCGACGACCTCCAGGGGTGCTCGAGGAGCCCGCGGGCCACGCGCGGGTGGCCCTGGCCCGTCGGGTCACCTCCTCCCGGCTGACGCTGCCGTCCGACTCCGACGGAGGCTCGGTATCCGCTTGGTCTCCGTCTGATTCTCCATCGGCGGAGGCGAGCGGTCTGCCCGGTGGCGAGGTACCGGTGCGGTTCTCGAACATGGCGGTGCCGGCGGCGCGGTGCACCATGTCCGCGGTGTAATTGGCTTCTGGGTAGGAGGCGAAGCCGACCGAGCGCGCGAGCACGTCGCCGCCGCCGTCAACGATCGTCCAGTAGTAACCGCCGCCGTTGTCCTGATAGAGGAGGAACTTCACCGGGTCGGGCTCAGGCAACGCGTCCGCGGTCGCCTGCGCGACCGGGGGCTCGCTGACCGTGCGTGTGCCCAGTGCCGCGCGTCTCATGACGCGTCGCTGCACGGTGCAGCTCACCACGGCGGTGAGGCCGATCGCTCCGAGCAGGATCAGGATCCACGCCACCGACGGGCCGGACGTCACCGACCTGGCCGGCTGAGACGACCGCGAGGCCGGGTCCGTCGGTGACGGCGGAACATGCCCGACCGGCGCCGACCCGGAGCCGGCCGCAGCGGAACGATGGAGGCGATGGCGGCCGAGCGGAAAGCTCCGCGTGAGCGACGGCGTCGTCGTGGCCCGGGTCGTCGACGCACCGGCGGCGAACGCCTGTGGCGCGGGCGCCCCGAGAGCCACCGCGACGGCCAGGAAGAGCCACACGACCACGAGAACCGGCCGCCTCATGTGATCGTCACCGGAGTGCCGATCGGCAGCAAGCGGCCGAGTGCGCGGATCGCCGAGTTACGCAACCGGATGCACCCGTGCGATATCCGCCCCGGGATCAGGCCGGGCTGGTCGGTGCCGTGGATGCCGATGAACCCGCCGGCCGGCCAGTCGGTCTCGTAGGGCGAGCGCGCGCTCGTTCCGAACGCGAGCGGGCCATATTCCGGGCTGGCGTACCGGGTGAGCCTGTCGCGGATGTAGAACTGACCGGCGGGCGTCGGGGTGCTCGGCTTTCCGACCCCGACCCGTGCGCGGTATGCGACCCGGCCGCCGCGGAAAAGCGTGAGCGTCTGTTGGGCGCGGTTGATCACAAGGTGTGTCATCACGAACTGCCAACCGCCGAGGGCGCTCCGTGGCAGCCAGCCGGTGCGTGCGTCGGGCAGGACCGCAACGCGCGCGTGGACCCAGGTCACCCCGCGGCGGACGGCCTCGCCGATCACGACGACGAGGTTGGTCGTCCCCTCGGGCGTACGCGTCCCGACGCGGACGACCCCAGGGCTCGAGCCGGTCGGACGCTCGCGCGCCTCGACCGCGTCGAGCACCGGCGCCCACCGGGTGACCCCCGCGCCGTTCCGGAGCAGCCGTGGGTGCGGGATCGCGAAACCCTTCGAGGGCTGTGGCAGCGCCGCGAGCGACCCCTGAGTGGCACGGGAAGAGCTCCTGGCCGAACCCTGTTCGCCGCTCGCCCGGGGTCCGCGAGGCCACAGGGTCACCGCGCACGCCACCACGATCAGCAAGATCGCGAGCACGACCCATCCACGCCGGTTCATCCGCCTACCCCGTAAACGAAGGCGAACGCTTGGAGGTGGTGTGAGGCACCTTGAGGCTCACGAAACGGGTCGCGTTGACCAGCCGAACGGTGCGACGATCGGTAACGGGCTCATCGAACGCGTTCTCGGCGGGAACGATTCCGGCCAGTCGCCGGATCCACGCCGCGTGACGCCCCTCGACGGACTGGATGGCGACCGCAGCGGCCAGGTAGCGGCTGGAGTGAATGCGAGGCAACTGCTCCTTGTAGGCGCCGACCGACAAGTCCTCGAGCGCGACGGCCGTCGAGCGAAACGACTTCGGGTCGTCGGTCGTCCCGCGGAAGTCGAAGCGAGGGCGCGCGATCGCGTGCCGACCCAATTGGGCGCGCAGCGCCGTCACATGCGCGCGTTCGTGGGAGCCGACCACCCTGGCCTGCTGAGCGAGCGGCCCACGCAGTGCGCCAACGCGCTCCGCCTCGGTGTAGAACGACGCCTGGAGGTACTCGAGCGCAAGCGCGAAATTGAGGATCGCCAGGTCCTCACGCTCGCTGCGGGCGTGCGCCGAGCCCGGGACGAGCTCCCCGCCGAGAGCCAGACCGGCGCCGCCGACGGCCCCGGCGGCGAGCACGCGCCCGCCGCGGCGCAGGAACTGGCCGCGCGTCGCCAGCCGCCCCGCGGTGTCGCTCAGGGCGCCATCGGCGTCGAATACGCAGTGGCTGAGGATGCCCGTCGCCGTGGGCGGTCGCTTGGCGCTCATGACCTGCCGCCGACGAGCGGACGCAGGGCCTTCATCGCGGCATCGGCGTCCATCGCTGCGTCAGCGGCGACCGGCGCGGGGAGCGTGCCGGCCAGGCCGCGAGCCCAGGCCGCATGCCGGGACTCGACCGACATGATGCGGGCGATCCGCGCGAGCGTCCGCCGGGTCACGTTCTCGGCCTGGCCGTTGTAGGCCGCGACCACCGTGTCCTCGAGAGTCGCCGCCGCGGCGACGAACGAGGCGTTCGACGCCACCGCGCGGTCGAACCGATGATGGCCAGCGAAGGGGCCATGGCCGCCGAGCAGGTCGACCAGGTCGCGCAGGTGGGAGCGCTCCTCTCGGCCGACGGTCTGCGCGAACTGGCGCGGCTCGCCGGTCAGCTTGCCGGCGCTGAGCGCTGCGGCATAGAAGCTGGACTCCAGCCGCTCGAGGCCGGCCAGAAACCCCAGGACCTCTCGGTCCCGACGGGTCAGTGCGGACGAGCCACGCGCGAACGCGACCGTCGCGCCGGCGGCACCTGCGCCGGCCACCACGCCGGCCGCGCCGACCGGTCTAAGCCACCGCGCGAGCGCGTCCCGTCGCGTGGTTCGAACGCCGTCCAACTCGACGCTGCCGTGCGTCGGTTCGGCCAATACGCCATCCACGATCCCCGTCTCCTCGTCCCGGAGCTACTCAATGTTGAGGATCTCTACCCTTCCTTCGGACCGGGAAACGGGGTTTCGGGAACCAAGGCCGGGTGGACGGCTCAGCCAGAGGTTCGCGACTGGGCCCCGAATCCGGGTGCGTGACGGACGAGGTCCGACTGCCGCACGAGCGCGCCACCGCGCTCGTAGGGGACGATCTCCGCCCGCAGCTCTCGGCGCAGCGCCTCCAGGCGGGCGACCTCGGCCCCGAGCTGAGCGGCGCGCTTCTCGAGCGTCGCCACCTTGCGGGCCATCGAGTCGAGCTGCTCCTCGAGCTCGAACACGCGCTCGACTCCGGCGAGATTCATCCCGAGCTCGGCCGTCATCTCCTGGATGCGGCGCAGCCGGTCGACGTCCTTATGGGAGTAGAGGCGGGTGCCCTTCGGCGAGCGCTTGGGCTCGATCAGCCCGCGCGCCTCGTACATCCGCAACGTCTGGGGGTGCATCTCGGCGAGCTCGGCGGCGACCGAGATCATGAACACGCCACGATCGGAGGAGACCTCGATGCGCGTCTCCGTGCGCATGCGGCGCGCCATCACGCGGCCGCCTTCGCACGGGTGTCGTCAGAGCCGCCGTCGCGGGAGGCCTCGGCGAACAGGCGCGCCCGGGGGTCGACGTCCTTCATCGTCTGCGCGAGCCGCTCGACGATCTCGGTCTGCTCGGAGGTGAGCGACGCGGGGACGTCGAGCACGAAGCGATAGTGGATGTCGCCACGGCCCTTGCCCGAGAGCTTCGGCGGGCCCTCACCGCGCAGACGCTGCACCGAACCGGACTTGGTCCCGCGCGAGACCTTGAGCCGCTTGGACCCCTTGAGCGTCGGCACCTCGATGATCCCGCCAAGCAGCGCCTCGGGGATCGTCAGCGGGACCTCGACCTCGAGGTTGTCCCCGCTGCGCTTGAACACCGAGGAGTCGGCGACGCGCGTGATCACGTAGAGGTCGCCCGGGTCCGCGCCGCGCAACCCAGGCTCACCCTTGCCGGCGAGCCGGATGCGGCTGCCGTCCTTGACGCCGGCAGGGATGTTCGCGCGAAGCTTGCGGACCGAGCGCTGCGCGCCCGAGCCATGGCAGGTCGGGCATGGGTCGTCGATCACCGTCCCCTGACCGTGGCAGTTGGAGCACGGTTGGGACATCGAGAAGATCCCCTGGCTCTGCGCCTCCATGCCGGTGCCGTTGCACACCGGGCAGACGCGGGGCGCGGTGCCCGGCTTGGCGCCGGTGCCGCTGCACGTGGGGCACGGCTGAGAGGTCGGCACGGTGAGCGACACCTGGGCGCCGCCCACCGCCTGATCGAAGGTCAGCGAGACCTCGGTCTCGAGGTCGCGCCCGCGGGCCGGACGGGAACGCGTCCCGGACGCCCCGCGCACCGAGCCCGCCTCGCCGCCGCGGCCGGCGCCGTTGAACAGGTTGGAGAGGATGTCGCCGAAGCCGCCGCTGACGGAATCGAACCCGCCCGCCCCAAAGTTCGCGCCACCGCTCGCGGCATTGGCGAACTGGCCGAACGTCGTGCCGGCGCGGTCGTACTGCTTGCGCTTGTCCGGATCGGAGAGGACGTCGTGCGCCTGGGAGATCTCCTTGAAGCGCTCCTCGGCGTTCTTGTCGCCCTGGTTGGTGTCCGGGTGGTACTTGCGCGCGAGCTTGCGGTACGCCTTCTTGATCTCGTCCTCGGAGGCGTTCTTGCCGACGCCGAGGATCTTGTAGTAGTCGGGCCGATCAGCCATGGGTGTCCTCTGGGTGGGTGGGGTCCAATGCGCTAACCGGCGACCACGACGCGCGCGGGGCGCACCACGGTCTCCCCGACCCGGTATCCGCGCTGGTAGACCTCGACGACCGTTCCCGGGTCGGCGCCCTCGATCGGAGTCTGGGCGATCGCCTCGTGCTGGGTGGGGTCGAACTGCTCGCCCTGTGGGGAGAACTGCTCGATCCCGGCCCGCTGCAGGGCGGCGATCAGGTCGGCGTGAACGTGCTTGACGCCCGCCACGAACCCGTGGTCGTCGGCATCGTCGGGCGCGTGCTGGAGCGCGCGCTCGAGGTTGTCGACCGCGGGCAAGAGCTCCTTGGCGAGCTTCGTCGCTCCGCGCTCCTGGGCGACCATCGTCTCGCGGGCGGCGCGCTTGCGGTAGTTCTCGAACTCCGCCTGCTTGCGCTGGGCGAGCCTCAGGTACTCGTCGGCCTTGTCCGCGAGGGCGAGCAATGACTTCAGCTCCGCCGGCGTGAAGGACGCCGGATCCGGCGCCGCGGCGCCGTCGCCGTCGCCGTCGGCAGCCGATCCGGCCTCACGCGCGCTGATCAGCGGCTCATCCGGTCCCCCCGGCGCCGCATCGTGGCCCTCGGGCGCGCCGGGCGGGGACTGCGGGAGATCCGCAGCCCCCTCCTTGGCGTGGTGATTGTTCTCGGAGTTGGTCATGGCTGGACCTAGTTCTCGTCCACGACCTCGGCGTCGACGACGTCCTCCTCATCGGCGCTCGCGCCGTCGGTGGAGGAGCCGCCGTTGCTCGCCGCGCCGTCGCCCGCCTCAGAGCCGGCCGACTGCTCCTGGGCCTTCTGGTACATCGCCTCGGAGACCTTGTGGAAGGCCGCGTTGAGCGCATCTGCCTTGGCCTTGATGTCGTCGGCGTCCTCGGAGGTCAGTGACTCGCGGACCGCCTTGATCGCGGACTCGATCTCCTCCTTGGAGGAGGCGTCGACCGCATCGCCGAGCTCGGTCAGCTGACGCTCGGCCTGGTACGCCGCGTTCTCGGCGGTGTTGCGGGCCTCGGCGAGCTCGCGCTGGCGCTTGTCGTCCTCGGCATGCGACTCGGCGTCGGAGACCATCCGCTTGATCTCGTCGTCGGAGAGCCCGGCGCCGGAGCGGATCTCGATCTTCTGCTCCTTGCCGGTCCCGAGATCCTTCGCCGAGACGTTGACGATGCCGTTGGCGTCGATGTCGAAGGCGACCTCGATCTGCGGGATTCCGCGCGGCGCCGGCGGGATGCCGGTGAGCTGGAACTTGCCGAGCGACTTGTTGTAGCTGGCCATCTCGCGCTCGCCCTGGAGGACGTGGATCTCGACCGAGGGCTGGTTGTCCTCGGCGGTCGAGAAGACCTCCGACTTGCGCGTCGGGATCGTCGTGTTGCGCTCGATCAGCTTGGTCATCACGCCGCCCTTGGTCTCGATGCCGAGGGTGAGCGGGGTGACGTCGAGCAGCAGCACGTCCTTGACGTCGCCGGCGAGTACGCCGGCCTGGATGGCGGCGCCGACGGCGACGACCTCATCGGGGTTGACGCCCCGGTGCGGCTCCTTGCCGGTGAGCTCCTTGACCTTCTCCTGGACGGCCGGCATGCGGGTCATGCCGCCGACGAGCACGACGTGGTCGATCGTCGAGGCGCCCTTCTCCTTGGCGTCGTCGAGCGCCTGACGGACCGGCGCAACCGTGCGGTCGATCAGCGCGGAGGTCAGCTCGCCGAGCTTGGCGCGGGTGAGGCGCATGTCCAGGTGCTTGGGCCCGGAGGAGTCGGCCGTGATGAACGGCAGGTTGATCTGGGTCTCCTGGGTGGTGGAGAGCTCGATCTTGGCCTTCTCGGCCGCCTCGTAGAGCCGCTGCAGCGCCATCGGGTCGGCCGACAGGTCGATGGCCTGGGACTTCTTGAACTCGCTGACGAGCCAGTCGACGATCGCCTTGTCGAAGTTGTCGCCGCCGAGGTGGTTGTCACCGGCGGTCGCCTTGACCTCGAAGACGCCGTCGCCGATCTCGAGCACCGACACGTCGAACGTGCCGCCGCCGAGGTCGAAGATCAGGATCGTCTGGTCGGTGTCCTTCTCAAGGCCATAGGCGAGCGACGCCGCGGTCGGCTCGTTGATGATCCGCTTGACGTCGAGTCCGGCGATCTTGCCGGCGTCCTTGGTCGCCTGGCGCTGATCATCGTTGAAGTACGCGGGAACGGTGATCACGGCGCCGTCGACCGTCTCACCGAGGTAGGCCTCGGCGTCGGCCTTCAGCTTGCCGAGGATCATCGCGCTGATCTCGGGCGGGGTGTACTGCTTGTCCTGAGCCTCGACACGGACGTCGCCGCCCGGACCTGAGACCACCTTGTAGGGCACGATCGCCTCCTCGTCGCGCACCTCGGCCTCCTTGCGGCCCATGAAGCGCTTGATCGAGAAGATCGTGTTGGTGGGGTTCGTCACCTGCTGGCGCTTGGCGACGGTTCCGACGAGGCGCTCACCGGACGCGGTGAACGCGACGACCGACGGGGTCGTTCGGCCGCCCTCGGCATTCTCGATGACCGTCGGCTCGCCGCCCTCGAGCACCGCCATACAGGAGTTGGTCGTGCCCAGGTCGATTCCGATCGTCTTTCCCATGTTCGTTGTCTGCCTTTGGTGGGGGTTGAAAATCTGCGCCTGAGCGTAGCAGATCTCAGTCTTCTCGGGTCAGATCTCGGTGGGGTTTCGACAGTGATGCGAGACTGAGTTCATGTCGCATATCGCGGTCTCCGGGCTCGCCTACGCCCACCCTGGTGGCGACCTGCTGTTCTCGGACGTCTCGTTCCGAGTGGCGCCGGGCCGCCACGCCGGTCTCGTGGGTACCAACGGCGTCGGCAAATCGACGCTGCTGCGGATTCTCGCGGGCGAGCTCGAGGCGGCCGAGGGCGAGGCGGTCCACGGCGGGCGCCTGCTGCTGATGCGCCAGGACGTCGGCCTGGACATCACCGGCCAGACGGTCAGGGGCCTGCTCACCGCACTCGCCCCGCACGCGTTGCGCGGCGCCGGGGAGCGCGTCGCGGAGTCCGAGCGGCGGCTGGACGGCGGCGACATGGACGCGGGCATGGCGCTCGGCGAGGCGATCGGCGATTGGTCGGCGCTCGGCGGCTACGAGCTGGAGGCCCAGTGGGACAGCTCCTGCCGGCGGATCGTCCGCGCCGGGTTCGCCGAGCTGGCCGACCGGCCCGCGGCGACGCTCTCGGGCGGCGAGCGCAAGCAGCTTGTACTCGACGTGCTGCTCGGCTCCGACGCCGACGTGCTGCTGCTCGACGAGCCCGACAACTTCCTCGATGTGCCGGCCAAGCTATCGCTCGAGCGACGGATCCGGCAGTCCTCCAAGACGGTGCTGATGATCTCCCACGATCGGGCGGTGCTCGCCGGCGCCGTCGACTCGATCGTCACCCTCGAGGGCCACGGAGCGTGGATCCACGGCGAGAGCTACGCGAGCTATCCGGAGGCGCGCCGCGCCCGCCAGGAGCGGATGGGCGACGCGGTCAAGCGCTGGCAGGAGGAGGAGAAGCGGCTGCGCGAGCAGGTCCGGATCTGGAAGGAGCGCGCGAAGTACTCGGACGTGCTGGCGCCGCGCGCCAACGCGATGGAGACCCGCTGGAAGCGGTTCGTCGACCTCGGGCCGCCGCCGGCGCCGGTCGTCGACCAGGCGATCATGGTGCGGATCCGGGGCGGCGACTCAGCCCGGATCGTGCTCCGCCTGCGCGACCACGGGATCGCTGCGGCGGACGGGGGCGACTGGCTCGTGCGCCCGTTCTCGGAGGAGGTCCACTTCGGCGAGCGAATCGGAGTGATCGGCCCCAACGGCGGCGGCAAGACGGCACTGATGCGCGAGCTTGCGGGCGCGCGCGAGGACGGACGCGAGCTGCGGCTCGGCCCGCGCGTGTCCACGGGCTTCTTCACGCAGCTGCAGACCCGCAGCGATTGGCAGGGCCGGCCGGTGCTCGAGATCGTGCTGCAGCACGTCAACGGCGTCCAGGCGGCGATGGGCGCGCTCGCCCGCTACGGGCTGGCCGACGCCTCGCGCCGCCCCTACGACGTGCTCTCCGGCGGGGAGAAGGCCCGGCTCGAGGTGCTCGTGCTCGAGCTCGAGGGCCACAACCTGCTGCTGCTCGACGAGCCGACCGACAACCTCGACATCGACTCCTCCGAGGCGCTCGAAGGGGCGCTCGAGGGGTTCACCGGGACGGTCGTCGCGGTCTCGCACGACCGCGCGTTCCTGCGGGCGCTCGACCGCTTCCTGATGGTCCTGCATGATGGGACGGTGCTCGCGTTCCCCACGTACGAGCCGGCGCTCGAGGCGCTGCTCGAGCCCGAGCGGGCGACAGAGGTGCGGCTCGCCAAGCCGCTCAGCACCGGCGCGGCGGCCGGCAGGCGATGATCGCCGCCCTGCTGAGCGTCGCCGCGCTCGCGCTCGGCGCGACGCCCGCCGCGTCGCCGGCGCGCCCGATCCTCGGCTTTCAGTCCGACGGGTCGCCACCCTCGCTGATCTCCCAGGACGCCTCCGGGCTCGGGTCGGTCGGGGTCGACGGGGTCGACCTGACCGGCAAGCCGGGCGCGGTTTCGGCCCCGGCGGCCAGCGACCGCGCCCAGCTCGCCGCCGCCCACGCCGCGGGATTGCCGGCGGTGCTGTTGGTCGGCAACTGGTCCGACAAGATCAATGATTTCTCCGAGCCGCTCGCATACAAGACGCTCAGTTCTGCGGTTGCGATCAGGAAGCTCGCGGCGGCGCTCAGCGACGACGTGAAGTCGGAAGGCTGGAACGGCATCTCGGTCGACCTGGAGTCGCTGCACGCGCGCGACGCGGCCGGGCTGGTGACGCTGCTGGCTGACCTGCGCAGCGACCTCGGCCCGAGCGCATCACTGACGATGTGCGTGTCGAACCTGACGTCGGCGAGGTCCTATCCCGCGAACGGCTATGACCTCGCTGGGATCGCAAAGTCGGTGAGTCAGATCGTGCTGATGGCCTACGACCAGCACGGGCCATGGGAGAAGACGCCCGGTCCGGTCGGCGCGACCAGCTGGGTGACGCGCGGGGTGCGAGCGCTCGAGTCCTCGGTCCCCGCGGCACGGGTCGATCTCGGCGTCGCGGGCTACGGCTATGTCTGGGGACCGGGCGGACGCCAGCAGCTCTCCGACGCGGGCGCCCGCGCGCTCGTCGCCAAGCAGGGCGGGCACGCGCGCTGGGTGGCGTCGGTCGGGGAATGGACGGCAACGCTCCCCAGCGGGGCGGTCGTCTGGTGGTCGGACACCCGGACGCTCGCGCTGCGCGAGGCCCTGGCCGCGCGGCTGGGGTTGCACGGGCTCGCCGTCTGGTCGCTCGGGCTCTCGGACCCGATCAGCTGAACTCGGCCGTCCAGGCGGGGGTGCGTCACCGACGCCGGACCGCCAGAGGTCGCAGTCGCGCGGTCGCGATCACGACCCCGATGAGGCAGACGGCGCCGCCGATGGCGGCCGTCACGGTCGGCAGCTGCGAGAGGAGGACCCAGGACATGAGCACGGCGATCGCCGGAACCGCGAGCGTGGTCGATCCGAGCGAGCCGGCGGTGCTGCGCGAGAGCGCGAACGCCCACAGCAGGAAGCCGAGGGCGGTCGGGAATGCGCCAAGGTAGACCGCAAGCAGGATGTCACCCGTGCGCGAGTGGGCAAGCTCGTGAATGGTCTGCGGCGCGAAGGGCATGACGGCGATCGCCGCGGCCGTGCAGCCGAGCCATGTCGCCTGAACGGCCGGCACCGTCCGCAGCGCAAACTTCTGGCTGAGCACCCCGATGCTGTAGAGGGCCGCCGCCCCCAGAGTCAGCCAGACGCCCGCGGCGTCACCGCGGTGGGTTCCGTCGCCGATCGAGATCACGACCACCCCGCCGAACGCCACCGCGAGGCCGAGGAGCAACCTGCGGGGGAACCCCTCCTTCAGCAGCCAGCCGGCGGCGAGTGCGATCAGGACCGGTGCGACGTTGACGAGCATCGCGGAGGTCCCGGCATCGAGATGGCGCTCGCCGGCGTTGAGCAGGACGTTGTAACCGCCGAACCAGGCCAGCCCGTAGAGCAGCACGAGCCCGAGAGACCGCCCGCGTGGCAGCGGCCGACGGGGACGCAGCGTGGCCGGAGCGAGGATGACCGCGCCGACCACGAGCCGGATCAGCGCGAGCGGACCGGGGGTGAACGAGTGCGCCGCCGAGCGGATCGCGATGAACGCCGATGCCCATAGCACGAGCACGACCAGCACCGCCGCGGGCACGATCCACGCCGGCGTCGCGCTGGGCTGCGGTTCGGCCGCGGAAGGCGCAGGCGTGAAGGTGCTCGCGCTCATCGGGGCCACGCTAGCTGCGGGACGATTCGACCGCGGACGAAGCATCGACGACCGGCTGGTCA